>NZ_JAWRXV010000017.1:0-192843 GCF_046534875.1 Paraburkholderia sp. SIMBA_054 | reverse complement strand
AATGCGTTAAGCTAACTGATACTAATTGCCCGTAAGGCTTGATCCTATAACAGGTGTGTCTTACCCCAACGGGGTGAGCAGGACACACAGGTTGAGATCGGTGTTGTGCCAGAAACAACACAACCCACCCTCTTTACGCTTCTTCCAGATTGGCTGTGGCGCACCCCAGATGCGACGCGGCAACCCCTCATGCCTGATGACCATAGCGAGTCGGTACCACCCCTTCCCATCCCGAACAGGACCGTGAAACGACTCCACGCCGATGATAGTGCGGATTGCCCGTGTGAAAGTAGGTAATCGTCAGGCTCCTTACCCAAGACCAAGACCCCGCCCTCAAAAGCGGGGTCTTGGCGTTTGTGGGCGCGCGTTTTAAGGTCGCGCCCGACAGCGTGGCCGGGCCGCAATGGCCCGAGCATGTTCATTCCCGCCATCCCCAGTCGACATTCCGCCGCATAACCGTCACGCGATAGCCTTGACGATACCGCCTTGTCGAAAGACAACTGTCACGTGCAGATCCACGCAGCCGGCGATCCAGCAACAACGCAAACTCGCCGGCCACGCGTCTCACCTCACTGCTTAACTGCGCGGTGCAGCTTCGCCACCTTCATTCGCGTGCAGCGCATCATCGGCGGCGATATTCTGGCGGCCAACTTCCCCCAACAGCGCGACATCGCGAGCAATAACCTGCGGCAAATGCGTCCGCAAAAACTCCACCCAGGTCCTCGTCTTCGCGTCGATAAACTTGCGCGACGGATACAGCGCATAGACATTCATCTTCTGCAGCGTGTACTCCGGCAGCACGCGCACGATTGACCCTGACCGCAATCCGTCGATAGCGGCGTACAACGGCAATATCCCGATCCCAATACCCTCGCGAATCGCGACAATCAGCGATTCGGCGATATTCACTTGCACGGGCCCATTCACATTCAGCACTTCGCTGCCGTTAGGGCCATCGAGTGTCCATTCGCTGGTTGGAAAAGCGGGCGTCTTGAGCAACAAACAGTCGTGATGCAACAGGTCGGCGGGCGTTTTTGGCGCATCGTGTGCGTGAATATACGCGGGCGACGCGCACAGAATGCTGAACGTCGTGCCAAGCAAAAGCGACACGAGATCCGAATTGGGCAGCGTCGACGCGCCTACGACAGCCACATCCGCGCTTCCCTCGAACAGATCCGGCAACTGCTGCGAGAGCGTCAACTCAACGGCCACTTCAGGATACAGCGCGCGATACCGCGAAATGGCAGGCAACACATAGTGCTGTCCGATGCTCGCAAAGCTATGCATCCGCAGCACGCCCGATGGCCGCTCATGCGCGCCGCTCGCTTCTTCTTCCGCATTGTCGATATCAGCAAGAATCTGCTGACATCGCTTCAGATATGTCTCACCGGCAGTTGTCAACGCGAGGCGCCGTGTCGATCGATTGAGCAGACGCGTCCGCAAATGCGCCTCGAGTTCTGAAACCGCACGAGACATCGCGCCCGTCGTCGTATTGAGCGATTGCGCCGCTGCCGTGAAGCTGCCTGCTTCGACGACGCGCACGAACACTCGCATGTTTTGTAACGTATCCATCAATCCTTCTTGATCGACATCAAAACGTTATTGTCCGCCTGTCGCGGGCTGCCATTGTTGAGTGATCTGGAAGGGACGTTCCCGACGCCTCCCATTAATCCACACATTGTAGGCTCCTACAATCGGCGCCTTCAGGGTAGGCGTGCGCCAGTCCGATTCGCGCATTCCTCCGACTACGACCCAGCGCGGTATTAATCGATGAAACGCCAGCATGCGATCAAGCAAGTGTCGTCCGATACTTTCGGATGGCGGGCTGGCATGCTGCGCGCGATCGCCGACGCCGGCACAGAGTGGGCGACCACCGACGGCCTCATCTGGCTTCATCTGTTCAAGACGGTATTGGCTGCGCTGCTTGCGCTGGGCATCGCGATGCTGCTCGAACTGCAGCAACCGCGCACCGCGATGACGACGGTGTTCGTCCTGATGCAGCCGTTCAGCGGGATGGTACTCGCGAAGAGTTTTTATCGGATCGTCGGGACCTTCGTCGGCATGCTGGCCGCGCTGCTGCTTGGCGCGCTGTTCGCGCAGCAGCCCGAGCTGTACATGCTCGGCATCACCGCCTGGATGGGCGCGTGCGTGGCGGCGGCAGTCCGGTATCGGCATTTTCGGTGGTACGGCTTCGTGCTGGCTGGCTATACCGCGGCGTTGATCGGCATCCCGACGGTGATGCAGCCGAATGGCCTGTTTCTCGCCGCGTTGACGCGCGCCGCGGAAGTGGCGATCGGCATCATCTGCTCGGCGGCCGTCAGCGCGCTGATCGTGCCGCGTCGATCGAGTCTCGCGCTGCAAAACGCGCTGCAATCGAGGCATCTCAATTTTACTGCCTTCGCTATGAAAGTGCTCGACGGGGCCGTCGAGCGCGGCACGTCCGAGCGCTATTTCGCGGATCTCGTCGATGAAGTCGTGGGTTTCGAGGCCACACGGGCGTTCGCCGCTTTCGAGGATCCCGGCATGCGCTCGCGCAGTCAGGTGCTTGCAAGGTTGAACCACGAGTTCATGGATGTTTGCGCACGACTGCATGCGCTGCATCAGTTGAGAAAGCGCCTGCGCGACAATCCATCTGTCCAGGTCGTGCAAGCGACTGCGCCATATTTACACGAGCTTTCGCAATTGCTCGGCGCACACAAAGTGCGTCGCTTCGATTCATCCGATGCCGCCCGCATCGCGATCAGACTCAAAGCCTTCCAGTCGACGCTGCCCGCCAGAATGCGTGCGACACGCCGGCCGCTGGAATCCGACGAGCCGCAATGTCTGCCCGATTTCGACACAGCGGGCGAATTGCTGTATCGCTTCGTCGTCGAGTTCATCCGCTATATCGATACGTATGCGTCGCTGGAGACCAATCACAATCCGGCGCGCGAGCGGCCGCCCGTGCGCTACGTAAGCCGCACCAACGCGTTCGTGGTGGCTTGCACGTTTGCGCGCACGGCGGCTGTCGTCGGCGCGATCAGCTGGTTCTGGATCGCGACGAACTGGCCGAGCGGCGGCATGGCCGTGATCGGCGCGGCGCTCACCTGCGCGCTGACTTCATCGGCGCCGAACCCCGTCAAGCTCGCGCTGCAGATGTCGGTCGGCGCGGCGTGCGCGACGATCGCCGGCTATCTGGTCACGTGCTACGTCTATCCCGCCGTCGATGGTTTCCCGCTGCTGTGCGCGATGCTCGCGCCCGTGCTTGCGGCCGGCACCTTCTTCGCGTCGCGGACGAAGACAGCGGGGTATGGCGTTGGCTTCACGGTATTTTTCTGCCTGCTCGCCGCGCCCGACAACGTCGTCGTCTACGCGCCCGATCTGCTGATCAACAACGGCATCGCGATCGTCGTGTCGATGCTCGTGACGGCCATCGGCGCCGCAATCGTCTTTCCGGTGCAGATGCCGTGGCTGATCGCGCGTATCGAAGGCGACTTGCGCAGTCAGGTCACGCTGGCGTGCACGGCGCCGCTGGCGGGTCTCGCGCAGCGCTTCCAGTCGAGCACGCACGACCTGATGCACCAGTTGCGCATGCTGCTGCCGAAGCGCTCGCGACGCCATCGCAACGCGCTCAGATGGATGCTCGCCACGCTCGAAGTCGGCCACGCCACCATCGACCTACGCAGCGAGATAGAACGCGCCACATACGCGAGCGACGTGCACGCCCGATGGAAACCGTCTCTCGATCGCGTCACGCGCGATCTCGCGCAGCTATTCGAGCGGCCCGACCGCGCGCATGCCGAGCGAACCCAAATCTCCGTGCGTGCGGCGATGCGGGTCGTGCAGCAAGTGCTGGAAACCGTCCACACGGATCGCGAGAAACGTCACGATCAGCAGCGCATTCTCAGTTGCCTGCATTTCATCCGCACGGCGCTGCTCGACAAAGGCGCGCCCTTCGACACGCGTTAATCCCCGACACGTCTTCATCAGCGCAATCGACACAACAGTCTTTTGCGCCGACACGACGCGCCACACACGCGCGAAGACCCCCACCAAACGCCTCTGTACCGATCTTGCCGCAACCAGGAAGAATGCCTTCCAGCCGTCCCTCTTAATCCACACCGATCTCAGTCATATATTGGAACCACTGCTTACGCAGCCATTGAAACAACTGGAGAGATTGAAATGAAAGCGCTGAAGTTGGTCCTGATTGCCTGTTCGTTGTCCGCTGCGGCGCTTGCGCACGCGCAGACGGCGCCGGCGGACGAAAGCGCGCAACAGGTCGCACAGGCGAACGCAGCTCGCGTCGCGCAACCCGAAGCGCAGCGTCCCGTCGCGAAACGGGCGAAGAAGGCCGATGAGTGTGTCGGTCCCGTGAGCTACTGCGTGATGTATTTCGGTAGCTGACCAGAGCGGCACCGCGCAGCCGCCTGAAGCATCAGGTGGGATGAGCGGAAATCGAGCGACAGCCGGACCACGCACACCAACAACAAGACGTGGACTCCGGCTTTCGCGAGCGTGACATCGGAGAGACTTTAATCATGTACGAAGACCGGATTCGCTGTGCCGCGGTGCGCGGCAAGATCACGTCGGCGGCGCAGGCAGCGCTGCTGATCGACAATGGCATGCGCGTCGGCGCGAGCGGCTTCACGCGCGCGGGCGATGCGAAGGCCGTTCCCGTTGCGCTGGCCGAGCGCGCGCGCAGCGAAGGCAAGCCGCTGCGGATCACGTTGATAACGGGCGCCTCGCTGGGTCATGGCGTCGACAGTCTGTTGACGGATGCCGGCGTGCTTGCGCGCCGTATGCCGTTCCAGGTCGACAGCACGTTGCGCAAGGCGATTAATCGCGGCGACGTGATGTTCGTCGACCAGCATCTGTCGGAGACGGTCGAAATGTTGCGCGCCGGTCAACTCGGCAAGCTCGACGTCGCGATCATCGAAGCCGTCGCGATCACCGAGACCGGCGGCATCGTGCCGACCACATCAGTCGGCAATTCGGCGAGCTTCGCGATTCTCGCCGACAAGGTGATCGTCGAAATCAATCTGGCGCAGCCGCTCGCGCTCGAAGGCCTGCACGACATCTGGATTCCGGGCCGCCGTCCGCATCGCGATCCGCTGCCCGTCGTGCGCCC
The DNA here is from genome assembly GCF_046534875.1 of Paraburkholderia sp. SIMBA_054. Classification (NCBI taxonomy): domain Bacteria; kingdom Pseudomonadati; phylum Pseudomonadota; class Betaproteobacteria; order Burkholderiales; family Burkholderiaceae; genus Paraburkholderia; species Paraburkholderia sp. SIMBA_054. Next base: position 187,733 of record NZ_JAWRXV010000017.1, on the reverse strand, counting down.
GAGCGATCGCGTCGGCACGACGGCGATCGAGATCCCGCCCGAGAAGATCGCCGCCATCGTCATCACGAACAAGCCCGACAGCCCGTCGACTGCATTGCCCGCCGACGAAGACACGGGGTTGATCGCTGGTCACCTGATCGACTTTCTGCAGCATGAGGTATCGCATGGACGCATGCCGTCGCCGCTGCCGCCGTTGCAGGCTGGCATCGGCACGATTGCGAATGCGGTGCTGGCCGGCTTCGCCGACTCGCCGTTCGAGCCGTTCACGATCTACTCGGAAGTCCTGCAGGATTCGACCTTCGATCTGATGGACGCCGGCAAGGTCACGTTCGCATCGGGCGCGTCGATCACGTTGACGGAAAAGCGCCAGGCGCAGGTATTCGGCGATCTCGCGCGCTACCGCGACCGGCTCGTGCTGCGTCCGCAAGAAGTCAGCAACCATCCGGAAGTGATTCGCCGTCTGGGCCTGATCGCGCTGAACACGGCGCTCGAGTTCGACATCTACGGCAACGTGAATTCGACGCATGTCGGCGGCACGCACATGATGAACGGCATCGGCGGTTCGGGCGACTTCGCGCGCAACGCTTCGTGCGCGATCTTCGCGACGAAATCGATCGCGAAGGACGGCGCGATTTCGAGCGTCGTGCCGATGGTGCCGCACGTGGACCACAACGAACATGACGTCGATATCGTCGTGACGGAGATTGGCCTTGCGGATTTGCGCGGACTCGCGCCGCGTGAACGGGCGTCGCTGATCATCGACAAGTGCGTGCATCCGCTGTATCGCGATCTGCTGCGCGACTATTATCGTGACGCGCTGCGCTTCGGCGGACAAACGCCGCACGTGCTGCGCGAAGCGTTCGCATGGCACGCGCGGTTCCAGGAAACGGGATCGATGCTGCCGGAGCGAAACGTCACGGTGTGACGTAATTGAACTGACGGGCGTCAGGTGCCGCCGCCGACCAGACGCAAGCGCGTGATCTCCGACGGCGCGCCCAGACGCTTGGGTGGTCCCCAATACCCGGTCCCGCGGCTCGTATAGACCCACAGGTTGTCGAGCCGCGAAAGACCGGCCACAAAAGGCTGTTGCAACCGCACCGCAAAATTCCACGGAAAGAACTGACCGCCATGCGTATGGCCGGACAGTTGCAACGTGAAGCCCGCATCGGCTGCCGCTTCTGCCGAACGCGGCTGGTGCGCGAGTAGTACCTTGATCAGTACGTCGCCGGGCGCGCCTTCGAGCGCCGCAGCGGGATCGCTCTCGTGCGCGGGATCGAAGTGTCCCGCGGAAAAATCGGTGACGCCCGCGATCACCGCTTGCGCGCCATCGTGCTCGACGACCACATGCTCGTTGAGCAGCACATGCAGGCCGAGCCGCTGAAACTCGGCAATCCACGCATGGGCGCCCGAATAGTATTCGTGATTCCCCGTCACCAGATATGCGCCATGCCGCGCGCTCAGCCGCGACAGCGGCCGCGTGTGATCGGCGAGATGCTCGACGCTGCCGTCGACGACATCGCCCGTCACGGCGATCAGATCCGGCTCGAGCCGGTTCACGGCATCGACGATTGCATCGACATAACCGCGCTTGATGGTCGGCCCGACGTGAATGTCGCTGATCTGCACGATCGTGAAGCCGTCGAGCGCGTGCGGCAGGTCTTTGATCGGCACGTCGATCGACACGACACGCGCGCGGCGCCGCGCATTGAAAAAGCCGATAGCCGTCGACAGCAGCGCGAGCAGCGGCACCGCGATCGCGCTATTGATCTCCCAGCGCGCGGGATTCAACGCTTGCGGCGAGATTGCTTGAACAATCATCACGACGAGCAGCAGCAGCTCGCGCGCGAACGTCAGCACGAGCAGCGACGAAAAGAGACCTAGCGCAATCAGCCCCGCCCACGCGAGCCGGTCGCCGAGCGGTTGCCGCTGGAGCGAGCGCGCGATCATGCCGACGGGAATCAGCAGCACGGACAGCACGAGCCACAACGCGCACAGCCCTTTCACGGCGGCATCGAGGGGCAGTTCGGGAATGATCCGGATGCCGACATACACATGCAGCAGGATGCCGATGGCAATGATCCGGACGAAAAACGATAGGCGGCGCATAGGTGGAAGTGGGGCGCGGATCGCGCGGAAGGTGAGTCGCAGAAAGCACACGCCGTTGCAGAGCGGCGGCCAATCATTCTACAAGCAGTTCAGTGCGCTTGCCGAAGCCGTACGGACATGTCGAGGCGCGGCCAATATGTGGGCGTTGCGATGCAGCATACGTGCGCTGCAAGTTGTTCGTCATGCCGATTAAATGCTTATTAAATGGATATTGAACTGGACGCGCGGACGGACTATTCTGGAATGGAGCGTGACTGCCGGCGGCAGGCCTCGCGTCCCGTTCCCGGTATCCCGGGCGCGCGAGACACTCCTCTGCAGGCGGCAGCGGCGCCTGATCGCCCAATCGGCTTGCGGTTTGGGGGGAGACGAATGATGAAAACGACAAAGTTCGCGCATCGCGAGCATCACATCGGCTACGAAGGCAGTCACGTGATGCTGCCTATGGTCGTGCTGTCGCTGATGGCGCTTGGCGTCTACTACGGCGTCCAGCACATCGACTTTTCCGAGCTGGGGCGAACAGCGCTCTTCTATGTCGTGATGGTGTTCGTTGCGCTCGGCGTGGCGGGCCTGTTCGGCGTGGTCGGGGCGTGGCTGCGATCGCGCGGCGACGAGGCGGAAGAGGGTTTCTGCTTCGTCGGCGCGCTGATCGGCGCGATCGTGTTCTATGTCGCGCTGATGGCAAGCTGACGCTGCCCGGCGCGCGGCGGCTTTAGGGCAACGCCAGCGGGCGTCAGACGATTTGCGCCGCTTCGTCGAACGTAAAACGCGGGCTGCGCGGGAACAGCTTCGACGTGTCGCCGTAGCCGAGATTGATCAAGAAGTTCGACCGGATCGTCGTGTCCGCGAAAAACCCGGCATCCACTTTCGCCTTGTCGAAGCCGGACATCGCGCCCGTGTCGAGGCCGAGCGCACGGGCGGCCATGATCAGATAGCCGCCTTGCAGCGTCGAGTTGCGGAACGCGGTATCGGCGATCGCGGCTTCGTTGCCCGCGAACCAGCTGCGCGCATCGGCGTGCGGGAAGAGCTTCGGCAGATGGTCGTAGAAGGCCATGTCCATGCCGACGATCACCGTGACGGGCGCGGCCATCGTCTTTTCCAGATTGCCTGCGGACAGCGCGGGACTCAGCCGCGCCTTGCCTTCCGGTGTCTTCACGAACACGAAACGCGCCGGGCTCGAATTGGCCGAAGTCGGGCCGAGCAGAACGAGGTCGACCAGTTGCCTGAGAAGCGCATCGTCGACGGGCCGCGGCTGCCAGCCGTTGTGCGTGCGTGCGGTGCGGAATAGTTGATCGAGAGCGTCGTCGGAAAGAATCATGATGATGGGTTGAATGACGAAAAGTCGAATGAAAGCGCAAGCTGTGCGGATGACCCGCCGCCGCGGTGCGTTCGATAATACCCGCTGTTTCCTGTGAAGAGAGGTTTCGCGCGCGCTATCCGGTGTTGTGCGCTCGCGATTGCAACGCAATGTCCGCCGATCTGTTCGACGATGTGCCGACGCCCGATGTGGCGTGGTTCCCCGACTGGCTAGCGCCCGATGCCGCCGCTGCGGTGCTCGCGCGCATCGTCGACGAAGTCGCCTGGCAGCAGGATTCGATGTTCACGCCCGTCGGCCGCGTGCCGTTGCCGCGCCTGACCGCGTGGCAGGGCGAGCCCGATGCCGTCTATGTTTACTCGGGTATCCGCAACGTGCCGTCGCCGTGGACGCCCGCCGTCGCGGAGCTGAAAGCCGCCGTCGAAGCAACTTGCGGCGCGCCGTTCAATAGCGTGCTGCTCAACCGCTATCGCAGCGGCGCGGACAGCATGGGCTGGCACGCGGACCATGAGCCCGAACTCGGCAAGGAGCCGGTGATCGCGTCCGTCAGCCTCGGCGCGACGCGACGCTTCGATCTGCAGCACAACAAGACGCACGTCGTGGAGTCGTATCAGCTGAAGGGCGGCAGCCTCCTCGTGATGCGCGGACGGACACAGGCCGAATGGCGGCATCGCGTGCCGAAAGAGCTGAAAGTGCAGGGCGAACGCGTGAACCTGACCTTCCGCTTCGTGACGCCCGGACGCTAGTCGCGCATGCGCGTGCTACACGCGCATTAAAAACTTTAAAAAATTTATGCGCATAAGGAATCGGTTTCAGGCGGTCGATTCGAGGCGGCGCTGGATAGTTGGCGCGAGCCGCTCGAAGGGCAGCGTGCTCGCTGCGATCGCGGCCGTGTCCGGATACTGCTCGCGGACGATATCGGTCAGTACCTGGCCGGGCGGGGCTTCGACGAACACCTTTGCGCCCATTTCGATCATCACGGTCAGCGCGTCGAACCAGCGGACCGTGTAGCGCATGTTCGTGGCGAGATCCTCGCGCACGGCATCCGCCGTATACAACGCGCGGCCGCCGCGATTGCCGATATAGCCGCTCGACGGCGCGCGAAACGGGACGTTGCGCGCATAGTCCGTCAGCGCGTCGGCGGCTGCCGCGAGCAGTTCGCAATGCGACGGCACGCTGACGGCGAGCCGCGTCGCCTTGCGCGCGCCTGCCGCTAGCGCTCGCTCGTTGAATGCATCGAGCGCAGCGTCCGAGCCGGCCACGACGATCTGACGCGGCGCGTTCACATTGCCGACGTAGACGCGTGCCGCGGCGTCGCGCGCCTGCGCATCGGCAAGCCGTTCGATTTGGTGTTCGGTCAGCCCGGCAATCGCAGACAGGCCATAGCCACGCGGATACGCGGTTTCCATCAGTTCGGCGCGCTTGTGCACCATCAGCAGCGCGTCCGCGAATTCGATCGCGCCGCAGGTGACGGCGGCTGCATACGCGCCCACCGACAAACCTGCGCTCAGTTCGGGCGCCAGACCTTCGGCCGCGAGCGCGCGCTGTATTGCGACGCCTGCGATCAGCAAGCCCGTCTGCACGGCTACGGTCGATTCGAGCGCTGTTTGGGTGTCGAGTGTGAACACGTCGACGTCGAGCACGTCGGACGCTTCGTCGAGCGTTGTCTGAATGGCTGCATGCGTGCCGAGGCGATGCAGGAAACCTTCGTTTTGCGCGCCCTGGCCGGGGAAAAGGTAAGCGAGCATTACAGCGCCCAAGGGTCGACGACGAGCCGTGGACCGCTCGCATGCCGCGCCATTACGCGAGCTTTTCCAGACGCGTATTCGGCGAGGGCGACGCCGCCTGCGGGCGTTTCGAGTTGCGCGTCGATGCGGATGCCTGCACGTGCCGCTTGCTCGTCGAGCTTTGCCTGGATGCGTTGCGCTTCGTCGCGTGGTAAATGATTCGGCATACGTATCAATAAATCGAGGTCGCTGGTCGCGGTGGCGGTTGGCTTGCCGGATGCAAGTTCGAAACCGACGCTTCCTGTTGGTCCCCAGGCGAGCGAACCAAAGCACGACGTATCGCGTCGCAGCACATCCAGCGCGACGAAAACGGGCAAACCAGCACGATCCGCAGCAAGCGCACAAGGCGTCGACGAGAGCGCCTCAGGCCTGAAAACAGCCTCAATATCATCACTACGCGCCCACGTTCCATACCGCTCATTGCGCGCCGCGCCGCGCAGTCCGACGGCGATCAATCCTGCCGCCGCCTGCGCCCGTCGCACGACAGCGAACGGCGCGCGCGCGAACGCAGCGCGAACCCACGCCGGTTCGTTATCGAACGATTCGAGTCGCTGCAAGCGCACGATGTCGTGCGCTTGCCAGCGCAGATCGTCAGCAACGAGCGCGTCTTTTGGCGCAAACGGCGCGGCCGCGCAGACTCGCATCACGCAGCATCCCACTGTTCAGCGAGCCGCCGCCGCACTTCAATCGACGCAGCGCGCGTCTTCTTCGCCGCATCTGACTCCAGCCGCCGCGACAGCCCACGCGTATCCGAGCGTGCGCTCCTGGCCGCTTCCGCGAGCACGCCGCGCACGCTTTCGATTTGCGCCGGGGTCGGCTCATCAGCATCGACGCCTTCGATCAGCGTGTCGAGCAGCCCGAGCTTCGCGAACGACGCCATCGTGTACGACATCGGTGTGATCGTTTCGCCGAGTTTGTCGAGGTCTTCGACCGTGCGACGCGTGACGCGCGCGGCGGCTTCCTTGCCCATCGCGTGCACCAGCGTGCCGGGCGCATCGAGCGCGACGATCCGGTTCGCCTGATAGCCGTGCGCGAGGAACGCACCCGACATCGCGGGACCGACGATCAGCGCAACCACAGGATGCCCGGCGTCGCGCGCGCTCGCATACGCATCGACGGCCGATGCACACGCGAGATGAATGCCGAGCGTCTCTTCGCGATACCCATACGCCTGGCTTTTCACATCGACGATCGCGACGATAGGGCGCTTGTGTTCCGACGACGCATCGCGCGCCACGGCTTCACGCACCGCTTGCGCAAGCTTCCAGCCCTGTTCGAGTCCGACGACGTTGTCGCGCGCGCGCGGAAAGCGGTTGTCGGGGTCGGGGACGACGGAGAAGAAGGTCGCCATCTCGTTGCCAAGCGGCGCCTCGCCGGACCAGACGGGCGCGGCCGTCGACGTGTCGCCCGCAAGCGCCTTGAACCAGCGCATGCCGCGTGTCAGTAACGTATCGCTCATCATTGCTCCTTGCGCGGCGTAGCCGCTTCGTTTGGCTTGAACACATCGCGCATCGTTTCGGGCGTGACGTTCGCGGGATCGATGCGCGCGAGCCGCTCCAGATATTCAGCCACCTGTTCGGTGCGATGCGCCGCCGGCACGCCGCGCGCGAACGCATCACGAACCGCCGCCTGCACGGCGTGCGCATCGTCGTCGACGAGCGCGTCGGCGAGTCCCGTCGCCGTGCGCTGCTCGCCGCCGATCATCTGCCACACGCGTCGCCGGTCGCTCGAATCGAGTTCCTCGATGCCGGCTTCCTGTTCGATCACTTCGGGGCCGTTCATGCCGAGGCGTCCCTGTTTCGTCGCGACCAGATACGAGCACAGCCCGGCCGCGAGCGACATGCCACCGAAGCAGCCGACCATACCCGCGATCACGCCGACCACGGGCACGTATCGCCGCAACGCGACGATCGCCGCCTGCATCTCCGCGATCACGGCCAGCCCCAGATTCGCTTCCTGCAAGCGCACGCCGCCTGTTTCGAACAGCACGACGGGCCGCACGATCCTGCCGCGCTCGCAATCGCGCAGTGCGAGTTCCAGCGCCGCGGCGATCTTGCTGCCCGACACTTCGCCGATGCTGCCGCCCTGGAACGCCGACTCGATCGCGGCGATCACGGCCGGCTGGCCGTCGATCGTGCCACGCGCGATCACCGCGCCGTCGTCGGCCTGGCAGACGATGCCTTGCAACGGCAGCCACGGCGATTCGATGTGGTCGAACGGACCGAGCAGTTCGCGGAACGTGCCTGCGTCGAGGAGCGCGCGGGCGCGCTCGCGTGCCGTCAGCTCGATGAAGCTGTCGCGCAGCACCGGCATCGACGGTGGGTTTTGTATCGTCACCGTGCTCATGAGCTTGCTCCTTCGTCTGCCGCTTCGATGGCCTCTGCGAGACGCAGCGCCACCACGCCCGGCGTCGCGCCGAAGTCGTTGATCTCGATCTGCGCCGCGCCGTCGTAGCGCGTGAAGAAGCGGTCGAGCACGCTCTTCCAGATGTGCCCGTAGCCGTCGACGCTGGTGCGCACGGTCACGGTTGCCTTCAGTGCGTCGGCGGGCGACAGCAGCACTTCGAGATCGCCCGAACCGACCACGCCCACATGCGAGCGCGTCGTGATCGCACGTTGCGCCGGATAGTCGAAAGTCATCTGTTCCATCAGTTTTCAGCTCCCGCTGGGGCGTGACGCGCCAGCTTGTCGATGAAGAGGGTGGCGGCGAGCAGATCGGCTGCGCCGCCAGGAGAAGCGTTGAGCGAAAGCAGCCCGGATTCGAGCGCGTCGAACGCGGCGCGTCCCGCCGCCGTCGTGACGCCGCCCGCCGCGAGCACGGCGCGCGCGCCGCGTTGCCCCGCATGCAGACCGGCGAGACCGGCGCGATGCAGGAGGCACGTATCGTCGAGCGCGGCCATGATCGCGAGCAGCGTGTCGACACGCGCGGCGTTTTCGCCGATACCTGTCGAGCGCGCCGCGCGCAACGCGGGCAGACCGATGCCGATCACGTGCGGGAAACCGTCCTGCGCTTCCTGACGCGCGCCGCCGACGTTGAACCGTTGACGCACGCGCTCGCCGTGACTGTCGACGGGCGCGGCGAAGCGGTCGGGAAAACACGCGATCTGCGCGCCGAGTTCACAGACGCGCGCGGCGTGCGAGTGCGTGCGCTCATACGGCAACAGTTCGCGCAAAGCGTTGTCGTCATCGTCGGCAACGATGGCCGCGCCCGCGACCAGCAGGCCGACAACCCAGATCGCGCCGCGATGCGCATTGCTGCCGTTCGTCGCGCGCATCATGTCCAGTTCACCCGCGCGTCCGATCTGCGCAAGCTCTGCACGCAGCGTCGCAGACGGCAGGCGGCCGCGCGATGTGCGCGCCAGCGCCGCGAAACTCGGTTCGAGCGAGCGTGCGGAGCGCAGCATCAGCGGCAAGTTCAGATCGCGATGCGCGCCGCTGCCGCGTCCATCGACGAGCGCGGGTTTCGGCGTCAGTTGCGCTTCTTCGATCAGCGACTCGACCGCGAATCGCGCGAGCGTGGCATCGCACGGCGCGGCATCGACGCGAGGCAGGCAGCGGGCGTTGGCACGCTGAAGCGTGCCCGCATCGAGCGGGATAGCGTATTGCAAGGCCATCGCATCACCAGCTGCGGAAACGTGCCGGCGGCGTATAGAGCCCGCCCGACCAGGTGACGAGATCGTCGATGCTGCGCGCCGCGAGCAGCGACCGCTTCGCTTCGCCGCGTCGGATGCCGAGATCTTCCGGATACGCGACGATGCCCCGGCGGCGCAATTCCGCCGTCTTTTCGGGCTTCGCGCGTAAGCCTATCGGCGTCACGCCGGCGACGGCTGCGACAGCCGCGCGCCGCTCTTCGACGCCTTCGGCCTTGTGCAGATGCGCGATACCTTCTTCCGTCACGACGTGGCTGACGTCATCGCCGTAGATCATCACGGGTGCGATGGGCATACCGCTTTTCGCGCCGACGGCGACGGCATCGAGTTCATCGACGAAAGTCGGCTCGCCGCCTTTCTTGTAGGTTTCAGCCAGTTGCACGACGAGTTTCTTGCCGCGCGACACGGGGCCTTCGTCTTTCAGCAGCTTGAGCCAGGCTTCGCTCGAATGACGGCGGCCGCGCGGATCGTGACCCATGTTCGGCGCGCCGCCGAAGCCCGCCAGACGCCCGCGCGTGACCGTCGACGAATTCGCATCGCCGTCTATCTGCAGCGTCGAGCCGATGAACAGATCGACGCCGTATTGCCCGGCCAGCTGGCACAGCACGCGGTTCGAGCGCAGCGTGCCGTCGCTGCCCGTGAAGAACACGTCGGGGCGCGCTTCGACATACCCCTCCATGCCGACTTCGCTGCCGAAGCAATGCACGCTTTCGACCCAACCCGATTCGATGGCGGGAATCAACGTGGGATGCGGATTGAGCGTCCAGTTGCGGCAGATCTTGCCCTTCAGTCCGAGCGATTCGCCGTAAGTGGGCAGCAGCAGCTCGATGGCGGCCGTGTCGAAACCGATGCCGTGATTCAGCGACGTCACGCCGTACGGCTCGTAGATGCCCTTGATGACCATCATCGCCGTGAGCACCTGCAAATCGCCGATATGGCGCGGATCGCGCGTGAAGAGCGGCTCGACGGCGAACGGGCGGTCGGCTTCGACGACCACGTCGACCCACGACCCGGGAATATCGACGCGCGGCAGTTCATCGACGATCTCGTTGACCTGCACGATCACGATGCCATGGCGGAACGCGGCGGCTTCGGCGATGGTCGGCGTGTCTTCCGTGTTTGGGCCGGTATAGAGATTGCCGTGCCGGTCGGCTTTTTCCGCGCACAGCAGCGCGACGTTCGGCGTGAGGTCGACGAACATGCGTGCATACAGTTCGACGTAGGTGTAGATCGCACCGATTTCGAGCTGGCCGTCTTCGAGCAGTTGCGCGACGCGCAGGCTCTGCGGACCCGCGAACGCGAAATCGACCTTGTGCGCAATGTTCCTTTCAAAGAGCGTCAGATGCTCCGGGCGGCTGATGCTCGAAATCAGCAGGTGCACGTCGTGCACTTTCTGCGGATCGACCTTGGCGAACGAGCGCGACAGAAAGTCCGCCTGCTTCTGGTTGTCGCCTTCGAGCGCGACGCGATCGCCGGGGCGGATCAGCGTTTCGAGCGCATCGACGATGCGGTGCGCGGGAAGGATGCCGTCTTCGAGCCATGGCTCGATCGCGGCGAGCCTGCGCCGCTTCTCGTCACGTTTGGTGGTCCAGGAACGCGCTGCAGATGACCCTGCGGGCGCTCCCGTTGACTGTGCCAATTCGTGCTTGGCTGATTCGATTCGCTGATTCATCGGTGCTTCAACTCCCGATAGTGGTTGGAGTGCGCGCGGGCCTCCCGCGCTTTCTGCGCGGGGTGGCCGCGGCGGCTTCCGCCTGCGCGCGTTCCGTCAAGAAACGATAGACCAGTTCGCCCGTGCCCAGCAGGTGAGCGGAGATGAGCGATTGGGCGGCGGCGATGTCCTTGCGCTCGACGGCGGCAAGGATGTCCAGGTGTTCGGCATCGGACTCGCCCTTGTAAGCGGGCAAGCCGAATTTCAGTCTCAGATAGCGCTCACCGCGCCGATGCAGCGCCGCGATCATCTCCGCGAGCTGAGGGCGGTTGGCGGGCGCGTACAAGGCTGTGTGGAACGCTTCGTTGCGGGCCACGTAGAGGGTAGGGTCCGGTTCGCTCTCGGCGGCTTTGCAAAGCGCCACCGCTTCGCGCAGCGAAGCGGGCGTGTGATTCGGAATCGCCAGCGTGATAGCGAGGCTTTCGAGCGCCGAGCGGATCTCATAGATCTCGCGCGCCTCAGCAGGCGTGAGCCGCGCGACGCTTGCGCCCTTGTTCAGCTCGACTTTCACCCAGCCTTCACTTTCCAGCTGACGCAGCGCTTCGCGCACGGGAATTGCGCTGACCGAGAAGTGCCGCGCGATCGCGTCCTGCCGCAGCGGCGCGCCAGGCTGAAGCGTGCCTTCGACGATTGCCGTGCGCAGCGCCTCCGCGATCACACGCGAAGTGCTGGGCCGCGGCTCATGCGCGGGCAGCAAGGGGACGCGCGGGGCGCTGTCCAGGGGAAAACCACCGGTTGCGTTGTTCATGACATCAAATATTATATATAAAAACGGCGAATTTCTAGCGGGCAAACCCGGGGTTTTCATAAAGGCACGGCGCTGACGCGCGGCGCCTCTCGCGCATGCGGCGGCCCGCATGCAGCGGAGCCGTTGTGCCGTGACGGTCACCCAATCCAACCGTAGTACATGGAGGAGCAGGAGCATGTTGAATTCTTCGATGTCGGACCGTGCGGGGGCCGTGCGGCACAAGACGCCGCTCAACCGGTCGCAGATCGCTGGTTTTTGGGGCGCGTGGGCGGGCTGGACGCTGGACGGCATGGACTCGTTCATTTATGCGCTGGTGCTGACGCCGGCGCTGACGGAGTTGCTGCCGCGCTCGGGCTATGCGGCGACGCCCGCGAATGTCGGGCTTGCTGGCTCGATTCTGTTTGCGCTCTTCCTGGTGGGTTGGGGGCTGTCGTTCATCTGGGGGCCGCTCGCGGACCGTTTCGGCCGCACGAAAGTGCTGGCGGGCACGATCTTCACGTTCGCGATCTTCACCGGGCTGTCGGCGACGGCGCATAACGTGTGGGAGTTGGGCATTTATCGCTTCATTGCCGGCGTGGGCATTGGTGGCGAATGGGCGCTGGCGGGGACCTATGTCGCCGAGGCGTGGCCTGAGGATCGCCGCAAGATGGGCGCGGGCTATCTGCAGACGGGCTACTACGCGGGATTTTTCCTGGCTGCCGCGCTGAACTACACGATTGGCGTGCACTTCGGCTGGCGCGCGATGTTTTTGACGGGCGCCGTGCCCGTGGTTGTCGCGATCATGATTCTCACGCGGGTGAAGGAGTCGGACAAATGGCAACGGGCCGAATCGCGCGACGCAGTGCGCGTGAGCCCGATGCGCGAGATTTTTGGGCCGACGTATCGGCGACGTACTTGGGTCATGTGTGCGCTGTTGACCATCGCGATTATTGGGTTGTGGGCGGGGGCGGTGTATGAGCCGTCGGCGGTGATTCAACTCGCGACGCGGGCTGGCATGGCAAGGCCTGAAGCATTGAAGATGGCTTCGATCGCGACGGGGTTGCTGTCGATCGGGACGATTCTTGGGTGTCTTGCGTTGCCGCCGCTTGCTGAGCGGTTTGGGCGCAAGAAGACGCTTGCTGTGTATTTTGCCGGGATGGCGGTGGCTATTGTTGGCAGCTTCGGGTGGGCTTTTTATTTGCCTAACGGGTTGGCACCGTTTATTGCCTGGCTGTTTGTGCTTGGGTTCTTTGGTGGGAATTTTGCGCTGTTTAGCCTGTGGCTGCCTGAACTGTTTGAAACTCGTGTTCGCGCGACGGCTTTTGCTTTTTGTACTTCGTTTGGGCGGTTTGTCGGGGCTGGGGTGAATTTTCTGCTTGGAGCGGCTGTGCTCAGTATGCATACGCTTGGTGTGCCTGTTGCGCTGACGGCACTTGCGTTTGTTGTCGGTTTGGTTGTGATTCCGTTTGCCAAGGAGACCAAAGGGGAGGTTTTGCCGCAGTGATGCGGGGCGGCTTCGCTGCGCGGGCGGTTTGGTTTGTTTTGCCTTTTCGCTGGCATCCGCGTACCGCCTTCGCGCTGGTTTTTTGGTTGTCTGCGACGCTGGGTGGTTTGCTTTGTGTATGCGCTGGCATCCGCGTCATGCCTTCGTGCTTCAAGCGTCGCCCCTGTGCGGGGCGGCACCTACTTTTCTTTGCCGCCGCAAAGAAAAGTAGGCAAAAGAAAGCGGCTAACACCGCCAGTTCTTGTTTTTGCCTGAGGGCCCCCAGACGGTCCCACGCTTCACACGGCAGTGCCCTGGTTGGTGCTCGTTGCCAGCGCTTCGAATGAACGCCTCACCCGCTTCGGATACCCGTACTCGGGCAGGCGTCAGCGAATGGTATGTGCCGCCCAGGTGGCAAACTGTGTGTAGGTTGTCGCGTCGTATAGGGTAGCGCTCTTACAGGGTGGAACGCATGCGCTATCGGTCCGGAGTGAGGCGTGTGTAGCGCTACGGCCTACACACAGTTTGCCACCTGGGCGGCCGTGGAATATCTGGCACGGCATGGTGAAGCGCGGGTGCGTGAAGCGGGTGAGGCGCACCGCAAGAGCGCTGGCAACGAACGTGGGTCACGTGGTTGCCGTGCGAAGCGTAAGAACCTCTGGGGGCCCTCAGGCAAGAACAAGAATTAGCGGTGTTAGCCGCTTTCTTTTGCCTACTTTTCTTTGCGGCGGCAAAGAAAAGTAGGTGCCGCCCCGCACAGGGGCGACGCCTGAAGCACGAAGGCAAATCGCGGATGCCAGCGCAGAGGCAAGTACACAACCGCAACGCCCGCGCCGCGAAGGCGCCAAACGAATGCCCGCACAGGTCGACGCGTGAAGCACGAAGGCATAGCGCGGATGCCAGCGCATACACAAAGCAAACCCCCAAGCGTCGCAGACAAAAAACCACTAACTCGCGCGCAAGCGCAAAACCGACACCAACGGCCACCCAAGATTAACGCCAAGACTGGCAACAACAATCAACACCATCCCACCCATCTGCGAAACACCAAGCGCACGCCCATAAACAATTGCATCGACGGCAATCGCCGTCAGCGGATACACGAACAGCAGAACCGCAATCACAGGCGTCGAGAGCTTCGGCAGCGCGCCATAGATCAGCACATAAGAAAGCCCCGTGTGCAACACACCCATCCCGATCAACCAGAACCACTGCATCGGTGCGATATGCTCCGCGCCCAGCGGCGCAATAAACGGCAAGCACACGACACCAACAGCACATTGCGCAAGCGTCAGCAGATGCGGCCGCAGATCGCCAAGACTCTTGGCAATGAGCGTAACACTCGCATAGAGCACGGAACCGGCGAGCGCCTCGCCAATCCCGATCAGATAGCTCGAATGTCCCTGCAATGACCCCGCTCCCGCGACGCCCGAGGCAAGCACAAGCCCGACGAACGCCGTCGCGATCCACCCCAACCGGTCGATACCCAGCCGCTCATTAAACAGCGCAGCGCCAATCAACACGACCCAGAACGGCTGCACATGAAACACGACGGTCGCCACCGCGATACTCGTGCGATGAATCGCATCGAAGAAGCCGACCCATTGCGTCACCATCAGCACGCCAGAAAGCGTCGCGAGCAGCACCGTACGTCGCGTGAAGTAACGGCGCGCGAAGTAGCCCTTATATGCGCAATACGCAGCAAGCGACAGAAACCCGAACAGGCAGCGAAAGAACACCAACGTCAGCGCGCCGAGCCGCGCTTCCTCGACGAACACGCCAATCGTGCCCATCAGCAGGCCACCGCTCGCAAGCGTGAGCGCGCCTTGCTGGCTTCGGCTGAGCGATATCGACGATACCGACGACAAAGACATGGCAGTAAATCCCTCGATCGCGTTGAATGCATCCGAGTATCGATCCGTTGCCTTATCGTGGCAAACGAATAAAATTGAGAAATTCCATAAGCCGGATTGATAAATCATGCACCCCGAGTTCGATGTCGATCTGCTGCGCACCTTCGTCGCCGTCGTCGAAGCGGGCAGTTTCACGAAAGCGGCTGTCACCGTGCATCGCTCGCAGGCAGCCGTCAGCATGCAGATCAAGCGGCTCGAGCGAATGCTCGGCACGACGCTTTTTGCTCGCGATACGCGCAACCTGTCGCTGACGCGGCCCGGCAATACGCTGCTCGAATATGCGCGGCGCGTGATCGATCTGCACGAAGAAGCGTGGTCGGCCATCGTGCGGCCCGAGGTGACGGGGCGCGTCGTGCTCGGCGCGCCGGACGATTACGTGTCGTCGCTGCTGTCGCCCGTGTTGCGGCGGTTCTCGAACCTGTATCCGCATGTGGAGATCGAGATCGTCTGCGCGCAGAGCACCGCGCTCGCGCCGATGCTCGCGGACAACAAGATCGACCTCGCGTTCGTCACGCGCGACCGTAAATTGCGCGGCGAATTCGTGCGCAGCGAGCCGATGGTGTGGGTGGGAGCATCCGAAGATACGTCCGTGCTGAACGTGTCGCCGTTGCCAGTCGGGCTGTACGAGCCCGGCTGCGTCGCGCGTTCGAATACGCTCGCGGCGCTCGACCGTGCGCGTATCCGGTATCGCGCCGCGTACAGCAGCGCGAGCCTGAGCGGCCTCGTTGCGACGGTCGATGCGGGGCTTTCCGTGATCGCGCTCGCGCGCTGCAGCGTGCCGTCGCGGCTCGCGATTCTTGGCGCCGAGCAAGGTCTGCCCGCGATCGAACCGCTCGACATCGTCGTCGCGCGCAGCGCGAAATCGGATCGTCCGACCTGCGACTATTTCGCCGCGCAGATGATGCAGGACCTGTCGGTGCGCGGGTCGCCGCGCGAGACGCGGGAAGCGCGCGAAGCGCGCGAAGCGCGAGCGAGGGCGTGACGCCTGGCTTGCATGCCGCGCTTACACCGTATGCTGGCGACGGCTACCGCACGCGCATTGACGGAGTTGTTGAAAACGCAGGCCCGCGTTTTGCCGTGCATCATGACATCTGACGAAAGCGCGAACGCGTGCCTTGCGCGTGTGTCGAACGGACACAAACGAAGCACCAAGTCGAGACGAACGTCACACATCAGACACATGACAGGAGGGCCAGCCATGAAAACACGTACTCTCTGCGCCGCGCTACTCGCCACCGGCCTGTTCGTGAGCAGCGCGAGCTTTGCGCAACTGAACCTTCAGCAATTCGGCATCGGCGGCGGCAATTCGTCGGGCAATGCGGGCGTGGCCGCTTCGTCGGGCGGGATCGGGCAATTGCTGCAGACCTACGTCGGCGCCAACCAGCAGGTGTTGAGCGGTCAGTCGAGCCTCGCATCGGCGATGGGACTCTCGGGCGCGGCGAACCAGGCGAAGCAGGCATCCGGACTGTTGAGCGGCGGCACGCCATCGGTTAGCCAGTTGTCGCAGGTAGGCAGCACGCAGCAGTCGTTATCGCAGACGCTCACGCAGGCGTTCACGAGCCGCGCGTCGGACCCGTCGACGCCCGTCGACAAGCAGGCGTTCACCAACGGCCTCGCATCGCTCGGCCAGGGCGTGAGCCAGTATTCGAGCCTGCAGTCGAGTCTCGGCAGCGTCGGGCAGATGAATCCGTCGTCGTTGCTGCAAGCGGGCATGAATCCTCAGACGGCGCAGGCCGCGTCGTATATCGCGCAGTCCGCGCCGGGGCAGTTGCAGTCGCTCGCGTCGACGCTGAGCGCAGCTGTGCAGTTCGCGTCGAGCCATGGCATCAGCGTGCCGTCCATTGCGACCTCGGCGCTCAAAGGTTTCTGACGAGCGTTCATGATCCTCAGGCGACGCGTGATGCATTGCAGCGTCTTGCAATCCTTCATGCGTCGCCGCGCGCGATGCGATGATCGGCGCGCATCCGTTCGACCGTTCGTAAATGGGCCTTCGCATATGAGGGCTTCGCGCACGGCGCGGATCAATGACGGTACGCTGTCGCTGATCCCTACAGCGCGCATACAAGCAGGTAACCAGCGGCAACGCCACCCACGCTAACCAGGAGCACCGGATGTCCAGCACTCTTGATCTCGACCGCTATTTCAGGCGTATCGGCTATACGGGGCCGCAGGCCGCGACGCTCGATGTGTTGCGCGAGCTGCAACGCCTCCATCCGCTGTCGATCCCATTCGAAAACCTCGATCCGCTGACGGGCCGCCGCGTCGATCTGGATCTGCCTGCCGTTGTCGACAAGCTGATCGAGCGGCGGCGCGGCGGCTATTGTTTCGAGCAAAACGGGCTGTTCGCGCATGTGCTAATGCAACTCGGCTTCGACGTGACGCCGATGATCGCCCGCGTGCTGTGGGGCCGCGAACCGGACGCGATCACGCCGCGCACGCACATGCTGCTGCGCGTGACTGTCGACGATCAGCCGTGGATCGCCGACGTCGGTTTTGGCGCCGTCACATTGACCTCGCCGTTGCGGCTGCAAACGGGCGTCGCGCAACAGACCGCACACGAGCCATTCCGTCTCGTCGATGCGTCGCAGGGCGCGTTCGATCTCGAGGTGCAATCGGGCGAAACGTGGCTCAAGACGTATCGTTTCGACCTGCAACGCGCGGAATGGATCGATTACGAGGTATCGAACTGGTACACGTCGACGCATCCCACGTCGTTCTTCACGACGAGTCTCGTCGTATGCCGCGTGACACCGGAAGGGCGGCTGACGCTGTTCAACGACTGTCTTACCGCGCGTTCGATAGACGGCGAAGCGATCGAGCGCCGGATCGAAAGCGCGCACGAGCTTGAAATATGCTTGCGGGACACGTTCCTGATCGAGCTTGGCGATATCGATGTCGCGGATATTTACCGGCGCGTGTCGACGGAAGGCGCGCCTTCATAGGTCGAGCGTGATGATCGCGCGGCTGATCGTCCAGACGGTGTTGTGGCTTGCGGGCATGGGCGCCGTGCTGTTCGGCGCGGCGGGCACGCTCGCGTGGCCGGGGGCGTGGTGTTATCTGTTCGAAATGGGCGCGCTGGGGCTGTGGGTCGGGGTGTGGCTCGCGCGCCACGATCCGGCGTTGCTTGCGGAGCGGCTTGGTTCCTTCATTCAACGCGGGCAGGGCGCTTGGGACAAGTTCTTCATGGTGTGCGTTGCCATTGCGTGGTGCGGGTGGCTCGTGCTGATGGGATTCGATGCGCGGCGGTTTTATTGGTCGTCGATGCACCCATCGCTGCAGGTTGTGGGCGTGCTTGCTATTCTGGTTAGCATGATTGCTATGCGGTCGGTTTTTCGTGCCAATAGCTATGCGGCGCCTGTTGTGAAGATTATGGCCGAGCGTGGGCATAAGGTTAGCGATAGCGGGCCGTATGCGTATGTGCGGCATCCGATGTATGCGTGGGCTATTTTGTTTCTGTTCGGCACGCCGTTGTTGCTGGGCTCTTTTTGGGGGCTTGCTTGCGTGCCGCTGCTGGTCGTTGGGCTTGCTTATCGCGCAGTGCTCGAGGAGCGGATGTTGTGCGCGCAACTCGCTGGCTATGCTGAATATGTTGCGCGGGTTCGGTATCGGTTTGTGCCGTATGTGTGGTGATTTTGTTTGTCTGCGACGCTGGGTGGTTCGCTGTGCTTTGCGGTGGCATCCGGTTTGGTTTGCTTGTGAATGCGCTGGCATCCGCGTATTGCCTTCGTGCTTCAAGCGTCGCCCCTGTGCGGGGCGGCACCTACTTTTCTTTGCCGCCGCAAAGAAAAGTAGGCAAAAGAAAGCGGCTAACACCGCCAGTTCTTGTTTTTGCCTGAGGGCCCCCAGACGGTCCCACGCTTCACACGGCAGTGCCCTGGTTGGTGCTCGTTGCCAGCGCTTCGAATGAACGCCTCACCCGCTTCGAATACCCGTACTCGGGCAAGCGGCAGCGGATGGTATGTGCCGCCCAGGTGGCAAACTGTGTGTAGGTTGTCGCGTCGTATAGCTTGGCGCTCTTACAGGGTGGGACGCATGCGCTATCGGTCCGAAGTGAGGCGTGTGTGGTGCTACGACCTACACACAGTTTGCCACCTGGGCGGCAGTGGATTATCTGGCGCGGCATGTGGCGACGCGGGCGCATGAAGCGGGTGAGGCGCACCGCAAGAGCGTTGGCAACGAACATGGGTCACGTGATTGCCGTGTGAAGCGTAGGACCATTTGGGGGCCCTCAGGCAAACACAAGTGCTGGCGGTGTTAGCCGCTTTCTTTTGCCTACTTTTCTTTGCGGCGGCAAAGAAAAGTAGGTGCCGCCCCGCACAGGGGCGACGCTTGAACGGCAAACACCATAACGCGGATGCCAGCGCAGAGGCAAGCACACAACAGCAACGCTCGCGCCGCGAAGGCGCCAAACGAATACCCGCACAGGGGCGACGCTTGAAGCACGAAGGCAATACGCGGATGCCAGCGCAAGGGCAAACACCGTAACGCGGATACCAGCGCAAAAGCCAAAGCAAACCACCCAGCGTCGCAGACGAAAAAACCCCCAAAAACCCATTTCAAGGAACGCTCATGGCAAAGACCACAATCGCGGATTACCTTGCAAAAACCCTAGCCGCCGCAGGCGTAAAGCGCATATGGGGCGTCACAGGCGACAGTTTGAACGGCCTGGCGTTCAGCCTTGACCAGGTCGGCTCGATCCGCTGGATGCACACGCGTCATGAAGAAGCAGCCGCCTTCGCAGCAGGCGCCGACGCCGCATCGACCGGCCAGCTCGCCGTCTGCGCGGGCAGCTGCGGCCCAGGCAACCTGCACCTGATCAACGGCCTATACGACTGCCACCGCAACCAGCAACCTGTCCTCGCGATCGCCGCGCACATTCCATCGACGGAAATCGGCCTCGGCTACTTCCAGGAAACGCACCCCACTGAAATCTTCAAGGAGTGCAGCCACTTCGCCGAACTGATAGTGAACGCTTCACAGTTCCCCCGCGTGCTCGAACGCGCCATGCGCACCGCAATCGAGCAACGCGGCGTCGCCGTGATCGTGCTGCCCGGCGATATCGCTTTGAGCGAAGGGCCGTCGCTGTCGCCCGTCTGGAATCAGACCGCGCCGTCCGCGATCCTGCCGCCCGATAGCGAACTCACCAAACTCGCGACGATGCTCAACGACTGCGAAGCGGTGACGATCATGTGCGGCAGCGGCGTCGCGGGCGCCCACGACGAAGTGGTCAAACTCGCCGACACGCTCGGCGCGCCGATCGTCCACGCGCTGCGCGGCAAGCAGTTCATCGAGTACGACAATCCGTTCGACGTCGGCATGACCGGGCTGATCGGCTTCAGTTCGGGCTATCACGCGATGATGTCGTGCGACGTGCTGCTGCTGCTTGGCTGCGACTTTCCCTACCGGCCGTTCTATCCGCCCGACGCAAAGGTCGTGCAGATCGACTGGAAGGGCTCGCAGCTCGGCAAGCGCACGCCGCTCGCGATGGGCCTCGTCGGCACCGTGAAAGAGACCGTCGCCTCGCTGCTGCCGAAGCTCAAGCGCAAAGACGACCGCACGTTCGTCGATATGGCCACCGCGCACTATGAAGAAGCGCGCCGCGATCTCGACGAGCTCGCCACGCCTTCCGACCCCGGCGCGCCGATCCATCCGCAGTATCTGACGCGCATGATCGACGAAGCCGCCAGCGATGACGCAATCTTTACGGCCGACGTCGGCACGCCCACACTCTGGGCGGCGCGCTATCTGACGATGAACGGCAAGCGGCAGCTGCACGGCTCGTTCAATCATGGCTCGATGGCCAATGCGATGCCGCAGGCGCTCGGCGCGCAGGCGGCACATCCGGGGCGGCTGGTGGTGTCGCTATCGGGCGACGGCGGACTGTCGATGCTGCTCGGCGATCTGCTCACGGCGCGCCAGCTCGATCTGCCCATCAAGGTCATCGTGTACAACAACAGCCTGCTGGGTTTCGTTTCGATGGAACTGAAAGCGGGCGGCTATCTCGACACGAACGTCGACCTGAGCAAGACCGATTTTGCGCAGATCGCGAAAGGTGCGGGCATTTTTTCGCTTCGCGTCGAGGATTCCGAAGAACTGGAGGGCGCGCTGAAACAGGCATTCGCGCATCAGGGCCCGGCGCTCGTGGACGTCGTCACGGACAAACATGAACTCGCCATGCCGCCGACCATCGAGCTGTCGCAGGCCAAGGGCTTCAGCCTTTACATGCTGCGCGCGATTCTCAACGGCCGCGGCGACGAAATCGTCGAACTGGTGAAGACCAATTTGCGCTGATAGCCGCAAAACGACGAAGCGGCGCGTCTCGTCAGCCGATGCGCGCCGCGTTGCAGTGCAGCGAGGCGCCATTGCAGTCTCGTCGCAAAGGTCTATAACTGAAGCAGCAGTGCGGACCTCTCTGCGCAGCCGATAGTCAAACGATCAGAAACCGGCGTTTTCGCGCCGCGCTGCGCCGCCCGACAGACTCGGGGGCTTTGAGCCAATCAATCGCATATAGAACAAAAGCACGTTGCGGCGCGGGTGGCCGCTGCGCGCGATTTCACGCTTGCGGGCATCGGTCGAAACGATGCGGATGGCGCAGGCGTCGATGGGCGTCCGGCGAATCGTGATGCAGGGCGTGGCGATTCGTCTGCATGGAAGGAGTTCGACATGAAGATCCTGATGGCGTTACCCGTGGCGGGCGCATTGCTGATGGCCATGCCTGCCGCGACGATGGCCGATGACATCGCACAGAGCAGCGATGCATCGAAGGCCACGATGCAGAACAATGCGAATGCGTCGGCGCAAGCGACGACGGATATGTCGTATGGCGGCGCGATGGATACCCGCACTTCGTCGGGCAGAACGATGCAGTCTACGCGTAATTGCTCGACTGGTACGCAATGCAATATCTATTTCGGTAACTGATTCGATGAGCTGCAATACGCGCGCGGCGCGCCTTGTGGGCGCGCCGCTTCGCATTCAGCGCTCGCGTTTAGCGTGAGCGTCGACGGTTACTGCTGTGCGTGCTTCGCGGCATCCTCGATCACGGCCGCGACCTGCTGCGGACGCGATTCGTAGACCGAGTGGCTCGCGCCCGGAATCACCGTCGTGTGGCTATGCGCGCGCTCGTAGTACCAGCGCTCCAAATCGGGATTGATGATCTTGTCGCTGCCCGCGACGATGCCCCAGCTCGGCTTGGTCGTCCAGGCCGCAGCCGTCAGCGGCTGCGAGAACACTTTCGCGGCCGTCAGCATCTGCGATTGCGCTTCGAATTGCGCCTGCTTCAGCGGCAGATCCCCAGCGAAGTCCTTCGGGAACACGGACGGATTCAGATACGTATAGCCGTCATCTGTCTTTTCGATTGCGCCCGGCTGCTTCGACGTGTAGCTGGGCTTGCCCTTGCCGAGCGTGGCTTCGTCTTCGCCGACGTTCGGCGCATGGGCTGCGACATACACGAGACCGACCACATGCGGATCGACGCCTGCTTCCGTAATGATCGAGCCGCCGTAGCTGTGGCCGACGAGAATCGTCGGGCCGTTTTGCAGATCGAGGACACGCTTCGTTGCTGCGACGTCGTCGTCGAGCGAGGTCAGCGGTTCCTGCACTAGCGTGACGTGATAGCCGTCTTTGGTGAGGATGTCATAGACGGGCTTCCAGCCCGAACCGTCCACCCAGGCGCCATGAACCAGAACGATATTCTTGATGGGGGCGTGCGCGGGTTGGGCGTCCTGCGCCATCGCGCCCGAAGAGGCGAGAAGACCGGTCGACAACGCAAGGGCCGCAGCTACGTGCAACGAACTTTTCACAAGAGACTCCGTAAATCAGGAACAGAAACAGGAAACAGACCAGAAAGGGATGCGGCGCGACCCTGCGCCTGACAGTGGGGCGCAGGGTCATGTGCGCGCCATTTAGCTGCCGAAGAAAATGTTGCAGTAGCTGACGGGGCCGACACACGCGTTGCTGTTCGAAGCGGAACGCGAGGACTTGCCCGACGACGACGTACCCGTCATCGCGACGCCGCCAACTGCGTTGTTCGTCAGATTGTGGTTGTCCTGCGCAGCGATCTTCGCTTCGGCAGCCTGGATGTCGGACGGGTAGTTGATGTCCTCGCCGCGGCCCGGCTGATAGCCGGCCTGTTCGACGCGAACGAGATCGGCACGAACTTCGGCGCGCGTAACGGGGCCATTCGATTGAGCGAAGCTCAGAGCGGGAGCGGCGAGTGCGCCGGCTGCGACTGCGAGGCAAACAAAAATCTTCTTCATGATGTAACTCCAGAATGAGTGTGTTTAAACGTCCGGCTCATTCGCATGTCGAAAATATTGATTCGACATCCTGAACAAATTGTGTTCAATTCGAACGGGCCAATGAGCTTGAAAACGTCGTTAAAGCTTCTGCATCAACTGCTGTCGTACGGCTGTCTGGTCGTGCCCTTCTGTCAAACCTGTTTCGATGTCGCTTGCTACATAGAGGCAAACACGGCGACTTCGACTTTCATTCCCGGCAAGCCAAACTTTTTGTTGCGAAGCGGATGGGCCCGGTTGGATCAGCCCTTGTAGTCCGGCTCCTGCGCCAGCCATCAGATCGGCCAGCGGTGCATGTAATGTAGTGCGATGACGGTCTGCGCTCCAGCCGTACATACGAACGAGTCGGGACCTACTAACGTTGCGTCGCATGACCGTCTGGATGCTGAAAACACTGCCAGGTCATGCGCTTGTCTGACGCGATGCCGCTGCGCAGATGAGCGGATCAGGCCAAAGGTTCCAGCCCGCCATACCAACGTATGACTACGGCGCGGCTGCCCGAGAGTTGGCTTTCGCTTCTGCAAGGTTCCCTACCCACGGCTTTGGGTGCCAATCCGGTGCAAAGACGGCACCGTAATCGTCAACCTGTCTAGTCAGCTGCACCAGCGTGGCGCGGCTAAAAGGTCCTCTTGTTCGGTCGTTCGAGCCCGCGTGAATCCCTTTGTATAAGGGCTTACCCGAAGAATTCAATAATTTTTGAGAATTCCAGTTGCGATCATTTTTGACCTCATGCAGACTTGTCTATACATGTCCGGCACGCGACAAGCGAAGGGACCCGTTCAGACGAAAAGGAGATTCGACGTGAAGGTGAACAAGGCAAGCCGCACTATGTTGTCGAAAGTATTGATGGGCGCGGTCCTCGGCGCCGTGGCGCTCGCTGGCGCGCCCGCGCAGGCGAAGGAATGGAAGTCGGTGACGATCGCGCTGGAAGGCGGCTACGCGCCGTGGAACCTCACGTTGCCGGGCGGCAAGCTGGGCGGCTTCGAGCCGGAACTGGTCGCCAACCTGTGCGAGCGCATCAAGCTGCAGTGCAACCTGGTTGCACAAGACTGGGACGGCATGATTCCCGGCCTGCAGGCAGGCAAGTTCGACGTCTTGATGGACGCGATCTCGATCACGCCCGAGCGTGAAAAGATCATCGCGTTCTCGCGCCCCTATGCCGCGACGCCGGCCACCTTCGCCGTCTCCGATACGAAGGTCATCCCGAAGGCAACGCCGGGCGCACCCGTCGTCAAGCTGACGGGCGACCCGAAGACCGACAAGCCGACCGTCGACGCGCTGCGCAAGCAGTTGAAGGGCAAGACCATCGGCATCCAGTCGGGTACGGTCTACACTAAATTCATCAACGAAGGCTTCAAGGACATCGCGACGATCCGCGTGTACAAGACCTCGCCGGAACGCGATCTCGATCTGGCGAACGGCCGTATCGACGCATCGTTCGACGACGTCACGTACTACGCCGCCAACTCGGACAAGAAAGAGTCCGCGCAGATCTCGATGGCGGGACCGAAGATCGGCGGCCCGATCTGGGGTCCGGGCGAAGGCCTTGCGTTCCGCAAGCAGGACGCCGACCTGAAGGCGAAGTTCGACACGGCCATCGCCGACGCGCTGAAGGACGGCACTGTGAAGAAGCTCTCCGACAAGTGGTTCAAGACCGACGTCACGCCTTGATCGATAGCCGTATGCGCGCGCCGCAGTGGCGCGCGCTTGCTCGGACGACCTGTTTCAGCGAAGCAGGTCAATCAACGAAAGCAGGGATGAGGAGTAAGCCATGGCTCTGATCGAGACGCTCGGCTTCGGGCAGGAAGGCTGGGGCGGCGTGTTGCTGCTCGCAGCATTGATGACCGTCGCGTTGACGCTCGCGGCGCTCGCAGTCGGCGCCGTGTTCGGCGCGATCATCGCGGCCGCTAAGCTGTCGCGCTTTCGTACGGCGCGCGTGTTGGGCGATCTGTACACGACGGTGTTTCGAGGCGTGCCTGAACTGCTCGTCATCTATCTGTTCTACTTCGGCGGCTCGACGCTCGTGACCACAGTGGGCCAGTGGTTCGGCGCCGAAGGCTTCGTCGGCGTGCCGCCGTTCGTGATCGGCGCGCTGGCCGTCGGCATGATCTCGGGCGCGTATCAGGCGGAGGTGTATCGCTCGGCCGTGCTCGCGGTGTCGAAAGGCGAACTCGAAGCGGCGCGCTCGATCGGCATGCCGACCATGACGATGGCCCGCCGCATTCTGATTCCGCAGGTGCTGCGTTTCGCGCTGCCGGGTATCGGTAACGTGTGGCAGCTGAGCCTGAAAGACTCCGCGCTGATTTCGGTGACGGGTCTTGCCGAACTGCTGCGCGTCAGCCAGATCGCCGCCAGTTCGACGCACCAGTATTTCCTCTTCTTCGTCGTGGGCGGCGCGCTGTATCTGGTGATGACGGGTATCTCGAACCGCGTCTTCAACCGTGCCGAAGCACACGTGGGCAAATCCTTCCGGCGCAACTTCGCGCGTAACTGACGACGGAGCGCCAACATGTCTTTCGATTTCGACTTTTTGCTCGACACGCTGCGCCAACTGCTCGGCGCCGTGCCGACCACGCTGGGTCTGTTCTTCGCGTCGCTGGTGCTGGGCGGTTTGCTGTCGCTCGTGATCGTCACGATGCGCGTGTCGCCGCACTGGCTGCCGAACCGCTTTGCGCGTGCGTACATTCTGGTGTTTCGCGGTTCGCCGCTGCTGATCCAGATGTTTCTCGTCTACTACGGACTCGGCCAGTTTGGTGTGATCCGCGAGAGCTTTATGTGGCCCGTGCTGCGCGAGCCGTATGTCTGCGCGGTCCTGTCGCTTGCGCTGTGCACGGCGGGTTACACGGCGGAAATCATTCGCGGCGGTCTGATGGCCGTCCCCGTCGGACAGATCGAAGCGGGTTATTCGATCGGCCTGTCAGGCATTTCGCTTCTGCGCCGCATCATCGGTCCGATTGCATTGCGCCAATGTCTGCCCGCGTATTCGACGGAGGCCGTGCTGCTCGTCAAGTCGACGGCACTCGCGAGTCTCGTCACCGTGTGGGAAGTGACGGGCGTCGCGCAGCAGATCATCCAGCAGACGTACCGCACCACGGAAGTGTTCATCTGCGCTGCGCTGATCTATCTGTTCCTGAACTTTGTCGTCGTGCGCCTGCTCGGTTTGCTCGAACGGCGTCTGTCGCGCCATCTGCGCGCAGCGCCCGTGAACGCTGCGCCGCGCGCGATTCCGCCCGCTACCGAAGCACGTCGTGCCGCACCCTGACGGCCCATCCAGGAGAATCTCATGAACGCTACGGCACCCGTTGCACTGTCGGTCAAGAACATTCACAAGTCGTTCGGCGACCATCACGTTTTGAAGGGCATTTCGCTCGACGCGCATGAAGGCGACGTCATTTCGATTCTCGGCGCAAGCGGCTCGGGCAAGAGCACGTTCCTGCGCTGCCTGAATCTGCTCGAAACACCGGACGACGGCAGCGTCGCGCTCGCGGGCGAAACGCTGAAGATGAAACGCCGCAAGGACGGCAAGCTGCAGCCGGACGACCGCAAACAGGTCGACCGCATCCGCTCGCAGCTCGGCATGGTGTTTCAGAACTTCAATCTGTGGTCGCACATGACCGTGCTCGACAACCTGATCGAAGGGCCGATGCGCGTGCAAAAGCGCAGCCGCGCGGAGGCCGTGGAAGAAGCGGAAGCATTGCTCGCGAAGGTCGGCCTTGCAGAAAAGCGCGGCCACTATCCAGCGCATCTGTCGGGCGGTCAGCAGCAGCGCGTTGCGATTGCGCGCGCGCTCGCGATGCATCCCAAAGTCATGCTGTTCGACGAGCCGACGTCCGCGCTGGATCCCGAACTGGTCGGTGAAGTGCTGCGCGTGATGCGCTCGCTCGCGGAAGAAGGCCGCACTATGTTGGTCGTCACGCACGAAATGGGCTTTGCGCGGCATGTGTCGAACCGCGTGATGTTCCTGCATCAAGGGCAGACGGAATGCGACGGCACGCCCGACGAGGTATTCGGCGACCTGAAGTCGGAGCGCTTCAAGCAATTCGTGTCGAGCCATCATTCGCGCACCGCGAACTGAGTGAGTTCGCTCCGCTTGAGAACCTGAGACTCAACAAACATTAGAAAAGCAGTACACGTACCGAGAAAGGCAACATCATGGCAGTCATCCGATCCGACCGTCCTCTGAACTGGCGCGAACTGGCCGCGGTCGCGGCGGGCGAGCCGCTCGAACTCTCCGACGCGGCGCGCGCGCGCATCGCGGCCGCGCGTGTGCTCGTCGAGCAGATCGTCGAGCGCGGCATTCGCGCGTATGGCGTGAACACGGGCGTCGGCGCGCTGTGCGATGTGATCGTGTCGCCGTCGGAACAGCGCACGCTGTCGCGCAACATCCTGATGAGCCACGCGGTGGGCGTCGGCGCACCACTTGGCGTCGCGGAAACGCGCGCGATCATGGCCGCCGCGATCAACAACTTTGCGCACGGCCACTCGGGCATTCGTCTCGAGATCGCGGATCAGCTGGTCGCCTTGCTCGATGCAGGTTATATCCCCGAAGTGCCTGCGTTCGGCTCTGTCGGCTATCTGAGCCATATGGCGCATATCGCGCTGGTGTGCATCGGCGAAGGACATGTGCGGCACGGCAACGAACGGATCAGCGGACGCGAGGCGCTCAGGCAGCTCGAACGCGAGCCGCTCGTGCTCGAAGCGAAAGAAGGCTTGAGCCTCATCAACGGCACGCCTTGCGTGACGGGACTCGCGGCGCTGGCACTCGCGCGCGCCGAACGCGTGCTCGACTGGACCGATGCGATCGCGGCGATGAGCTTCGAAAATCTGCGCGGACAGCTTGCCGCATTCGATGCCGATTCGCTCGCGTTGCGTGTGTCGCCGGGATTGAATCTCGTCGGTGAGCGGATGCGCAATGCGCTTGCCGAGAGCGGCATTCTTGCGTCGGTAGTAGGTCAGCGCACCCAGGATCCTCTTTCGATGCGCACGATTCCGCACGTGCACGGCGCGGCGCGCGATGTGCTCGATGCGACCGTTGTCGTCGTGAACCGCGAACTCGCGTCGATCACCGATAATCCGATCGTCGCAGGGACGCCGGATGCGCCGCGAGTTTATTCGCAGGCACATGCAGTGGGCGCGTCGATCGCACTTGCGATGGACAGTCTCGCGACGGCCATCGCACAGGTCGCGGCAATGGCTGAGCGCCGTCTCGACCGGCTCGTGAATCCGCTCGTGAGCGGTTTGCCCGCGTTTCTCGCGGAGCCGGGCGGTACGTGCTCCGGCTTCATGATCGCGCAGTACACGGCCGCTTCGCTGGTCGCGCAGAACCGGCGGCTGGCCGCGCCCGCGAGCCTGGATGGCGGCATCACATCGGGCTTGCAGGAAGACCATCTGTGTCACGCGACGCCCGCCGCGCTGAAGGCATTGGAAATCATCGACAACACCGGCCGCATCATCGCAATCGAGTTGCTGGCGGCGGCGCAGGCATACGACCTGCAACCCATCGATGCGTCGCGCGCGCCGCACACGGACGCATTGTGGCGCAGGGTGCGCGCCGTCGTGCCGACGTATCGCGACGACCGTCCGCTGGCCGACGATATGGCCGTTGCGTTCCGCCTGATCGGCGAGGCAGCGCCGCCGTTGCCGCCCGCTTCGGGCAACTTGCCTTCGACGCCGGCACCCAGCGATCACACGGGCTTTGCCGCGC
This sequence comes from Paraburkholderia sp. SIMBA_054, assembly GCF_046534875.1. Taxonomy (NCBI): domain Bacteria; kingdom Pseudomonadati; phylum Pseudomonadota; class Betaproteobacteria; order Burkholderiales; family Burkholderiaceae; genus Paraburkholderia; species Paraburkholderia sp. SIMBA_054. Next base: position 159,044 of record NZ_JAWRXV010000017.1, on the reverse strand, counting down.
ACGCCGCGAATGATCCGAAGGCTGCCGCGCAGCACGCGCCGCAATCCGCCGCATAAGAATGCGATCAACCCACGAGGTCGACGTGAACATGACGATAAACGGGCACCTGGAGACGGCAGAGGAACATTCCACTGGCGCGCGCACGACGCCTGCCAAAGCGATGCCCGCGTACGAGCAGATCAAGCGTTACGTGATCGCGCGGATCGAAGAGGGCGTCTGGAAGCCGGGCGGATTGATTCCGTCGGAAGCCGAACTGGTGAAGGAGTTCGGCGTCGCACGCATGACGGTATCGCGTGCGCTGCGCGAGTTGACGACGGAGCGCGTGCTGACGCGCGTGCAAGGCTCGGGCACGTATGTCGCGCCGCAACGCTATGAATCGACAGTGCTCGAAATCCGCAATATTGCCGATGAGATCACCGCGCGCGGTCACCGCCATTCGGCGCGTGTGCTAACGCTCGAAGCGAGCGACGATCCGCTCGCGCTCGATGCGCTGGTGCTCGCGAAAGGCCCCGTGTTCCATTCGCGCATCGTGCACAACGAAGAGAGCGAGCCGATCCAATACGAGGACCGCTATGTGAATCCGCGCGTGTTTCCGGATTATCTGGATCAGGACTTCACGATCGAAACGCCGAATCACTACATGGTGCGTCTCGCGCCGATCCAGCGTGCCGAGTTCCGCATCTACGCGCAGAAGCCCACCGCGCATGTGCGCCGCCATCTGATGATGGAGATTGGCGAGCCTTGCCTGATGCTGTGGCGCAGGACCTGGGTTGGGGAGCAGGTCGCGACGTCGGTGCAGCTATGGCATCCGGCATCGCGGTTTCATCTGGCGGGGAATGTGTAGGTTTTTTTGCTGAACTGGCATCCGCGATGCGGTATCTAGCTTCATGCGTTGCCCCTGTGCGAGGTGGCGCTTACTTTTGATTGTCTGCGACGCTGGGTGGTTTGTTTTGGTTTTGCGCGGGCATCCGCGAATTGTTTTGCCTGCTTCAAGCGTCGCCCCTGTGCGGGGCGGCACCTACTTTTCTTTGCCGCCGCAAAGAAAAGTAGGCAAAAGAAAGCGGCTAACACCGCCAACATTTTTTCCTGCCTGAGGGCCCCCACAGGTTCTTACGCTTCACACGGCAACTTTCCTGTACGCGTGCGTTGCCAACGCTCTCTCCATACGCCTCACCCGCTTCATGCGCCCGCGTCGCCGCACGCCGTGCCAGATATTCCACCGCCGCCCAGGTGGCAAACTGTGTGTAGGCCGTAGTACTGCACACGCCTTACTCCGGACCGATAGCGCAAGCGTCCCACCCTGTAAGAGCGCTAACGCATATGGCGCGACAACCTACACACAGTTTGCCACCTGGGCGGCGCATACCATTCGCTGCCGCTCGCCCATGTACGGGTATTCGAAGTGGGTGAGGCATTCATTCGAAGCGTTGGCAACGAGCACCGACCAGCGCACTGCCGTGTGAAGGATGGGGAAGTTGGGGGCCCGTGGATAAGAACAAGAATTGGCGGTGTTAGCCGCTTTCTTTTGCCTACTTTTCTTTGCGGCGGCAAAGAAAAGTAGGTGCTGCCCCGCACAGGGGCAACGCATGAAGCAAGCTAACGCATCGCGGATGCCAACTACAACCCCAAACCACCAACATCTGTGAGAGATTGGCCAGCGATTCAACGCGTAACGAGCGCAGAGAAGCCGAGAGGCAATTAAGGCGCCCAGCTTGCAAAGACTACCCCTGTCTCTGCGAAGTATCCGGCGCAAACCGGCATCCGAGTCTATAGCGCGATCCCGGATGCACGAAGCGCGCGAACGTCACCGCGACGCCGCTCGTCCACGTGCGCCGCATCAGCGTGAGGCAGGGCTCTTCGGGCGCGATCTGCAGCAACTCGGCTTCCGCGCGGCTCGGCAGTCCGGCGTCGACGACATGCTCGACGTCATGCGCCGGCACGACGCTGAACAGGTACTCGGAAGGACGCACGACCGCAAAATCCTGCTCGATGAAATCCGGTGCGATGGCGGGATTCACGTAACGGTCCTCGAGCTGCACGGGCAAACCGTTCTCGCGATGCACGCAGATCACATGAAACACCGACGCGCCCAACGGCAGCCCCAACGCATTCGACACATTGACAGGCGCCACCTCGCGCTGCATGAGCACGGTCTGATAGCTGTATTCATGGCCACGCGAGCGGATTTCGTCGCCGATGTGCGCGATCATTAGCAGCGTCGACTGCGGCTTGGATTCGGCGACGAACGTGCCGACACCCGACACACGCGTCAACAAGCCTTCGTTCGTGAGCTCGCGCAACGCTCGGTTGACCGTCATCCTCGATACGCCGAGCGACTCGACGAGATCGAGTTCCGATGGAATGCGATCACCCGCGCGTCGCTCGCCGGATTCGATCGTGTTGCGGATGTATTGCTTGACCTGTTCGTAGCGCGCGGTAGGGGCGCCGTTCGGCGCATCGGGCGCCATCGCGTGGGCATTCGGCCCGCGAGACTTGCGTGCTTTCGCAAGGGCTCGCGTGCGCAGCTTGTCGCGGATGGCGGGGGCGGGCATCGGCTTTTATCAGCTGAGGCGCGCGCTCATACCGGGTCCGCGCTGTCCGCGCCGCGCGACCAGAATGCGTTGCGGTCGAAGTAGTTTTGCAGGAACTGGCGCAGGCGCGGCTGATTCGCGTCGTGAAAGACATCTTGCGGCTTGCCTTGCACGGCGATGCGCCCCTGATCAATAAACACGACCTTGTCGGCAACCTGCGCCGCGAAGCCCATTTCATGCGTGACGACAGCCATCGTCATGCCGTCGCGCGCAAGCTGCTTCATCACCTGCAGCACTTCGCCGACGAGTTCGGGGTCAAGCGCGGAGGTCGGCTCATCGAACAGCATGATGTGCGGCTCCATCGCGAGCGCGCGTGCAATCGCGACGCGCTGCTGCTGACCGCCCGACAGCTTCGCCGGATACGCGTCGCCCTTGTGCGCGAGGCCGACCGTTTCGAGCATCGCATTGGCGCGTTTTTTCGCATCGTCGCGCGACAGATTCCGCACACGCAGCAGCGCTTCCATCACGTTGCCGAGCGCCGTCATATGCGGCCACAGATTGAACTGCTGGAACACCATGCCGACGTTGCGGCGCACGCGGTTGATCTCGCTCTGCGACGCGCGCACGCGCTTGCCGTTGCGTTCCGTATAACCGAGCAACTCGCCTTCGATACGCACGTCGCCGTGATCGTAAGTCTCCAGCGCGGCGAGGCAGCGCAGCAGCGTGCTCTTGCCCGAGCCCGACGGCCCGATGATGCACACCACTTCCGAGCGGTTGATGTCGAGATCGACGCCGCGCAGCACTTCGACGTCGCCGAAGCGCTTGCGCAGATCTCGCACATCGATCAGCGGCGCCTGGCCGGATTGCGTCATATCGAGCGTAGAAGAAGCGGGCATGTCGACGAGTGCATTCATGATGAACCTTGATTATCGATTACGCCATGAAGCGGGCAACGCGCGCTTCCGCCCACATGCCGGCGCGCGACGTGAGTTCGACGAGCGCGAGATAGCACACGCACAGCACGAGCAAGGTTTCGACGAACGCGAAAGTCGCGGAGCCGATGCCCGTCAGCACGAACGTCAACTCGGGCACGGTGACGATCGACAGCACGGCCGTTTCCTTGCTGAGCACGATGGTCAGGTTGGTGAGCGCGGGCACGATCAGCACCAGCATTTGCGGCACCTGGATGCGCAGCACCGCTTGCCAGCGCGTGAGGCCGAGACATGATGCGGCTTCGAGATGTCCGCGCGGTATCGACTGAAAACCGGAGCGGAATGCTTCCGCGAAATACGCGCTGCCGTACAGGCCGAGACCGAGCACGCCGGCCGTCAGCGGTTCGAGCGTCAAGCCGAACGACGGGCCGCCGTAGTAGAGCAAAAAGAGTTGCACGAGAAACGGCGTGCCGCGAAACAGTTCGATATACACGCGCAACACGCCGCGCACCCAGCGCCCGCAAAACAGTTGCAGCACGGCGATCAGGAAGCCGATCAGCAGGCCGAGCGCGACGCCGATGATCCATGTGCCGAGCGTCGTCGCGAGGCCAGCGGCGATGGGCTGCAGATTGTGCGTGATGACGGTGGGATCGAATTGCTGCATCGTTCGGTCCTCAGGTGTGTTGCAGACGATGCTCGGCGGTGTGCGCGACCAGCGCAAGCGCACCGCAGATCACGAAGTAGATCAATCCCGCCGCGACATAAGCTTCGAGCGGCCGGTACGTGCTGGCTGCGATGTTTTGCGCGGTGCGCGTGATTTCGGCCACGCCGACCACGGAGATCAGCGACGACGCCTTGATCAGCAGCACCATTTCGTTGACGAGCGAAGGCAGCGTCATGCGAAAGGCTTGCGGCACCTGAATGCGGCGCAGCATGTCGATGGGCGAGAGGCCGAGCATGCGCGCCGCTTCGATCTGGCCGGGCGGAATGTTCAGAAAGCCGCCGCGCAGTATCTCCGCGATATACGACGCGGAACAGAGCGACACCGCGCTGATCGCGGCGACGATGGGCGACACGTTGATGCCGACGAACGGCAATAGGTAATAGACGAGCAGCAGTTGCACGAGCATCGGCACGCCGCGAAAGAAGAACACATATGCGCCGCCGAAGCGTTGCGCAATTGCCTTCGACGACAATCGCGCCGAGCACACACCGATGCCGACGAAGAAGCCGATCACCAGCCCCGTCAGCGAAATGCCGATCGTTGCGAGCGCGGCTTGCAGCAGGAGTGGAAAACCTTGAGCGAAAACGTGGGCGCTGAACATGGCCTGTTGCCTGCAAGAACGGACATGTAAGCGGCGCGCCCGAGAGCGGGTGCGCCGCGCGATTCAGGGCATCAGTAGTTGGGCGTGGGCATCGTGGTGGGCGCGTCCATGGCCACGCCGAACCATTTCTTCTGCAACGATGCGAGACGGCCGTCGTTATGCATCTTGACCAGCGCGGCGTTGAACGCGTCGGCGAGCGGCTTGCTATCGGCATCCTTGCGCAGGCAGTAGGCGAAGTACACTTTCGCGCCGAACGGCGGCGTGACGACGGCGAACGCTTCGGGGCGCTGTTTCGCGACGTACGCGATGTTGGTCATCGAGTTGGCGACGGCAGCGATGCGGCCCGCTGCGAGATCCGCATACGCCTGATTGTTGTCGACGTATTCGCGCACTTCGGGCTGCTTCGGCAGTGTCGCGATGTAGGCCTTCAGCTGATCGAGCTGTGCGGAGCCTTTGCCCGCGCCGACAATCTTGCCGGCGATGTCCGATGATTGCTTGAGCGACGTATCGTTGGCGCGCTTGAGAAGCGCGTCGGTCGCGTCAGCGACGGGCAGCGTGTACGTATAGCGTTCCATGCGCGCCTTCGTCACCGTGAGCGGGCCGCCCACCATGTCGAACTTGCCCGCTTCGAGACCGGGCAGCACGCTCGGCCAGGGCAGATCGATGAAGCGCACTTTCACGCCGAGTTCTTTGCCGACTTCGGCGAACAGGTCCTTGTTGAAGCCGGCCTGCTGGCCGTTCTCGAGGAAGTCGAACGGCGCGAACTGCATCTCCGTGCCGACTACGAGTTCGCCTGCCTTCTTGACCTTCGCGAGTTGATCTTCCGCGTGCGCGCCGACGCTGGCTACGGACGCGGCGGCGCAGAACGCCACCATCGCGAGACGACACTTCCAGCCTGCAAAGATACCCATTGAGATTCTCCCGTTGGCAAAGTGTGTCGCGCTCGACGTAGCGGGGCGCGAATCATGCGAGGCAGTATATACCGCTGGTTTTGCACGAAAAAAATAATCGCATGCTGTCAAACCCTAATGCCGCTGGCGCATCTTCTGCAGATGATTGAAGCCAGGTGCAACGCAACTTGCGATTGCGCTTTTGGCGGTATATACAACGTGAAACTCTCGCTGATCCGCATGCGGTGTGCGCGGCGATGTATCGATGCATGGTTCGATGCATGTATCAAATAGTCAGTTCAATCTTCGTGATGAAGGAGTTCCGCAATGCAGCCAGCCACTCGCATTCCGATTGTCGATCTGGCCGGTGTGCGCGCCGGTGACCGCGACGCGCTCGCGCGCGCGGGCCGCGAGATACGCGATGCATGCACGACCATCGGCTTCTTCTACATCGTCAATCACGGCGTGCCGCAAGCGGTGATCGATCGTGCGGAACAGGCGGCGCGCGAGTTCTTTGCGTTTCCCGTCGAGACGAAACGGCGCGCGGCGGTGAATCATCGGCATCGCGGCTTCAATGCGCTGGGCGACGCGACGATGTATCAGGCAAAACGGCCCGATTACAAGGAGTTCTATAGCATCGGTCTGGAGTTGCCCGAGAGCGATCCCGACGTGCTCGCGGGCCAGGCGCTGCGCGGGCCGAACAACTGGCCGGACTTCATGCCGGCATTGCAGCCCGCGTTGTACGGCTATTACGAGGAGGTCGGTGCATGCGGCGCGGACTTGCTGCGCGCGGTGGCGACGGGCCTGGGCGTTCCTGAAGATTTCTTCGCGCCGCGCTATACGAAGCGGATGCAGCGCACGCAGATGGTCTACTATCCGCCGCAGCCGCCGCAATCCGATGATGACCAGTTCGGCGTCGCGCCGCATACCGATTACGGCTGCATCACGCTGCTGTGGCAGGATCAGGTTGGCGGGCTGCAGGTGCGCGAAATCGCGAATGAGACGTGGATCGAGGCGCCGCCCATTGAAGGCAGTTTCGTCGTGAATGTCGGCGATCTGCTGGCGCGCTGGACGAATGACCGCTTTCGCTCGACGCTGCATCGCGTGATCAACGGGTCGGGCCGCGAGCGCTATTCGATCGCGACGTTTTATGATCCGACTTATACGTCGAACGTCGATCCGCGCGATCTCGGCACGCCCGACGCCGACAGCAAATACGAACCCGTCGCTGCGGGCGACTATATTCTGGGCCGCATCAACAGTTCGATGGGGTATCGGAAGAAGCTCGCCGCAGAGCAAGGAACGACATAAGGAACCGCATGACAGTGAACGAACGGGCCGCGCTCGCATCGACCTTGGCCGCGTTGCGCGAAGCGTTGGGCGATGACGCGGTGCGCGTGGGCGATGAAATCGGCGAGCGCTCGATGACGGATTGGACGCGTCACGAACCCACACGTCCCGCCGCCTTGCTGCTGCCGCGCACGACGGAGCAGGTCGCACGCGCGTTGATGATCTGCAACGACGCTCGCCAGAGCATCGTGCCGCAGGGTGGAATGACGGGCCTTGCGGGCGGCTCGATTCCACGCGCGACGGATATTGCGTTGTCGCTGGACCGTCTTGCTGGCGTCGAGGAAATCGACAGCGCAGCGGCGACCCTCACCGTGCGCGCCGGCACGACCTTGCAGGCCGCACAGGAAGCGGCGACGCAAGCGGGCTTCGAACTTGCGCTCGATCTCGGCGCGCGCGGCTCGTGCCAGATCGGCGGCAATCTCGCAACGAACGCGGGCGGCAATCGCGTGATTCAATCGGGCACCGCGCGTGACCAGGTGCTCGGTCTCGAAGTCGTGCTGGCGAACGGCGCGGTGCTGAGTTCGCTGAACAAGATGGTGAAGAACAATACCGGCTATGACCTGAAGCACTGGTTCATCGGCTCGGAAGGGACGCTGGGCGTGATCACGCGCGCGGTGCTGAAGCTGCAGCCGCAGCGCGCGTCGCGTCATACGGCGCTCGTTGCGCTGAGTGATTACGATCAGGCCGTCAGTCTGCTGCGCCGGCTCTCGACGCGCTTCGGCAACGACATCGGCGCATTCGAGATCATGTGGCCGGACTTCTTTGACTTCGGCGTGAAGCTGACGGGCACGCGCTCGCCATTTGCCGAAGCGCATCCGTTATATGCATTGATCGAGCATGCGAGCTTCGATACCGATGACGACGGCTCGCGTTTTTCCGGCGTGCTGATGGAGGCGCTTGATGAAGCGGCGATCCGCGACGCCGTGATCGCGCAATCGGTTGCCGATACGCGCGCGCTGTGGGCGATCCGCGAATGCACGGCGGAATTTCCCGTCAAGCTCGATCCCATCAACTTCGACGTGAGTTTGCCGATTGGCGAGATCGGCGCATTCGTCGATCGTTGCCGCGCCGCGATCGACCGCGCCTGGCCGGGCAACGAGTCGTATTTCTTCGGGCATATCGGCGATTCGAATCTGCATGTGACCGTCGACGGGCATTCCGTGCCGGGCGTCGATCATCATGACGTATATGCGCTCGTCTATGACATGCTCGCGCCGCTGCGCGGGTCGGTGTCGGCGGAGCACGGCATCGGCTCGCTCAAGCGCGAGTTCCTGCCCGTGTCGCGTTCGGACGAAGAACTCGCCGTGATGAAAGCGATCAAGCATGCGCTCGATCCGAATGGGATTTTGAATCCGGGTAAGTTGTTCTAGTGTTTTTATGCCCACGACGGTTCGTCATGAATGCCGCAGCATCCATGACGAACCGTCATCTGCGCTCAATGCGCATCCAGATACCTGACGATCGTCGGAAACACATCGAGTGCCGCGCGCTTACCGAACACGCAATCGATATGTCCATATCCGTCGATCACATGTCGTTCGTAGTTCTCCGGCCCGAACTTTTCTACTAAAAGATCGTAGGTCATCTCCGTGCTGGTCGGCAGATAGCAGAGATTCTCCGAGCCGTGAATGAACGCGATAGGCAGCTTCATGCCTGCGATGTTCGGCATATACACATCGTTCCCGTTCGCATCGACCACATGCCCCGCGCGCACCATCGCCGCGAGCTGATTGAATAGCTCGACATCGTGGATGCCGAATAGCTCCTGCAGATTCGCGTGCAATTGCTCGTCGAGTTGCTCGTGCTCGTAGAGCAGGCCATACAGGAACGTCGCGCGATGGCACACGGCGCTGTTGCACGTTTCGTCGCGCTCGACAGGGAAGAACTTCAGCGCTTCATCGAGCAGGTTGTGCGGCCATTTCTCGTCCTGTGTATAAGCGGTCATATCCTTGATGCCCAGATGCTGAAGAATCTGCGGCGTGTGCAGTCCCGCCTTGACCCGCTGCAACAGTCCCGGCACGGGATGCGCCGACACCTGCGACATCACCGCGGATCGCACGCCCTTGAGTCCCGACATCAGCGACATGCTCAAGGCCAGCCCGCCCAGGCAATGCCCGATGACCTGAATCCCATCGACACCTGTCAACTCGCGCACCTTCGCGACAGCGGCGGGAATGTCGTAGCGTGCGATTTCATCGGCGGTAGTGCGTTCTGTCGCGCTCGGCAGTTCGATGCTCACACGCAGGTCGACGAGCCAGACGTCGTAATGCGCGGCGCACAGGAACTCGACGAGGTTCGTGCCGACCAGGTCCGTCGAGAAGATGCGGCTGGATACGCCTGAGCCGTGAATCAGCAGCAGCGGTCCCTTGGCGCCGCCGTGATAGCGGGCGAGCCGCAGCGTCTTGCCGTCCTCGGTATTGAAGTAGGTGATCTGCGGCGCGGGCGCGCGCAACGCGCGGCGCACGCGCGGCGGCGCGTCGGGATCGAAATATTGCAAGGGCGCCGCGACGCCACCGTATTCCGTGTACAGCACGCCCGCAAAAAAGCGGCCGAATTTCAGCGTATACGCAAGGCGGGTTTCGATATCGGGCGTATTCGTTACTTCGATCGTGCGCTGCTGCTTGAGGAAATTCTCCGGCGTGATGATGAGCGTCGCGTGACCGATGACGGGCGCGTCGTCGGCGTCGGATTCGTGGATCTTCGCGTAGAGCGTGTTCGTCTGCGTCCACAGTTCCGTCAGCGACGTGTGCGTGATGATCTTCTGACCAGTCAGATAGAAATGCTTGCCGTCGACGGTGTCGAGCGTCATCCGGTAGTTCATGTTGCGCCGTTCGACATTCGTTTCGTCGACGACGAACAGGTTGAAGATGCCGTCGTTGACGGTCATCGGTTGCGGCGACAAGGCGGTGCAGGTCAGCGTGCCGATCATATGCGCCTGATGCTGCGGGTTCGCGAGCATGTCGTCGAGATCGTCGGAGACGACGGTCACGGTGAAGCTGATGGGCGTGCCTTCCGCGCGGTCGTCTTGCTGGCCTTCGGGCTTGACGTCGCCCGTGTAGTACGTGCCGATCATCGTCTCGGTGAAGCGCAGGCCGATTTTCAGCGCGGGCGGCGGGGCGGTGTCGCCCGCCGCGTTGTAGTCGATGTTCCAGCCGCGCGACTGGGCAAGCTGCGCGCAATTGCGCTCGGCCAGCGCCGAGATCGTCAGCAACGGGTTCACGCCGAGCGAGAGCGGCATCACCGCGCCGTCCATCACGTATAGCCCCTCGTGCACCGCGTTGCCGTCCGTGCCGGAAAACACGCGACCCGCCTCATCGACGACGCCATGCGCGGCATCCTCCGCCATCCCGCACCCACCCAACGGATGCACGGTGACGGTGCGGTTCTGGAACAGATCGGCGGAAATCGGGTTGCGCACATACGTGCCGCCTAGCGCGCCCGTCGCTTCGATCAGCGTCTTTTCTACGGTTTCGTAGATCGGCTGCTTGCCCGCGTTCGGCCAGCTCACGCGCGGGCGGCCGCTTTCGACGGTGATCTGGCCGCTCTCGTCGTCGTGTGCCATCACGAGGTAGGTCTGCGTGTTGCGCATCGCGCCGTGATACGGGCCGCGCAGAATGCTCTCGGCGATGCGCGCTTCGTCCGCGAGCGGCGGGTCGCCTGCCGGGTCCGGCATTTCGACGCCTTTGGCAGGCGCCGCGAGGCCGAGCACGCCCATCAGGCCGAGGCCGATCGGCGCGGCAACTGATCCTTCCTCGATCACGAAGCCGTCCTTCACATCGGGCGTGTTGCGATGGTCGATGATGCCCGTGATGCACGGGCCGACAGGCGGAATGTCGCCAGCCGGATGCGTGCCCCAGCCGACGCCGTTGATCACCTTGTCGGTGTTGAACGCGAACGCGAGTACGTCGCCGTTGCCCGTGAAGTGCTGGCCGAGCTGGTTCGACACAGGCAGGCCCGCCTCCTGCGAGCGCAGCAGGATCGCCGTCGAGCCGAGCGTGCCCGCCGACAGGATCACGATGTCGGCCGTCACGAACAGTTCGGGCGCGTCGTACAGTTCGCGCTTCAGATCGGCGGGTTGATAGCGCACGCACCAGACGCCGCGCGCGTTGTCGCGCACCACCGAATGCACGGCCGCGCCCGTGAAAATCTGCGCGCCATGCGCGGCGGCGTCGGGCAGATAGTTCATGTGCGTCGAGTTCTTCGCGCCGTGATTGCAGCCCGAATTGCAGTCGCCACAGCCGATGCAGCGCTGCTGGTCGACGCCCGCCGCGTTCTTGCCGTCCTTGAACGTCACCGTGATGGGCGGGCGGTAGAAGCGGTCGCTCATGCCGAGCCGTTTCGCCGACAGCTCAAGCGCATCGAGTTTTGGCAGGTTGGGGTAGTCGTCGGGAACGGGCGTCGCGCCGAGCATCGTTTTGGCGCGCTCGTAGCAAACGTCGAGATTCGCCTGGTCCGCGCGCAAGGCGGCGGGCCAGCGCGGATCGTCCCACAGGCGCGCGTCGGGCTTGAGCGCGACGTTCGCGTTGATCAGCGACGTGCCGCCCAGTCCACAGCCGACCACCACGTTCACATCGGGATTCACGTGCACTTCGAGCAGCGCGAGCGGCGAGCCGATCTGCGCGACGCCCGTGTTGTACTGCATTTGCGCGACACCTTCGAGCGGCGTGGCGGGAAAGTCGCCCGCCATGAACTCGCGGCCACGTTCGAGCAGGCACACGCTGCGTTTCGCGCGGGCCATGCGGCTCGCGGCAATCGCGCCGCCATAGCCGGAACCTACGACCACGACCTCGTAATGGTCCTTCATCGCCGAAAGGGCGCTGGACAAGCGGTTCATTCGACCACCTCTTTATATTGGATGTGCGCCGGGCGGGGGAAACCCGGCGATATAGACGGCTGGCTGGCGCTCGCAGCCTCTTTATCCTGGACGTCGCGCAGCGAAATGCAAAGGGAAAACGCGCGTTTAGCGGCGTGATTCAAAAAATGCTGTGATTCAGGCGTGGAGTGCTTTCGTGCGGACGGGTGCCATCAGGCAGCGGTCGCGCGAACTGCACGCGGGATGAAGCGTAGAGACGGGCTCGTTCTGGTTCGCGACGCGTAATAAGCGCGCCGAATTGTCAAATTCGAATCGAAGGCGGCGATTGTTAAACGTTAAGTGGGTTACGGTTCAAGCGGCACACTCGGGTGCTCACGCCGCCGCTTCGATCATTTCGTCGTCGGACGCGGTGGCGGCTTCCGTTGCTTCCGCTGCGAGCAGGTTGAACACGACGAGGATCGCTTCGCGGTTTTCAGCGTGAATTGCAATGCCGAGCTCGTCGCGCAGCCACTGGCCGATCTTCGTGTTGGAAAACTGCGCGGCGTCGTCCGTCTTCTTCATCGTGACACCGAGCTTGACGGCACGATAGTGATAGGAGGGCACCCGATGCTGCGCGGCCACCGCCGACAGACCGCCTTTCGCTTCCGAGCACCAGCCGAGGCTGCCCGCGAGCACGATGCGCTCGGGCGAATCGAGCGACGCGATGAACTCGCGCGCGGCCTGGCGCACGCCGCGTTCGCTCAGGCCGTATTGCAGCAGCACGCTTTCGACGGGATCTTCGAGCGCCTGCGCGCGCAGATCGATCTCCTGCATCATGCCTTCGTTTTCCATCGACACATTGCGCTGATGGCTCGCGCTCCTCAGGCAGTCGATCAGATAGCGGCGGAAGTAAGCGCAGATCGCGTAGCTGTTGGACGGCGCGCTTTCCGGCGTCGCCTTCGATTCGACGTGGTTTGGCGCAAGACGCAGCACCTTCGTATAGATGAACTGATGCACGAGCTCTTCCTTGTCTTCGCCGAGCGCGTGCAATTCGAGCGGGTGGTAGGTGCGCAACGCACGCTTCACGAGGTCGTACATCGACATCATTTCGTCGTCCGTGAGCTGCGTGCGGCGGCGCCACAGGTCGGGAAGAACGGCTTCGTCGAGAGTGCGTGCGAAAACCTGGCTCGGAACTGCGCCCATGAAGGCCTCCATCGGTAAGGGGCAAGGAGCGCGGTGGCAGCGGGGGATGCCGCCAGTAGAGCCTCGACAAACAGGCATGAAACAGGTCGTGAAGCTGAACCTTCAGAGGCTGTTGGCCGCGCTTGAATGTTGAATCGTTGAACCCAGTATGCTTTTTGCACGCGGCGCCGCCTATATGGATTAAGTGATAGCTGAAGGGTAAACCGCCGGCAAGACGGGTAAACTATCTTTAGACTGTACCGGGTGCTCTTTATAGGACGCGTGAGGCCCGGGTTTTATTCCCAATCTGGTGCAATCGGCGGCGGTTTGACAGAAAACGAAACGACCAGCGAATCTCGTACAGTACGGGAGCGATCCAAAGTACTCGTTCCCGCCGACCGAATAATCAATTGAATGGACGGGAGCGACGCGCCCAGGCGCCAGCTCCTGCCGACAAGGAGACCGCACGATGCGGGCCGATCCCATCCAGCGCGCGATCGACGAAGACCTCGTGCGCGTGCTGTACGCGCAGGACCCGATTGCTTTCTTCACGCACTGGTTCTCGATTGCGGTGCTGGTGGCGATCTACTGGAATAACATCCCGCATCCGCATCTTTTCGCGGCCTGCTTCATCTTCTATGGCTTCGCCAACTGCGCGAGCCTCGCGCTGTGGATGTGCAACCGGCGCTGGGCCGAGTCCGTGACGCCACGTACCTGGATCAACCTGCATGCCGCGCGCGGCGCGCTGCTCTACAGCGCGCCTGGACTCGCAATCTGGTTCGCGTTCCAGAGCCCGCACACGGATCTCCCCATCCTGCACACGGTGATGCTCGTCACGCTGGCGGCGGGCGTGTTCATGTCGAACGGTTTCGACGTCGCCAACTTCGTGACGGCGATCCCGTTCCTGCTGCTGCCCGCGATCGTGCTGCACTTCGGCACCCACACGTTCGACCGCACGATCCTCGCGATCGTCCTCGCGTTCTTCTTCTGCGCGATCAACGTCTACGCGCTGAGCTACCGCAAGCTGTTCCAGCGCGTCGTGCAGGCACGCGTCGACCAGCAGGCGCTCGCCGAATCGCTCGCCGCGCAAAAGCTCGTCGCCGAGGAAGCGAGCCTCGCGAAGACGCGCTTCTTCGCCGCCGCGAGTCACGATCTGCGCCAGCCGCTGCATGCGATCGGGCTGCTCGCGGCGTCGCTGAACGACACGTCGGCGACGCCCGTGCAGCACGCGAAGACGGCCAATAACATCGCCAACAATGTCGAGGCGCTGAACCAGCTGTTCAATCAGGTGCTCGACCTGGCGCGGCTCGAAAGCGGCGTCACGCAGGTCATCAGGCTGCATTTCCGGCTGTCCGAACTGTTCGATCGCGTCGGCAACCAATATTGGCCGCAGGCGGCCGCGAAAGGGCTCGCGCTGCGCATCGCGCCGACGGACACCGTGATTCACGACGACCCCGTGCTGCTGGAGCGGATCCTGAGCAACCTGCTGTCGAACGCGGTGCGCTATACGGAAAGCGGCGCGATCTGGATGGGTTTTCGGCGCGCGGGGCGGAGCGAGGGCGGCTATATCGAAGTGCGCGACTCGGGCATCGGTATTCCGCGGGCCGAGCAAGGGCGGATCTTCGAAGAGTTCTATCAGGTCGCCAATCCGCAGCGCGACGCGCGGCAAGGGCATGGACTCGGGCTGCCGACCGTCAAGCGGCTCGTCGAAATGCTGGGCGGGCAGTTGCAATTGCGCTCGGCGCCGGGGCGTGGCTCGGTGTTCCGGTTCCCGGTGCAGGCGGGCGATCCGGCGCGGATCGTCGCCGGGCTGAACGATTCCGTCGCGAGCGGAGGGGCGGCGCCCGGGCGCCACGTGCTGTGCATCGACGACGAGCCGGCGATCCTCGAAGGCATACAGAGCCTGCTGGGCCGCTGGGGATGTATCGTGCGCGGCGTGCCTGACGAGCGTCTCGCGCTGCTGGCCATCGACGAAGGCTTCATGCCCGATGCCGTGCTCTGCGACTATCAGCTGGCGAACCACCGGACGGGCGCGCAGGCGCTCGGCGCGGTGCGCGACGCGCTCCGAAGGCGTGGCCGCGAGCGCGTGGTGACGCTGCTGATCACGGGCGATATGGCGTCGGTCGAACTGGAGGCGCTGGCGATGCAGGGCATCCCCGTGTTGCACAAGCCCGTGACGCCCGCGCGGCTGCGCCGTACGCTGGAGATGCTGTGGCAGCAGCCGGGCGCGGTGGCAGACAAGCCGGACAATCGCGCGGAATCTGTGACTTCTGAACAGCCGTTGACGACCCGCGGCTGACTCTCTCCGGCGGCGACACGCCAGGCTTTTCTGTCTGGCTTCCCGTTAACGTCAAGGGCTCGCGTCATGACGCGCGCGATATCGCGACCTTCGACAATCCATTTCCTGCTCCCAACGGCGCCGTATAGCGCCGTTGCGCTTCCGTTTACCGCCTGCGCCACCTCGCCCCTGCCCGTTCGTCAGCATTTTTGAGAGGTGTCTGATCGACCGGAGCCATGCCTGGCTGCTGAAATAAGCCGTTTCGCGATAACAGCGGCTCCCCAAGCCGCCGCGAACTTTTTCCGGCAACCCTCGCGTCCGGCCGGACAGTCGGGCGCGGCTTTCGATTCAATGAGGTGTAGAAGTGAACGGACATCCATCCGACAAGCTCGTCGCAGGCGTGCTGGCGGGCGCGCTGCTGACGACCGTTTTCGTGGTCGGCATGTTGTATCTCGGCATTCCCGCCGAGCACCACGCGAACATGGCAATGCGCCTGGGCGCGCCCGTCGCGCTGTCGTGCGCGTTGCTGTTTCCCATGCCGCTGCTGCATCGCACGGTCATGCGTGAGCGCCGCAGCGAGTTCCTCCTCGACGAGGACCTCAACGCGATGCTGCTCGGCCGCGCGATCGGCGTGATTGGCGGCGTTGCGCTAGGCATCACGCTGGCGACGGAAATGCTCTGACGGGCATGTATCAAGTGCGGCTGCAAAGGCCGCATCCTGCCGAAGGTGACGTTCTGTCGCCTTCTTTTTTATCCCCATTCAAAGCGTCTTTCCCGCTTCGAGCCAGCCGTTGATCACGGCAATGGCGGTCGCGCGGTTGTGCACGCCGAGCGCGCGGAAGATCACCGAAAGATGGACCTTGATCGTGCCTTCGGCGACGCCGAGATCGCGCGCGATCATCTTGTTGGTCCAGCCGCGATGCACGAGCCGCATGATTTCCTGCTGACGCGGCGACAGGTTCTCCAGCAGATGCTGCTGATGCGGCTGCAGCGCCTCGATGCGAACGGGTGCCGCTTCTGGCGGCGCGGCCGTCGTCTGCCCGGCGATGGCTGTTGCGCTCGCCGTCGTGGCGGCTTCCGCCGTGGCAGTCGCGGTAGCCGTATCCGCGCTGCGTGAGCCGAGCAGGCTGAGCGCTTCCATCGGCACATACGCGCCGCCCGACAGCACCAGCTCGATTGCCTTGAGCATCACGCTGGCCGGCTGGCGCTTCGGCACGAAACCGAGCGCGCCCGCCGCGAGCACGGCGCGCATCTCATCCGGCGATTCCTCCGCCGATAGCACGACCACGGGCAGCGCCGGATTGGCTTTCAGCAGGGCGTGCAATGAAGAGGCACCTGTCATGCCTGGCATGTGAAGATCGACGATGGCGAGATCGTGGTTGGCGTCGGGCCTTGCGGCGGCGGCCAGCGTTTCCCAGGTGTCGGCTTCGTCGAATACGGCGTCGGGATCGAGTCCGCGTAGCAGACCCTTGACGCCCTGGCGGATCAGTTCATGATCGTCGGCTACAAGAAACTTCATGATGTCTCCGCTGTGGACCAGAGTTGGCGCTTTAGCGCGTTCCTCTCGTCCCATGCAGGCGCTCGGCCCTGCCGGTGTTGTGCCATGTTGTCGGTCGGGACGAGGGCGGAGCGCGCGCTCCCCGTTGCGCGCGCTCTGTCCGCAAGGCCGCGACGCACCCGGGCGTGAACGCCCGCTGCGCATCGCAACCCGCTGCATTCCCTGCGGCCCGACCAGCGGTGGGCCGTCCATGCAGCAACAGCTTGTTTTGCTTCCCAAGCCGCGATCATATGCCGGATCGCCGGATGGGTCATGCTTGTCGCCCGGCTGCGCCGGCCTTGCGGCCAGCGCGCTGCCGCGCTTCATTGTTCGCGTCGGTCGTCTGGAAAGCAACGGCGCCGGCGTGGTTTTATCAGTTGCTCTGGTCTCGCTCGCGCAGCCGCTGCGGCCTCGCCGGAAAGTCCGGCGCGGTCATCGCGGTTTGGGCGCGTGTGGTTTTCCCTGGTTTGTACGGCACTGCATCGGAGGCCAGGAGGATGGTGCTCTCGCGGCCTGCTACGTAGACGAGCTTCGCGGAAGGATTTTGAAGGCAAGCGGGCGGCCTCGACGGGCCGCCCGGCAGGTTATGCGCGGCGGATGCGCGCAAGCGTGTTTGGCTGTCGTCAGCCGATCAGGTAATCGCGAACAGCGTCGCGTTCATCAGCGCCTTGAACGCATAGCCGACGATCATCGCGCCGCCCACGCCGCCGCACCACAGTGCGACGAACCAGAGCCAGCCGGGCAGCCGCACCCGGCGCGAGCGGGAGCGAGCGGGCTTAGTGGTAATGGGCGTCGCCATGGCGCACCTTGCCGCGGAAAACCCAGTAGCCCATCGTCGTATAGCCGATGATGATGGGGATGATGATGGCTGCGCCGACCAGCGTGAACATCTGGCTCGAACGCGGAGCGGCCGCTTCCCAGAGCGTGAGACTCGACGGAATCGCGTACGGCCACAGGCTCACGAGCAACCCGACGTAGCCGAGCAGCACGAGACCGAGCGCCATCATGAACGGCGTGTTGTGATGCCGGTCGCGCACCGCGCGGCGCATGAAGAACGTGCAGATTGCGACGAGGAACGGCACCGGCAGCAGGCGCCAGAAGATGCCGGCGTCGAACCAGCGTTGCGCGATCTCGGGTTCTTGCAGCGGCGTCCACAGGCTGACGACGACGATGAAGCCGAGCAGCACGATCGTCAGCGGCCACACGACGCGATGCAGGCGTCGTTGCAGATCGCCTTCCGTCTTCGCGACGAGCCAGCAGCAGCCGAGCAGCGCGTACGTGACGACGAGGCCGAGACCCGTCAGCAGCGAGAACGGCGTGAGCCAGCCGAATGCGTCGCCTGCGAAGCTGCCGCCGACGACGGGAATGCCTTGCAAAAACGCGCCGAGCGCGATGCCCTGGAAGAATGCCGCGCCCGTCGAGCCGCCGATGAACGCGAGATCCCAAAGATGCTTCGTGCGATTCGCCTTGGCGCGAATTTCGAACGACACACCGCGGAAAATCAGGCACACGAGCATGAAGACGAGGGGTAGATAGAGCGCGGAAAGCACCGTCGAATAGACGATGGGAAACGCCGCGAACAGGCCAGCGCCGCCGAGCACGAGCCATGTCTCGTTGCCGTCCCAGACGGGCGCGACGGTGTTCATCATCAGGTCGCGTTCTTTTTCGTCGGGGAAGAACGGAAACACGATGCCGATGCCCAGATCGAAACCGTCCAGCACGACGTATATGAATAGGCCCAGTGCGATGATCGCGGCCCAGACTATGGTTACATCCATTTTTCTCTCGGCTATCGAAGATTGGAAGGTTGGATCAGGCGTCGATCATCTGGTCGACGGTGGATAGCGGGCGGCGCGCGCCGCGCCTGGGCGCGTCGGGGATGCCATCCGGTGTGTGACCGGGCAACGCTGGGCCGGAGCGCATCAGCTTGAACATGTAGTAGATGCCCGTGCCGAACACGAGAAAGTAGATGACGACGAACGCCATCAACGAAATGCCGACCTGTTGCGCGGAGAGCGGCGACACGGCTTCGACGGTGCGCTTGACGCCATACACGACCCACGGCTGACGGCCGACTTCCGTCGTCACCCACCCGGCGAGCAGCGACAGAAAGCCCGTCGGTCCCATCGCGATCGCGATGCGGTGGAACCACTTCGCGTCGTACAGCTTGCCGCGCCGGCGCAGCGCCCATGCGGCGAGTGCGAAGGCGATCATCGCGACGCCGAGGCCCGCCATCACGCGGAAGCTCCAGAACACGACGGTCGAATTCGGGCGGTCTTCTTTGGGGAAACTCTTCAACCCGCGGATTTCGCCGTCCCAGGTATGCGTGAGGATCAGGCTGCCGAGGTGGGGAATCGACACGGCGTACTTCGTGGTTTCCGCCTGCATGTCGGGGATGCCGAACAGGTTCAGCGCAGTGCCGCCTTTCTCCGTGTCCCACAGACCTTCGATCGCCGCGATCTTCGCGGGCTGGTGTTCGCGCGTGTTCAGTCCATGCGCGTCGCCGACGAAGGCCTGAACGGGCGCGAGGACCAGCAGCATCCACAGCGCCATCGAGAACATCTTTTTGACTGCGTTGTCGCGCCGTCCCTTGAGCAGATGCCATGCACCGACGGCCGCGACGACGAGCGCCGTGACGATGAAGGCGGCGATCGCCATGTGCGCGAGGCGGTAGGGGAACGACGGATTGAAGATGATCTTGAACCAGTCGACGGGGACGACGTGGTTATCGACGATATCGAAGCCTTGCGGCGTCTGCATCCAGCTATTGGACGCGAGAATCCAGAACGTCGAGATCAACGTGCCGATCGCGACCATCAGCGTCGCGCCGAAGTGCGCGCGCGGGCTGACGCGTTGCCAGCCGAACAGCATGATGCCGAGAAAGCCTGCTTCGAGGAAGAACGCGGTCATCACCTCGTACATCAGCAGCGGGCCGGTGACGGGGCCGGCGAACGACGAGAAGCCCGACCAGTTCGTACCGAACTCGTAGCTCATGACGACGCCGGAGACGACGCCCATGCCGAAGGCCACGGCGAAGATCTTCGACCAGAACAGACAAAGATCTTTGTAGTAGGCCTTACCAGTTTTGAGCCAGCGCCATTCGAGGACGGCGATGAAGCTGGCGAGCCCGATGCTGAGCGCGGGAAAGATGATGTGAAACGAGACCGTGAACGCGAACTGCATGCGGGCCAGGTCGAAGGCGGAGATTGCGGTGGTCATGTGTCCGAATCCGGGTGACAACGCGCGTCGACTGGTGTTGGCGCGCACTGCGTTTCGTGCAGATGACCGCAAGCGTAGGGGAATGTGGGTTGTTTTGCTGCGGCGCTTTGTGTGGCGATTTGGCGCAGATCGGCGTTTCTGTGGGCGTGATTTTTTGCTGTAAGCAGTTGATCTGGATCAGGATTTGGATTTGCTGGTCTGCGCGGCGGTCGCATGCATTCGCGAGGGAAGTGCGGCAATCGACCGCGTCGCAGCACGCTGTTTGTCGATGTCGCGCGACGCGGTTGTGCGGTGGGATGTCGCAGTGGGTTTTGTTTTTGTCTGCGACGCTGGGTGGTCCGATTTGTTTTGCGCGGGCCTCCGCGATGCGTTTGGCTTTTATGCCTCTGTGGTGACATCCGCGTCACGGTGATTGCTGTTCACACGTTGCACCTGTGCGGCGCGGCAGCTACTTTGTCTGCGACGGCGGCTGGTTGGTTTGCTCGTGTTTTCGCTGGCATCCGCGTTATGGTGTTTGCCGTTCAAGCGTCGCCCCTGTGCGGGGCGGCACCTACTTTTCTTTGCCGCCGCAAAGAAAAGTAGGCAAAAGAAAGCGGCTAACACCGCCAACATTTCTTCTTGCCTGAGGGCCCCCAACCGGTCCTACGCTTCACACGGCAACGTCCTTGTTCGCGTGCGTTGCAAACGCGCTGAACGAGCGCCTCACCCGCTTCGAATTCCAACACACGGGCTAGCGGCAGCGAATGGTATGTGCCGCCCAGGTGGCAAACTGTGTGTAGGTTGCCGCGGCGTATAGCTTGGCGCTCTTACACGGTGGAACACGTGCGCTATCGGTCCGAAGTGAGGCATGTGTAGCGCTACGGCCTACACACAGTTTGCCACCTGGGCGGCGGTGGAATATCTGGCACGGCATGCTGCGACGCGGGCGCGTGAAGTGGGTGAGACGCACCGCAAGAGCGCTGGCAACAAGCATGAGTCACGTGATTGCCGTGTGAAGCGTGGGACCGGTTGGGGGCCCTCAGGCAAGAAGAAATGTTGGCGGTGTTAGCCGCTTTCTTTTGCCTACTTTTCTTTGCGGCGGCAAAGAAAAGTAGGTGCCGCCCCGCACAGGGGCGACGCTTGAACGGCAAACACCATAACGCGGATGCCAGCTAAAAAGCAGACACACCCCGGAAAACGCGCGTGCCCAGGTAAGTCACACCGCGGATGCCAGCGCAATGCAAACCGGACCCCCCAGCGTCGCAGACAACAAAAACCCCTTACCCAACATCAGACCAAAGCTTCCCACCCGTAGCCCAATTCTCCCGTTTGACATCAATAAGCACAATATCAACAGAATTCGGCTCGACACTCAGCGACTCGCACGTCGCCTTCGTGATGGCCTCAACGAACTGGCGCTTCTGCTCAACGGTACGACCTTCAAAAAGCTCGATATGAAAAGTAGGCATGTCTCGTATCCCTTAGAAAAAAATTCAATCCTTATACGAAGCATCGATGCGATCAAGCTTGCGCAACAACGCCGGCCATTCAATGGCACCTTCAACAGCGCCCCCATCGTAAAGCTGTTCAGCCGTGCGCTCAGCCACGGCCTCCGATGGCAACACCAGCGCGCCGCCGCCCGCCTGCGCAAGCAATTGAATCTCGCAAGCCTTGATGAGTGTCGCCATCAGCACATACGCTTCCGCAACCGTGCGGCCTGTCGTCAGCGTACCGTGATTACGCAATAGCATCGCCGGCTTGTCGGCGAGATCCGCAACGAGGCGCCCGCCCTCCGCCGGCGTGAACGCAAGGCCCTCGTAATCGTGATACGCAAGATACCCATGAAAACGCAGCGCATGCTGCGAGCCCGGCAAGAGCCCATCCTTTTGCAGCGACACGGCAATGCCCGCCGTATTGTGCAGATGCATCACGCAAAACGCGTCGGCGCGCGCCGCGTGAACAGCCGCGTGCAACGCAAAGCCTGTCGCGTTCACCGGGTGCTCGCTCGCACCGACGATGTTGCCCGCGATATCGATCTTCACCAGATTCGACGCGCACACTTCATCGAACGAAAGGCCGAACGGATTGATCAGAAAATGACCGGGCTCGTCGGGCACGCTCGCGGAAATATGCGTGTAGACGAGATCGTCCCAGCCGTTGAGCGCCGCAAGCCGGTACGCGGCCGCGAGTTCGACGCGCGTGCGCTGCTCCGCCTCCGACATGAGCTTCGACTGCGCAATGCGGCCCGCAGGCGTATGAGCGAACGACGACATGACGTCTCCTGTTGCTGGCCGCTTCAGCCCTCGGGCGAAACGGCACGGGTTGTTTTCTCTCGACGCCCTAAGCCCGCAGATCTCTCAATCGCGGAATCAGGAGCGCGGTTCGGGTTGCTAGCGCTTGTGCGGCGAGTATCGCGCATCAGCAAGCGCATCGTCCACGTCGCGACGACGAACGGCGCCGTCATCGCCGGCAGGCCCGACACAATGGCAGCCTGCTGCATCGCGACGGATACGCCCACGCCAGCGAGCGCCGCCAGTACGCCGCAATCGGCCAGAGCGAGCGCGGTGAGCGCGCCATTGAATCCTAACAGGCCCGCCGCGAGCGATGCACTATCCACGCCGATCAGCCAGTGCGCCGATGTCGCGAGCGCCGCGCCTGCGAGCGCAAACAGCGCGGAGCGCATCGATGACAGTGCAATGCCGCCAAGTATCAACACGCCCGCCAGCGCGCTGCACGCAAACGATGTCTGCGCAACACCCGTCAGCAAGCCGCGCATGGGATCGAACCACGAATCCGCGTCGCTCGCGACAACGTGCGCCGGCGCCAGATAAACAAGCGGCAGCCACGCCCACGTCACAAGCAGGCAAGGACTCGAATAAAAGCCAAGGCCGCGCGAGCGCAATAACCGCGTCCACGGTCCGAGCAGCCATGCAGCCGCCGTCGCCGCGAGTATCGCAACGGCCATCGCGGTGGCGTCGTCGGCGATGAAGGTGAACGCGGCGAGTCCCGCGAGCGCGCCGTTGAAGCCGTGCAGTCCGTCGCGCGTATCGGCGGGATCGTAGCCGCGCAACACGGCGCCGACGTTCGCCGCGATCGCGCCCGTCAGCGCGGCGCATGCGAGGCGCGCATCGCTGACGAGCCACGCGGCCAGCACGCACGCGCCCGTCGCCGCGTTCCGTTGCAGGACGATCTGGCCGAAGCTGCGCAACAGCGTGCGCAATGCATCGAATGGTTCTTCCTGGAGCGCTGCGGACATGGGGCGATACCGTTTCAACTGACGTGACGAAGACGTGACAAAGCCGCGCGAGGCGGAACTCACGCGGCGCTTTCGATTCGAAGCAGACGAAACGCGAGCATAGGGCAGGCGAGGCGCGAGCGGCATGCGCGCGCGTTGATAGCGGCTATTTGAGCGAGGCGGTCGGGCGACTCACCAGGCGCGTGGCGCGTTACGATGTCATCCATGGGCGCGTCATTCCTGGCGACCCCACACAGGAGACAGATTCATGCGTGAAGTGCGTTGGACCCCGGAAGAGGGCGAAGGCGTCGAGCATCTCGCATTCGACGCGCGCGTCGACGGCTTTTACGCCGAAAGCGTGCTGGTCGGCGAGCGCGATGACCGCGCGTACGGTCTCATGTACCGCGTGAAATGCGATCCGCAATGGCGCACGCTGCATGCGTGGCTGAAGGTGACGGGCGGCCCCGAACTCGAATTGCACGGTGACGGCGATGGCAACTGGCGCGATGGACATGGGCTCGTATTGCCGTCGCTGGCGGGCTGCATCGATATCGACATCGCCGCCACGCCGTTCACGAACACGCTGCCGATCCGCCGCCTGAAACTGGCTAAGGGCGCGCGCGAGCCGATTGGCGTCGTGTTCATTTCGACGCCCGATTTGCAGGTCTCGCGCGTCGAGCAGGCGTACACGTGCATCGAGCCGGACAGCGAGTATCGCTACGAAGGCATCGACACCGGCTTCGCGGCGGAATTAAAAGTGGACGAGGACGGACTCGTCATCGACTATCCGATGATGTTCACGCGCACGTTGCCGCTAGTCTGACGCGACGCTTCACGCTCGCCGATGAATGCGTCGATGCTGGCCGCGACGCGCGCCGGTTCGCGCAGCACGCTCCTTCAAACGTTTCGGTGCAGTGCGTGCAGCCGCTTCAGCCGCTTCAGTCGCTGGTGGCTTCGGCGTCGGCGGGCAGTGCCTCGCTGCCCTGTCCGAGCGTGCGCTGCATCACCGTCGAGTCGAGCCATCGGCCATGCTTGAAGCCGACCGCCTTCAACGTGCCGACCAGTTCGAACCCGGCGTTACGGTGCAGCGACAGCGAGCCGCCGCGTCCGCCATCGGCGATGACGGCGATCATCTGGCGCCACGGGCCTTGTTCGCATCGCTCGATGAGCTCCGCGAGCAGCGCGCGTCCGACGCCGCGGCCACGGTACGCATCGTCGATATAGATCGAGTCTTCGATCGTAAAGCGATACGCGATTCGCGGACGATAGAGCGTCGCATACGCGTACCCCGCGAGCTTGCCGTCGACAATCGCCACGATATACGGCAAGCCATGCGAAAGCACGGCGGCGCGGCGCTGCCTCAAATCGTCGACGGACGGCGGCGTCTCTTCGAACGAAGCGACGCCTGTCAGAACGTGGTGCGCGTAGATGGCCTGGATGGAGTGGAAGTCGGCGTCGGTGGCGTCGCGGATGACGGGCGCGGCGGCCGGGGAGGTCTCGCTCATTGTGTCGGGCTTACTGTGTCGAGGCTGGAAAGCTCTCACTATGCCTGCGGCGTGCGAGGAAATGAAGCGGGTCAAAAATGGCGGCGGTGTGCGCCAGGGGAGCCGATGACGGTGAGCCGATCCAGGATGGTGAGTAAATCCAGGATGGTGAGCCAATCCAGGAGCAACAACTTTCGCTCGTCAGCGTTCATCGACGCGCCGGTACAATTCGAACCAGCCATGCCGATGCCACACATAGAGTGCCTTCCCGCTTGCAGGAGCAACCATGTCGACCGCTTCGTACGCCCACAAGCCGCTGACGCCGTTTCACCGCGCGCTCGCGCGCTTCTCGCTTTCGGAAAACGCCAAGTACGTGAAGCTCGCGCTCGGGCTGTGGATCGGCTTCTGGATTCCCTATAGCCTCGGTTATCCCGAAGCGGCCGTCGCGCTCGCCAGTTCGACGATGCTCACGCTCGCGCTCGGCAGCTCGATCTCCGCCGCGCGCGGCTACTTCTATCGACGCGTGATGTCGAACGTCGTCGCGATGCCGATCGCCACGCTCGTGATCTGGCTCACGGCGCCGCATCTGTTGCTCGGCACGCTGCTGCTGCCGCTCGTGATCTTCGCGATCGTGCGCCTGAGGCCGTCGCTGTTCCAGATGACGAGCATCACGATTCCGATGACGCTCGTGCTCTACACGGGCGAACATATTCCGCTGCTCGAACAGCGCCTGATCGGCGTCGTGCTGGGCATGCTGCTCGGCTTCATCATCCAGCAGATCGTCTTTCCTCCCGATCACGGCTTCTGGGCGAATCGTCTCGTCAACGATGGCAACGAACAGGCGTTGCAAGCGCTCGGCCAACTCGCGTCGGGCCAGCACGATTCGGCGCAACTGAAAACGATCATCGGCCAGTTGCGCAAGTCGAGCACCGACCTGAAAGAATCGCACGGCCTGCTCAAGCTCGATCTGGAGCAGGCGTGGATGTCGCCTCATCTGCAGCGTAATCGCGACCGGCTGCCGCTGTTCTGGTGTTATCACGAACTGTTCGACTCGCTCGTCAACTTCCTGGAGACGCTCGATACGTTTCACGAGCAGTTCACAGCGCTCGATCCCCGCTGGCGCGAAGCGTTTCTCGCCGGGCTCGCCAGACTGCTCGACGCGCACGGCAAGCTCGCGCTGGTGGCCGATCTGCGTGTCGAACGCGCGGCGCTCGAAGCGAAGCCCTTGCAGATGGATGCATTGCGCGACATCGTCGATACCTTGCCCGCCCGGCGTATTCACGAGCGTCTATCTGGGCCATCTGACGGGTTACGGCATTCTGCTGTGCCGGCTGAGCGACATGCATACGCAGCATCTGGCGGCCGCGCAGCCATCGACTGCGACGTGAGGCGCGTCGCAAAAGACGCGTCGACAAGCGGCATGTGAAGAAGCCCTCTATACCACGGGCCGCCCGCGTACCGAACTGTCGATTAACATGCGTGCTTTTGCAACGTTAGCCTCGCCTCTGCGAGCTTTGTCATGAACCTGCTGTTACGTCTGTTCCTCACTTTCATGTTGAGTCCGCGTCGCGGACATCTGCACGTGCTCGATACCTGCGTCACGCCGTTTCGCGTGTGGCCCAACGATCTCGACGTGCTGCGCCATATGACGAACGGCCGTTACTTCACGATCCTCGATCTGGCGCGCGTCGACCTGATGATCCGCTCGCGCGTATGGCCGCAGATCAAACAGCAGGGCTGGTATCCCGTCGTCACGCTGGAGACGATGCGCTTTCATCGCTCACTGGAGCTATGGGACCGCTACGACGTGGCGACGCGCGTGATCGGCTGGGACGAGCGGCATGTGTTCCTCGAGCAGGCGTTTATCCGCGATGGCGTGCAGGTTGCGCTGGGCGTCGTGCGTACGCGCTTTCTGAAGCGCAGCGGCGGCACCGTGCCGACGGGCGAGCTGCTCGGGCTGGCGGGCGTCACGCAGGCGTCGCCCGCGTTGCCCGATTGGGTCGTGCAGTGGAGCGCGGCGGAAGGCGGGATGACGCCGCCCGCCGCACCGCGCGAGATGTCCGCGCGGGGTTGAACGGCACGCGACGCGCTCGCTGAGATGCGCGTCGCGCCAAGCCAAGGTCAGGCGCGTGCCGTTGCATGCGGCACGACGACCGCGCCATGCGGTCCATCGCCCCCCGGTCCACCGCCAGGACCACCGCCGCCGGGCCCACCACCGTGGCCCGGCCCGCCGCCCCAGCCAGGCCCCGGTCCCCACCAGCATCCGGACAACGTGGCGGTCAATGCGGCCATGACGGCCAGAATCGCGAGCTTGCGCATCGATTGCTCCTTCAATGAGTTGTGCGTGTCGCTGCACCGCTGCGAGCATGCGCGGCGCAGTGCGAAGCCGCACCTTACCCATCCTGGGCCAATCGCGTTTAACAGCCTCGTTACAGAATCAACAGAAGTTTTCGAGCCGCGGCGTGCTCGACATGCAGTGGAAGGTCGCGTGAAGGCCCGCCACGCATAGGGTTCCGCGTTTTCGCTGCGCGCCGACACCCGTCACGCTTTGTCTGACTTTGTAAGGAGCGTTAAGGCATTCGCAGGCGAGCCACGTCGCCTTACTTCTTCTTGCGCCGCTTGCTGTTCGCCTCGCGCCATTCGATCATCGCGCGCAGCAGCACGACGCTCTGCTCATCGATGATCGCGCAGAGCTGCTTCAGCCGTTCACCATCGATCGACTTCCACTGCAATGCCGCCAATGCCGTGCAGCGTGTCAGATGAAAGGACACGAGCTGTCCGTTGATCGCCAGCAGCCGGATCACCGTTTCGGGATCTTCAGCAGGTCTTCCCAGCAGGCGCCCGACGATCTCCGAACTCACGCTCAGAAGCGGCTTGCGCATGCGCTCGTTCAGGCGTTCGGCGGCGAACGCCGGGCCGAGTCCCGCCTGCTCGCGCGCCATGAACAGCCGCCAGGTGGCAGGCGTCTCCGTCGTGAACAGATAACTGGCGACGCGCGTCTGAATCGCGCGAAACGCGTCGATCAGTGCGTCGTCGGAAGGGGTCGCGTCGAGCACGGCCTGCGCGGCCTCGACGGCATCCGCGAAATAGTCCGCCACGTTCGCCATGATGTATTCGACGCAGGCCTGATAGACGCCTTCCTTGTTGTCGAAGTAATACACGAGCGCGGGCGCGTTGACGCCCGCATGCTCGGCGATGTCGCGCGTGGATGCGCCTTCGAAGCCGCGTTCGCCGAACAGGCTCAGCGCCGCTTCGATGATCTTCGCGCGGGTCTCTTCGCCGCGCTGGTAGCCGCCTTCCGCTGCGGGGCGGTGTCTCGGTGTGCGTGTCGTCACGTTGCTTTAGCTTTGCATGGGACTGGGGTAGGCGCTAAAGGGCCAACCCCAGTCGACAGGAAATGAGTAGGTGATGAGCGGAAAGGTAAAAGGTAAGGATCGTAAAAACAATACTGTTGACTAAATTGTATCAACTGGAATAATTATAACGATCGGTATAAATTTATCTGAGGT
Source organism: Paraburkholderia sp. SIMBA_054 (assembly GCF_046534875.1). NCBI lineage: Bacteria > Pseudomonadati > Pseudomonadota > Betaproteobacteria > Burkholderiales > Burkholderiaceae > Paraburkholderia > Paraburkholderia sp. SIMBA_054. The sequence continues at coordinate 130,801 of NZ_JAWRXV010000017.1, read as the reverse complement.
CAACATGTCAGCCACTTTGCCCGTCGAAGAATCGGTGCGCGCCACGAGCGCGCAACGGTCCAGAAAGAAGGGCGTATTTCTCATCATCGGCGGCGTCGCCGTGCTTGGCGCGATGGCGTGGGGCGCGCACTGGTGGACGGTGGGGCGCTTCATCGAAAGCACTGACGACGCGTATCTGCAAGCCGACGGCATGACCGTCGCGCCGAAGGTGTCGGGCTACGTGGCCGACGTGCTGGTCGGCGACAACCAGACTGTCAAACGCGGCCAGCCGCTCGTGCGGCTCGATAGCCGCCAGTACGACGCGGTGCTCGAACAGGCGAACGCGACCATCGCCGCGCGCCGCGCCGACATCCTGCGTGGCGAAGCGGAACTCTCGCAGCAGCAGGCGGCCATCGCGCAAGCCCGCGCGCAACTCGACGGCGCGAGCGCGAACGAGGCCCACGCCGCCGATCAGGTCAAGCGCTATGAGCCGCTCGCCGCGACGGGCGCCGAAACGGGCGAACGCGTCGCCGAGCTGCGCAACACGCAGCGTCAGGCGAGCGCCACACGCGCCGCGGATGCCGCCGCGCTGCAAAGCGCTGAACGCCAGATCGCGACCACGCACGCCGCGATCGAACAGGCGCGCGCGCAACTGACCGCCGCCGAGGCAAGCGCACGCCAGGCGCAACTCGACACGCAGGACACGGTGCTCAAGAGTCCCATCGACGGACGCGTCGGCGACCGCAGCGTGCGCGTCGGTCAATACGCGCAGCCGGGCTCGCGCTTCATGACGATCGTGCCCGTGCAGGATGTGTATCTCGTCGCGAACTTCAAGGAAACGCAGATCGGCATGATGCGTGTCGGCCAGCCGGTGACGCTGCGCGTCGATGCGTTGCCGGGTACGAAGCTGCACGGCAAGATCGACAGCTTCTCGCCGGGCACGGGTTCGCAGTTCGCATTGCTGCCCGCTCAGAACGCGACGGGCAATTTCACGAAGATCGTGCAGCGCGTGCCCGTGCGCATCCGGCTCGACGTTGGGCAGGAAACGCGCAAGGTGCTGCTGCCGGGTTTGTCGGTGAACGTCGACGTGGACACGCGCGGCGCGCGCGACAACGAAGCGCGCATCGAACGCGAGAACGGCCGTGGCTGAGCACGCGGCCGCAAACGCGGCCAACGCCACGGCCGCCGACTGGATAGCCGTGGCCGCGGGCGCGCTCGGCGCGCTGATGGCGACGCTCGACATCTCGATCACGAACTCCGCCTTGCCGCAGATTCAAGGGCAGATCGGCGCGACGGGCACCGAGGGCACATGGATATCGACGGGCTATCTGATGTCCGAGATCGTGATGATTCCGCTCGCCGCGTGGCTCACGCGCGTGTTCGGGCTGCGCAATTTCCTGCTTGGCAACGCAACGCTCTTTACGCTGTTTTCGATTCTCTGCGGGATGTCGCACAGCCTGCCGCAGATGATCGTCGGGCGGATCGGCCAGGGGTTCGCCGGCGGCGCGATGATTCCGACCGCGCAGACCATTGTCGCGACGCGGCTGCCGCGTCATCAGATGCCGATCGGCATGACGATGTTCGGACTGATCGTGCTGCTCGGGCCGTTGCTTGGGCCCGTGGTCGGCGGCTGGCTTGCGGAGAATATCGACTGGAGCTGGTGTTTCTTTCTCAACCTGCCGGTGGGCGTTGCGCTCGTCGTGCTGCTCGTCGCCGGGCTGGATAACGCGCGCACCAACTGGCAGCAGTTCGTGCGCGCGGACTGGCTCGGTATCGTCGGGATGGCGGCGGGTCTGAGTTCGCTGACCGTGGTGCTCGAAGAAGGGCAGCGCGAGCGCTGGTTCGAATCGCCGATGATCGTGTGGCTGAGCGTGGTCGCGGCTGCCGGCATCGTGCTGCTGCTCGCGGCGCAGTTCGTCTCGAAGCAGCCGATCGTGCGTCTGAAGCTGCTGACCAACGCGCGCTATGCGAGCGTGATCTTCATCGTCTTCACGGTCGGCGCGGGGCTGTACTGCGTGTCGTATCTGCTGCCGCAGTTTCTCTCCGGCGTGGCGGGCTATAACGCGCAGCAGTCGGGCGCTGTGATGCTGATGTCGGGTCTGCCCGCGTTTCTGATGATGCCCGTGCTGCCGCGTCTGATGGGACGCGTCGATACGCGTCTGCTCGTGATGGCGGGCCTCGCGTGTTTCGCGGGCAGTTGCATGCTCGACATTTCGCTGACGGCGCAAAGCGCGGGCGACGACTTCACGTGGTCGCAACTGCTGCGCGGCGTCGGCCAGGTGCTCGCGATGATGCCGCTGAACCAGGCATCGATGGCGGCCGTGCCGCGCGAACAGGCGGGCGACGCTGCGGGTCTCTACAACATGGCGCGCAACCTGGGCGGCTCGGTGGGGCTCGCGCTGCTCGGCACGTTCATCGACCGGCGCAATACGTTTCATGACGACATGATCCGCGAGTCGGTGACGGCGAATTCGCTGATCGGTCAGGAGCACGTCACGCAGAGCGCAGCGGGCTTCTTCGCGCAGCATGGCGACATGGCCTACGCGAAGATGCAGGCGCTCGGCCAGCTCGCGGCGCAGACGCAGTTGCAGGCGAGCGTGATCACGTTTTCAGAGACGTTCTACGTGCTCGCCGTCGCGCTGCTGCTGTGCATTCCTCTCGCTTTTCTTCTCAAGAAGCCGGCACCGGGCACGCCGTCGGCCGGACATTGAAACCTGTGATGAAGCCATTTGATTTTGCCGCTCAGCGCGGCGCTGCTGCCGCGCGCTCCGATTCCCGTTTTGTGTCGCGTCGCGTTTCGGTTGTCGCGGCGATGTTTTCGCCCGTCGCGGCTGCACTGACGTTGCTGCTCGCGGGCTGCACGGTCGGCCCCGACTACAAGGGCGCGCCCACCACGACCAACGCCAGCAGCTTCAAGCGTGCGCCCGACGGCGTCGTAGCGACTGCGCCGGGCGTCGCCGCGTGGTGGGTCGCGCTCAACGATCCGCAATTGACCGCGCTGATCGAAGCGGGGATCGGTAACAGCCCGGACCTGCGCGCGGCGCAGGCGCGCGTGCGCCAGGCGCGCGCCGGGCTGACGCAGCAGCAACGCAACGCGTTGCCGAAAGTCGGCGCGAGCGCGGCGTATCTGCGCATGCGCGAGCCCGATCTGTCGTCGCTGAGCGGCGATGGTTCCGGCTCGTCGGGCGGGCGTGGTCCCGTCGCGCTGTATCTGGCGGGCTTCGATGCGAGCTGGGAGCTCGATCTGTTTGGCGGCACGCGTCGCGCGGTCGAAGCGGCGTCGGCGGAAGCGGACGCGTCCGAAGCCGACCTCGCCGATACGCACGTGCAACTCGCCGCGGAAATCGGCAGTGCGTATGTCGGCTTGCGCGATCAGCAGCAGCGCATCGCGATCGTGCGCAAATCGGTGGAGCTCGAAGAGCATGTGCTGTCGCTGACCGAGCAGCGGCGCGAGCGCGGCGTCTCATCGCAAGTGGACGTTGAACGCGTACGCACGCAAGTCGAGAACACGCGCAACGCGCTCATTCCCCTCGATGCGCAGATCGCCGAATCGCTCGATGAACTCGCGCTTCTGACAGGCCGCGAGCCGGGCGCGCTCGACGACATGCTGAATCAACCCGCGCCGCTGCCCGCGTTGCCGCAGACGGTTGCCGTTGGCGACCCGGCGCAATTGCTGCGGCGGCGTCCCGATGTGCGCGCGGCCGAGCGGCGGCTCGCGTCACAGAGCGCGCAGATCGGCGAACGCGAAGCGGACTGGTTTCCGAAAGTCACGCTGTTCGGCAGCCTGAGCTTCAGCGCCGCGGACCCGGGCCATCTGGTGCGCAAGGACAACCTCACGTGGCTCGGGGTGCCATATCTGCAATGGAACGCTTTCGACTTCGGCCGCACGAAAGCGAAAGTCGATCAGGCACGTGCGTCGTTCGACGAAGCGCAGGCGAAGTACGAAAGCACAGTGCTCGGCGCGCTGCGCGATGCCGATGTCGCGCTGTCGCGTTACGGGCATGAGCGCGAGAACGTGGTCAGCCTGCGCACGGTCGAAGGGTCCGCGACGCGCGCAGCGACCTTGACCGAGCAGCGCTATCGCGCGGGCACGGCGACGGCGCTCGACTGGATCGACACGGAACGCACGCGCTATACAGCCGAGCAGAATCGCGTACAGAGCGACGCGCAGCTGATCAAGGACTACGTCGCGTTGCAGAAGAGCCTGGGGCTTGGCTGGGAAGGTATCGCGTCTGCGCAGTAGTCGTGCGAGAGGACGAAAAGAAAAAACGCCACTGCGTGATATGCGCAGTGGCGTTTTTTTGTGCTCGTCGCATCAACGCGATTTCACTTTCCGCACAACAGCAGCAGACGCTCCTGATCGGAGCACGGACGTTTGTTCACTTTCGGCGCGGCAGGTTGCTGCTGCACCGCTGCCGTCGCGCCGCCCGCCGGCATCGACGCCCGGCGCGCAATGCACGAGCGCAAATGCCGCTCGATAGGCGGATAGTATTGCCAGCCTTTCGTGAGCGGCGGCAGTTCGAGCTTTACCTGCTTCCACTTCGGATGGCCCTTTTCCTGCAACACGTCGAAGTTCTCGCACAGTGAATCAGCGAAGCGGTTCAGGTTGCTCACCGTGTCGCGCAGGCCGTAGTCATAGGTGACGAGAAAGGCTTTCACGGTGAGCGTCGGCACGTCGTCCTTCAGCCAGTTCGGATAGCTGCTCTGGCGGATCGTCGCCGGGAAATACGTTTCCCTTGCGCGCGTGGTTTCGGACGCGTTGGGATCGGCGCGCAAGATGCGGATCTGCGCGAGCAGATCGGGATTCATATCGGTGAAGAGCTTGGCCGGCTGTCCCGCGACGATCACGGCCACGTCGATCTTCTTCACGACGAGCGCGGCAATCGCGTCTTCGTTGGAAAGACTCTGGACGTTCTGCTCGGGAATCGGCTGATTGAACATCAGGTGGTAGAGCGTGGTCGACGATTGCGCCGTGCCGCTGCCGATTGGACCGATGCTGATGACCTTGTCCTTGATCTCGTTGATCGTTTTCATCGACGAGTCGTCGCGCACGACGAAATAGATCTCCTCGTTGTAGAGCGGCATGATGAGGCGCAGCGGGCGGATCGTCGTGCCCGCGTCGGCATTGCCGGAATTGGCCATGTCGATATACGCCTGATACACATCCGATTGCACGAGCGCAAGCTTCACGCCCGGCTCGAAACGCATACGCTGCACGTTCTCCGCGGAGCCTTTCGACGGCATCACTTCGAGGTCGATGCCCGCGGGCTGCGCGACATACTTCGCGAGATCGGCGCCGATCTGGATGTACGTGCCGCGCTCCTGTCCGGTGACGATCTTGTAGTGCGCGCTGACCCCGGCCGCGACGGCCAACGACGCGATCATCAAGCACACCAGTCCCGTCAATCCCGTCAGCATTTTTTTGAGCATGGTCTACCTACCTTATGGTGTGTTGAACAGCATGCGCCAACGGCTGACGCGCATGTTCCGTTACATCAGGCATTGCAATGCGTTAAGTAGCTTCGTTTTCTCGATTGCGTGACGTGCTCTTCTTGCTCTACTGTTTGTTCGCTGACGGCGCCTTTTTCCAGCCCGATTCGCGGATCGCGCGCATTTGCGCTTCGATGCTGCTGGCGGCCGTGTTCGTTGCTGGGGGAGTGGCTGCGTTGTTCGTCGTTGCCGCGTTGTTCGTGGGCATGGTGGGCGCCGGCGCTGCGTTCGCGTTGGCTTGCGGCGTCGTGGCGCGCGGCGCGGCCGCGGTTGCGCCCGACAGCGGTTTCCAGCCCGTCGTAAGAATCACGCGTTCGAGCAGCGCCTGCGCATCGACGCTGCTGACGTCGATCGCGAGCGCTTGCGCTGCGCGCTCGCGCACGCAACCCCATAACTTGTCTTTCGCACAGGTGGTCGCAACGCCGAGCGCAACGTCACGTTTGTTCTCGCGATCCTTCAGATCGCTTTGCATCTGCATCGCTTCCGCATTGCTCGCCTCGACAGACAGTGCGTCTGATAGCGCAGACTGCGCTTCGGCGAGGTTGTTGTGCGTGAGCGCGGCGCGCGCCGCGCGCAATGCATCGGGCACGTCCCGGTAGTGCTGGGCCACGCGCGGGCGCGGCGGCGCGATGGGCGCGAGCGGCGTCTTCGCGGCGGGCACGTTGGTCACGTTGGCGGTCGGTGTGTTGCGCGCACTTTGCGGCGCGGCGTACGGTGAAATCGATCCGCCCGACGTGCTTGCGCTGTTCGTCGCTTCGTCCGTGGCCGTGTCCTGCCTGTGGTTGTCGCCGAGCAGCAGATAGCCCGCGTAGCCGAGCGCGACGATGAAGAGCAGCAGCACGACGCCCTTCGTGGCGAGCCAGCGGCCGGCCGATTGCCGTAGCGGTGGCGGCCCCTCGATCGGCGGAACGGGAAGATCGGGCGAGGCGAGCGACGGGAGGCCGGCTGCCTCAGGGGTATGGACTTCGTCAGGAGCGGGCGGTTGTGTGTCGACGGCTCTCAGTTGCGTGCCGTTGCGTTTGCGCTGGGTTCGTTCGAGAGGATGATCGGCGCCGCAGTACGGGCAGAATTCGACATGCTGATACAGCACACCCCCGCACCGTGTGCACGGCGTTGGGAAACCCTGGGCAGGTGACGTTTCAGCAGACATGCTTAACCCCAACCAGTTGTAGGCGATGCCATTTCGGCATGCTCAGGATCGAAGTTGAAGCAAACTCGCAGTTGGCGGAACTCGCGATCCACATGCGCTGGGTAGCGGCCGGCCCAGTCCTTTCGTTACGGGGCCGCTGTGTGTGCCAATATGGTTTCTTTCGCTCGTCGCGTCAATCGACGTTGTTACCTACCGAACACAAACGTGTCGTGATTTCAGGGGGAAAACGAACGCGCATCAGGGTTTTTGCATAGACGCGAATACAACGTGGCGCGTCACTGATTAATCATAGGAAACACATCGTTCAGATCAAAGGCCGGCGTGCAAAGCGGCCGGCCCATGTATGTGAAAACTGCAGAGCATGTCGAATGAATGCTGCACGACTTTTGTGCGTGATGTTGAGCGTGAGTGTGCTTCTGTTTGCTAGCGTTTGTCCGTTTTCGCCAGAGCGTTACTGCTTGCGCAGCGGATGATCTCTCAACAGCCATGCAAGCGCGAACGCGAGCACTACCACACACGCCGCGACGATATACACCGTATGCAATGCGCTTGCGAACGCCTGCAGATAATCGTCGCGCAACACGGCAGGCAAGTGATGAATCGCAGTGGGGCCGAGCGCGTGCGGCAGTTCGGTGTCGGGCGGAATCAGCGCTTGCAGGCGCGAAGCGAGTCCGTTCGAAAAGATCGCGCCGAATGCCGCGACGCCGACCGAGCCGCCAATCGAACGGAACAGCGTCGCGCCCGACGTCGCCGTGCCGAGATGCTTGAACGGCACGGCATTCTGCACGGCGAGAATCAGTACTTGCATCACCATGCCGAGACCGCAGCCGAGCACGCCCATGTACGCATACATGACGTGAACGGGTGTCTCGAGCTTGAGCGTGGTCAGCAGAACCATTGCTACGCCGACGAGGAACGTGCCCATGATCGGGAACATCCGGTACTTGCCGATCCGGCTGATGATGCGGCCCGTGATGATCGACATCAGCAGCACGCCGCCCATCATCGGCAGCATCTGCATGCCTGCTTCCGATGGCGTCGAATTTTTCACCACCTGCAGATACATCGGCAGGAACGTCACCGAGCCGAATAGCGACACGCCGACGATGAACCCGATCGCGCTCGACAGCAGGAACGTGCGGTCGCGAAACAGGTCGAGTGGCATGATCGGCTCGACGGCGAGACGCTCTTCATAGATGAATCCGCCGATGCAGATGAACGCGAGCAGCAGCGTGCACCAGAGTTGCGGCGATGTCCACGGCAGCACCGTGCCGCCCTGGCTCGTGAACAGGATCAGGCAGGTGAGGGCGCCGGCGAGAAAGACCGCGCCCATGTAGTCGATGGTGTGCTTTACATGCGCGACGCGTGGCTTGAACACAGCGCCGATCACGAGCAGCGCGACGATGCCGAGCGGCACGTTGATATAGAAAATCCAGCGCCACGACAGATGGTCGACGAGAAAGCCGCCCATCATCGGACCGATCACGGTCGCCAGACCGAATACGCCGCCGAACACGCCCTGAAAGCGGCCGCGCTCCGCAGGCGGAATCACGTCGCCGATCGCCGCCATCGTGATCACCAGTAGTCCGCCGCCGCCCAGCCCTTGCAACGCGCGCAGCAGGATCAGTTGCGTCATGTTCTGCGCGACGCCGCAGAGTGCCGAGCCGATCAGAAACAGCACGATGGCCGTCTGCAGCACGACCTTGCGGCCGAACAGGTCGCCGAACTTGCCATACAGCGGCACGACGATCGTCGACGTCAGCAGGTATGCAGTGACGACCCACGACAGGCTGTCCAGCCCGCCAAGCTCGCCGACGATAGTAGGCAGCGCCGTCGACACGATGGTCTGGTCGAGCGCGGCAAGCAGCATCACCAGCAGCAGCACCGGAAACAGCACGCGAAGAGACGGGCGCTCGATGGCTGCGGGCGCCGCTTCGGCAGGAAGAGTGGGGCTCTGCATCTGGGCTTCCATGGCGTTCAAGATGCCTTGAAATTAATTAACATGAAGATTAATATATGACGTATTCCAGCGTTCGTCAAATTCATGGTCATGGCAACAAAATCGGCAGCGGTAGCGGGTTCGGATCAGGCTGAGCAGGCGTTTCAGGCGCGGGGCGGCGACGACGCAAGCGCACAAGGCGCGCCCGCTGGGCGCCGGCCCGGCCGTCCTTCCGGCAGCGGGCGCGGACCGGAGCAGCGCGCCCGTCTGCTGGACGCGGCGCTCGCGCTGTTCGCGCGGCAGGGCATCGTCGATACGACGCTCGGCCAGGTCGCGCGCGAGGCCGGTTTCACGCCCGCGATGATGCATTACTACTTCAAGACGCGTGATCAACTGCTCGACGTGTTGATCGACGAGCGCTTCCTGCCGTTGCGCGCGAAGCTAAGTGGCTCTTTTCAGACGCATCCCGACGACCCCATCGCAGGGATCACGCTGCTCGCGCAGCGGCTCGTCGAAGTGGCGGGCGATTATCCGTGGTTCCCGTCGCTGTGGATCCGCGAAGTGATCAGCGAAGGCGGCCTGCTCAAGCAGCGCATGCACGAGCGCTTCGGTAACGCGAACCAGAAAAGCGGCATCGAGTTCATCGAGAAATGGCAGAAGGAAGGCAAGCTCAATCGGGAGCTGGAGCCGTCGCTGGTTTTTCTGTCGGTGATCGGACTCACGATCTTGCCGCTCGCGACGTCGTCGATGTGGCGCAACGACCCGGTGCGCCGCAAGCTGACAGCCGACGACATCGCGCGTCATGCGGTCGCGCTGCTTACACACGGCGTCACCCCGCCTGCTGCAGCGTGAACGGCGTTGGATCAAAATAGCGGAAGGCGCCTGGGCACCGAGTCCGGCGCGGCACGCTACGTGCTTCATGCTATGCGTTTCGCAAGTCTGCTTTCGGACGGTCACGCAAGCGCCTTGCGCAATCGTCACCATGGCGCGGTGTGTTCTGCCGTCAAGCTATATGCCGAAGCGGACAAGCGCACAGTCGCTTGCAACTCGTTCGGTAAAATTGAGTCCGACTGAACGATATGCGCCGCGCGACGGCACGCGCAGTCACGAATTTGCGAAACAGGGGAGTTTGTCGGACGAACAGCGCGTCCGTCACTCGTTGGTAAGAACGTGCATACGAGAGTAGAAACGTTGAACCGTTTTCCGCTGCCGGCGCTGGCGCGGTACACATTGCGTTAGATACATCATGGCCACGTCAGAGTGCATAACCAGCTTTTCAAGCCATAACATCAAGATGAACGGAGTATTGAGGCTCGATCAGGCCACGATCGTGCTCGTGGAAGACGATCCGCAGAACAGGGAATCGTTGAAGATTTTGCTCGAATCGGAAGGCGCCCACGTCATCGCCGTGGCGGATGCGGAAGAGGGTGTCGAGGCGGCCGTGCGGGCGTTGCCCGATGCGGTCGTCTGCGATCTCGATCTGCCCGCTATGGACGGCTTCTATCTGATTCAGCGTGTACGGGATCACGAGATTCGCGGCGATCATTCACCTTCGGTCGCAGTGGCCCTGACGGGCCATACCGATGAAGCCTACCGGCTGCGCAGCATCGGCGAAGGATTCCAGCATTTCATGACGAAGCCGGCGCCGCCCGAGGCGCTGGTGACGCTATTGCATGACGCGATAGGCGCGCGCGCCGCCGGTTTGACCTGACGCTCGAACCGCGGCGCTTTGACGGGTGTGTTCAGCTGCCGGCGGCTTGCGCCGCCTGGCACGCGGAACACAACCCTTTCAGCTCGATTCCATCACCGGCGAGCCGGTATCCTGCGTTTTCGATTTGCGCGACGAGTGCTTCGCGCAGCGCCGGCTGATGCAGTTCGGTGACGTTGCCGCATTGCTGGCACACCACCAGAATGCCGTGCTGGCATTGCGTGAGATCGTGGCAGACGGCGAACGCGTTGATCGACTCGATCTTGTGCACGAGCCCGGCGGACAGCAGGAAATCCAGCGCGCGATACACGGTGGGCGGCGCGGAGCCAGGGTGAATCTGACGCATGTCGTCGAGCAGCGAATACGCCTTGGTGGCGCGGCCCGACGTCAACAGCAACTCCAGCACCTTGCGGCGGATCGGCGTGAGCTTTTCGCCGCGCTCGCGGCAGTATTCTTCGGCCAGCGCGAGCGCCGCCTCGGCCGAGGCAGGCGTGCCGTGCGCGTGATCGTGATGCGGGTCGTCCGCGTGCGAATGCACGTGATCTGCGGCATGCGCGTGATGCGAATGACCCGGCGTGGATGCAGCGTCGGCAGCGGTTGGCTTGGCGTTTTTCATCCGCTGATTATACGGTGCGTCAATCGAGCTTCACGTCGAACCCGCGCTTCACGCCCGGACGTGCGAACAGCGTCTCGTACCAGCGCTTCACGTTCGGAAACTCGGCGAGATCGACCTTGTGGCGCTCGTGCCGCCACGCCCAGCCGAGAATCGCGAAGTCGGCGATCGACAGGTCGCCCGCCACGTATTCGCTTTTGGCAAGGCGCGCGTCGAGCACTTTGTACAAGCGCCGCGTTTCGGTGGAAAAGCGCTTGAGGCCGTAGCGCTTGTCGTCTTCGGAAGCGAGCGCCGCGAAGTGATGCACCTGGCCCGGCATCGGGCCGAAGCCGCCCATTTGCCACATCAGCCATTCGAGTACGGGCACCCGGTCGCGCAGGCTCTGCGGCAGGAATTTGCCCGTCTTTTCGCCGAGATACAGCAGGATCGCGCCCGATTCGAACACGCTGATCGGCTTGCCGTCCGGTCCGTCGGGATCCACGATCGCGGGAATCTTGTTGTTCGGGCTGATCGCGAGAAAGTCCGGGTCGAACTGCTCGTCCTTCGTGATGTTGATCAGCTTGACGGCGTACGGCAGTGCCATTTCTTCGAGGGCGACGCTGATCTTGCGGCCGTTCGGCGTGCCCCATGCATAAAGCGAGATAGTCATATTCAGGTCAGATCGAAGTCGACGTATAGCTTGAAGCCGGAGCGGGTCGACAGCCGCTGATACCAGCGTTCGAGATTCGGCAGCGACGCACGCTCGACGCCCGGCAGCCCGAACCAGCGCTTCGCATACGCGCCCAGCACGATGTCCGCCAGCGTGAACTTCTCGCCTTCGATGAAGAAGCGCCCTTGCAGGTGCGCATCGAGCATCTTCCACAGCTTCGCGACGTTGTCGATGTCGGCGGCGAGCTTCGCGTTGTCGCGCTCGGCCTCGGGCGTGCGCACGATGGCCCAGAACACGGGACGCTCGGCGGGCTGCAGCGTGGACAGCGACCAGTCGAGCCAGCGGTCGATGCTGGCGCGCGCCTTCGGTTCATCGGGGTAGAGTACGCTCGATTCGCCGTACTGCATGACGAGATAGCGCAGGATCGAATTCGATTCCCACAGCGTGTAGTCGCCGTCGACGAGCGTCGGCACCTTGCCCGTTGGGTTTATCGCGAGATATTCGGGTTCGTCGTTACGGCCGAACTGCAGGCCGGCGTCGATGCGGTTGTAGGGCAAGACCAGCTCGTCGCACACCCACAGGATCTTCTGCACATTGACCGAGTTGGCGCGTCCCCAGACTGTAATCATCCGGTAATCCTCTTTCGTCTTCTTGATTGGCAAGCCGCGCTGCGCGCGGCGTTCAACCAGCAACGATACACGAAGCGGCCTTTTTCTTCTGGCGGCGGGCAATGCCCCTACACGCGTTGCGTACAATGGGCGCACCCCATTTTGACGAGGCGCGCATGGCCCGCATTGTCCCCGACGACTGGAAGAGTCTCGCCGCCACGGGCGCTGCCTCGCGCGAGCGCGAAACGCTGGCGCTGCTCGAAGAAGCGCTGCCGCGCGAGTACACGGTCTATCACGGCGTGCACTGGACACGGTTGCACGAAGGCTTTTCGGTGTTCGGCGAGGCGGACTTCGTGATCGTCAGTCCGGCGGGGCGGGTGATGATCGTCGAGCAGAAAACGGGCTTCCTGCGCGAGACGCCGAAAGGGCTGGTCAAGGTCTACATGCAGACCGAGCGCAATGTCGCGATTGCGCTCGCGCGCACGATCGAAGGGCTGCACCGGCGCTTCACGGCGGCGTTCGGCGCGGGCACGTATTTCATCGAAGAACTGCTGTACTGTCCGGATCACATCGTCAAGGACGCGGCAATCTCAGGCGTGAACCCGGCGCGCATCGTCGACGCGACGCGCAAGGACAAGCTCGTCAGCATCATCCGCGAGGCGCTGCCCGAGGACGAGCCGCGTCTGCCGTGCGCGTCGAAGATTCATCATTTCCTCGCCGACGAACTGGCGCTCGCGCCCGACGCGAGCGCGCTGGTCGGCCAAGCGGGCACGCTCGTCACCCGGCTCGCGGGCGGCCTGGCCACATGGGCGCGGCGGCTCGAATTCGCGCCGTTCCGGCTGCGCGTGATCGGCACGGCGGGCTCCGGCAAGACGCAACTCGCGGTGCAGGTGATGAGAGACGCCGTCGCGCGCGGCGCGCGTCCGTTGTATGTGTGCTTCAACCGGCCGCTTGCGGATCACATTGCGCGTGTCGCGCCGCCCGAGGCGAAGGTCGCGAACTATCACCAGTTGTGCGACGAGATCGTGCGGGATAGCGGCCGCGCGCCGGATTTCCAGAGCAGCGACGTGTTCGAGCAACTCGAAAGCGCATTCGCCGACACGCCGATCGACGCGCGCTTCCAGTACGACGTGCTGATCGTCGACGAAGGCCAGGACTTCCAGCAGCCGTGGGTGCCCGCGCTCGAACGGCTGCTGAAGCCGGGCGGTGCATGGTGGTGGCTCGAAGACCCGCTGCAGAACCTGTATATGCGCGAGAGCGTCGCGTTGCCCGGCTGGACGGTGCTGCGCGAATCGACCAACTATCGCAGCCCGCGCGACATCCTCGACTATCTGCGCGGCGTGGTCGGTGCAACGGTGCCGCTGGCGGCGGGCCTCGCGGCGGGCAGTCCGTTCGACGGCTCCGATATTTCGCTGTCCACCTACGACGAAACCCAGCTGCCCGAAAGCTGTATCGACGCGACCAAGCGCGCGATCACCCAGGCGCTGGCGCTTGGCTTTCGCAAGCAGGACATCGCGGTGCTGTCGTTTCGCGGACGCGAAGGCTCGGTGCTGTGGCCGCTCGATCATCTCGGCCCGCACCGGCTGCGCAGCTTCACGGGTAAATACGATCTGTTCGGCAATCCCGCGTATCGGGAAGGCGATGTGCTGCTCGACTCGATCTACCGCTTCAAGGGGCAGTCGGCGCCGTGCGTGATCCTGAGCGAGGTAGATTTCGACGCGTTCGACGAGCGCAACGCGCGCAAGCTCTTCGTCGGCGCGACCCGCGCGACGATGAAGTTGATCGTCGTCGCGTCGCAGCGTGCCGCGCGGCATCTGCAACTTGGGGACACGAAGGAGCAGGCGGACTGAGGAATCGCTAGCGCGGCGGCGCGGGAAAGCTCAGCGCCGCGAGCGTGGCGCGCCTCGGAAATCTCAGCGCCAGGCCGACGCGCTGATCAGCGTGCCTGTGTGCTTGAGCGCGTCCCACCAGATCACGCGCAGCAGCGGCGCGAGCTTCGCGATGAGGAGCGCCTGCACGGGATCGCTTTCGATGAAATGCGTGACGCCGCAGCTCAACGCCGCGGCCGCCTTGTGCGCGGCGGCACCTTCAGGCGTTTCGTCATGCGCGTCGGGCGTGCGCATCACCAGTTCGAGATGACCGAAACCGTGCCGTTCGAGCCACGCGCGCGTGCGCTCCAGGTCGGCGTGCGGCCGGCCCGTGATGACCGCGCGCACTTTCTGCAGATCGACGTCGGGCAAGACCTCGTACGGCAACAGCGCGTCGCGCTCGTTCAAAGCGGCGGCGAGATCTTCGTCATACCGTGACAGTGGCACGTCGGGCAGCAGGATGCCGTCCAGATCGATCGCATAGGTCGCGTATTCGTGGTCATCCGCCATTTTCCCGGCCGAACCGGACTCGACTTTCAGCCAGTCGTCGCGATAGTCGTCCGTATAGGCCTGGCGTTCCCACGGGAACAGCGCGAAGAAGCCCGACGCGTCGTTCGCGAAGTCCGGGCGGATGCGGCTGATTTCGTCGAAGGCGGCCGTCAGCGTCTTGACTATCAGGCCGTGCTGTTCGAGAAACGCAATGCAATCGACCAGCGTGAAGCCACGGCCCGCGATGTCCTCGCACAGCAGCACCTTCGAGCCGGGCGGCGGCAGTGGCTGGGCCGAGTCCCACGTGACGTGGCGCGCCCTGCGGTCATAGCTGAGAAACGCGACAGGCACGCCGATCGCATGCGAAGCCATCAACGCGAGCGGTGCGCCGCCCCGTAGAATGCCGACAGCGGCTGCGAAGCGCTCTTCGAGCAGTGTGGGCTGCAACGATTCGATCCAGTGGTCGAGCTGTTCGTAGGTCAACGGTAGAACCGGCTTTTTCATGACGGATGTTGCGCTTGTGGTGGGCCGGATGAACGTGCGTCGGCGAAGCGGCTTTTTTTGAGATGGAGCCGATATTATGCACGCCATGTAAAGATTCTGTGTCGGGGCAGGTCCGGCCGCGCTGTAGTTATCGTCTGATGACGTTGTCAGGCACAATGCGGGCACGACTAACAACAAGACCACACTAGAGGGACCTGAAAGTGCACTACAAGAAATGCGGCGGGTTGCGTGCGTTCGCGCTGATGTCCGCGCTGGTCACCGCGCTGCTCACCGTCTTCGCGCTGGCGTTCGCTTCGTTCGGAGCGTCGGCCGCGCCGCTGACGACCACGCTCGCGCTCGACGTCAAAGGCAAGATAGCGAAGACCAACGACGACGATCACACCGTTTTTCACTTTTCCGAAGCCCAGTTGCTCGCGCTGCCCGTCCATAGCATTTCGACATCGACGACATGGACGGCAAAATCCACCTTCACGGGGCCGCTGCTCGCGGATATCCTGAAGACCGTGGGCGCGTACGGCGATCAGATCGAAATCCATACGCTGGATGACTACACGTACACCGTTCCCGTGTCGGACACGAGCCGTTATGGCGTGATCGTCGCGTACAGCATGAACGGCAAGCGCCTGCAGGTCAGCGACTTCGGGCCGCTGTTTCTCATCTATCCGCGCGACCAGTTTCCCGGCGAGCTGGCGGGGGCGTCGGCGGACGCGAAATTCGTATGGCAGATCAAGGCTCTCATCGTCAAATAGGACGGCGCCCACTGCGCCGTGTGGTGCTCGTCGTCATCTGGATCGCCGCGCTCGCGGCGCCGACTGCGGCGATCAGCTATCTGCTGTACTCGGCCCTTCTCAATCCGCGCGCCACCCAGCAGCTGACGGGCACCTACGACGGCTTCTACTGGGACGCCGCGCAACTCCAGATCGCCTACGCGCGGCTCGAAAGCCAGCTGCTGCAATACGAGACGGGCGTCGATAGCGACTATCAGCGGCTCACGCTGCATTTCCAGGTGCTGCAATCGAAGCTGCGCGTGATGGCTGGCTCGACGCAGCGCATGGCCGCGCAGACAGAAGCCGTGCAGCGCCAGCAGGAAGAGATCGTGCGGCTCTCGGAGATGCTGGTCGCGATGCAGCCTTCGCTCGACGCGCTGCCTGATTCGCCCGCGCTCGCGTCGCGGATGGTCGACGAACTGCGCAAGCACTGGAAGGAAGTCAACGATCTCGCGCTGAGCCGGCGCTACGTCGACCTGCAGGACCGCGAGGCGATGAATTCGGATTTCATCGCAAAGCGCCAGATGCTGTTCGCGGGCGGGCTGGTGCTGCTGTTGCTGTCGGCGGCGGCGACCACGCTGCTGGTGATGAACGGCCGGCGCCGCACCAAGCTGATTCTGCAGCAGCACGCCGCGCTCGATGCCGAGCATCAGGCCAGCCGCGCCGCGCGCGAGGCGAGCCTCGCCAAGGACGCGTTCCTCGGCATGATCAGCCATGAGCTCCGCACGCCGCTGCACGCGATCGTCTCGTCGATCGAACTGCTCGGCTTCAACTTTCACTCCGACGCAGACCGCAAGGTGATCCAGCGGCTGGAGACGGCCGCACGCCATCTCGAAGCGCAGATGAAGGATCTGACCGACTACGCGCGCCTCGGCGCCGGCAAGCTCGAATTGCGCAACGAGCATTTCGATCCGCGTGAGCTGCTAACGTCGATCGTTGACGAGCACGAGCCGTTCGCGCGGGCGAAGGGTCTCGTGTTCGAAGGTAGCGCGAGCGGCCGGGTGGGGCTCGTCGATTCCGACCCGCACCGCATCCGGCAGATCGTCAACAACCTCGTGACCAATGGGATTCGCTACACGGAGCGTGGCACCGTCACGCTGCATTTCGACCAGCGCGACGACGCGCTGGCCATCGTCGTCACCGACACGGGCGCGGGCGTGCCGGACAAGCAGATTCCGCTGATCTTCAAGGAGTTCACGCAGCTCGACGCATCGCGCACGCGCCGCTTCGAAGGCGCGGGGATGGGGCTTGCGATCGTGCAAGGTCTCGTCGATCTGTTCGGCGGGACGATCGATGTCGACAGCGAAGTCGGCAAGGGCACGCGCTTCACAGTGACGATTCCCGTGAAGCCGGTCGCCACGCCCGCCGGCGCGTCCGTCGTGCCGCATACGGCTCACGGCGAAGGACGCCCGCAGGTGCTGATCGTCGACGACAACCAGCTGATTCGCGAGTCGCTGTGCGAAATGCTCGAACACATGGGGTGCGATGCGGCCGCCGTCGCCAATGCCGACGATGCGCACGCATGGCTCGCCGCGCGGCAGTGCGATCTGGTGCTGCTCGATCTGCACATGCCCGACAAGGACGGGTACGCGTTCATGACCGAATATGCGGAGAAGGTGGAAGGGGCGGGCGAGATGGTGCGCACGCCCGTGATTGCGGTGAGCGCCTATGCGCCCGATGGCAGCGTGCGCGCGGAGGCGGATCTGTTCTTCGATAGCCTGACCAAGCCCGTTCACTACGAGGTGCTGCGCGACGCCGTGCAGCGCGCGCTGGCGGCGCGGCACGGGGCGTCCGTCGCGGGCTGACGAGCGAGCCCGCGCTTAAGTCGCGCGCTTAAGCCAGTAACTTATGCGCGGCTTAGACGCTTCGACAGATCGGCGACGAGAATCGCCATGCGCGCCGGTTTCTCGTAACAGGCCACATCGTAGTTGCGCACGATGTCGCTGATTTCCGACTCGCTCGCCTTGCCCGTCAGCAGTTCGCCCGTCAGTACGAAAATGGGTGCATCCGGATTCTCCGACGCGCGCACGGCGCGGATCGCTTCCGCCGACGTCTGCGGGCCGAACAGCCAGTCGATCACCACGCCGTCGAACACCTGCGTCTGCAGCGTCTCGGCGAACGCCGCGAGGCCATAAATCGCGATGGCCGCGAAGCCGCTGCGTTCGAGATAGTCGCGCAGATTGTCGGCGGACGCCTGGTCGTCGTCGACGACGGCGATCAGCGGCTTGTCGGTTTCGGCGCGGCGCGGATAAATCTCGATCTTGTGGACTTCATACGCGTTCTGATAGAGCGCGCCGTCGTGCCGCACGACGCGCCACTGATCGAGCTTCGACCACGCGATGAATTCCGGCCGGCTGCCCGCTTCGATCGGCGCGCCGATCCACGCGGTACACGCGAGCTCGATTCCGCCGATCGCGAACACGGCTTCCTGCGCGGTGGCGCCGACCATGCCGGGGTCGAGCGATTGCGCGCCGAACAGCTGCGCCGCCGGCTCGCCGAAAACCTCGGCGACCTTCTTGATCTGCGAGAGCGTCCACGGGCTATTGCCGCGCAGCTTGCGGTGACCTTGCGAAAAACTCAAATCAAGGATCCGGCAAAGCTCGCTGGTTTGCTGACGCTTGCCGATGCCGTGACGGCTCATCAACTCGCGCACGCGTTCGGCGACGGCAAGCGAGTCGGTTGAGGTGGCTTCGTTGGACATGCGCGAAGAGTGTGTCGGTATAAATAGTTGTATATGACGCGGCGTCGTGGCGGCAGCGCGGTGCCGCGTGGCACGCCGGGTGGGCGTGCTGCCCTCGCAGGACCGCAACTGTACCGCAAGACTTCGGGCGCGCCTGGTGTCGCGCCATATCCGCATTGATCGAGCTTTTTTCGACGAACCCGCCGATTCTAATGAGTTCGACCGCCTCACGCGAATGAGGCGGTGTTCGAACCATGCAAAGCCTGTCTATTTTAGCGGTGAAATATATGCAAATCGCATGAAATTAATCGGTAAGGCTTGGGACTTTGCGCGTTTTTTGCGGCGGATCATTAGCCCGAAGGGCGATTGGGCTGGCGCGGGCGCTCGTGATGGCCGCTTTTCTGACCGGGATTGCGGCGCGCGGGCGGGCCTGAGAAGATGCTGTCCCTCGACACGGCCTCGGCGCCATTTCTTTCTCGCATTCCCGATGACGACCACCTATCCGCTGCACGCCAACCTGAGCCCGGCCGACACGCCGTTTCCCGATCAAGCCGACGTCGTGATTGCGGGCGCGGGCATCATGGGCTGCGCGGCGGCGTACTACCTTGCGCGCCGGGGCGTGAAGGCGGTGGTGCTGGACAAGTCGCGCATCGCGGGCCAGCAGTCGACGCGCGCGTGGGGTTTCGTTCGCCAGCAGGGCCGCGAGGCCGCCGAAGTGCCGCTGATGATGGCGGGCATGCGTATCTGGGAGCAGCTTGAACGCGAGCTGGATTTCGATCTCGAATGGCGGCAGGGCGGCTGTCTCTACGTGGCGAACAAAGAAGAAGACTGGACGTCGTTCCAGCAATGGATGGATGTCGCGAAGCAATATGGGCTGGATACGCGCGTGCTCGACCGCGCGCAGATCGACCAGCACGTGCGCGGCATGCAGGGCAAGGTGCTGGGCGGTCTGTACACGCCGACCGACGGCCAGGCCGAGCCGCGTCGCGCGGCGGCCGCATTCGCGGCGCGGGCTATCGAAGCGGGCGCGCGGTTTTTCGAGGGTTGTGGCGTGGTTGCGATCGAACGGGCGGCGGGCGCCGTGACGGGCGTCGTCACCGAGCGCGGCACGATCCGCACGCGGCAGGTGATTTGCGCCGCGGGCGCGAGTAGCTGGCGGTTGCTCGATACGCTGGGGATTGTTTTGCCGCAGCAGGCGGTGCGTGGTACCTGCATGCGGACGAATCCGCTGCCTGCGATTACGGCTTCCACGTTCTGGGGGCATGGGCTTGGGATTCGCCAGCGTGCGAATGGCGCGATCAATCTCGCTGATGATATGCAGGTTGATGTCGATATGACGTTGGGGCATTTTCGGGCGCTCAAGTGGTTCTTGCCCGAGCTTTGGGCGCAGCGCGAGAAGTTCAGCTTTCATCTGAATGGCGCGTTTGTGCGTGATTTACGCGAGCGCGTGCCGGGCTTTTTGTCTGCTGACGAGCGTGTGTTGCATCCGCGGGATCCGAATCCGCAGCCGAATCGTTCGCATGCGCCGCGGGCGTTGCAGAAGCTGCGGGCGTTGTTTCCGGCTTTGAAGGATGCGCAGGTGGTTGAGTCGTGGGCCGGGTTGATCGATGTGTTGCCCGATGGGATTCCAGTGCTCGATGCTGCTTCTCAGGCGCAGGGCCTGTTGGTCGCTACCGGATTTTGTGGGCATGGCTTCGCCATGGGGCCTATTGTTGGGCGGCTTATGGCTGAATGGATCGTTGATGGGCGGCCGTCGCTTGATCTTTCTGCGTTTCGGTTGCAGAGGTTTTTTGATGGGACTATGCAGAGGCCTCGAAGCATGCTGTGAGTTTTTTTGTCTGCGACGCTGGGTGGTTTGGTTTGGCTTTTCGCTGGCATCCGCGTTATGGTGTTTGCCGTTCACGCGTCGCCCCTGTGCGGGGCGGCACCTACTTTTCTTTGCCGCCGCAAAGAAAAGTAGGCAAAAGAAAGCGGCTAACACCGTCAGTTCTAGTTCTTGCCTGAGGGCCCCCAACCGGTCCTACGCTTCACACGGCAACCACGTGACTCATGTTTGTCGCCAACGCTTCGAATGAGCGCCTCACCCACTTCAAGCACCCGCTCAAGGGCTGGCGGCAGCGAATGGTTTGTGCCGCCCAGGTGGCAAACTGTGTGTAGGTTGTCGCACCGTACAGGTTAGTGCTCTTACCAGAACCACCGAGCTTGGTGCGCGTATGGCGCGAAAGCCTACACACAGTTTGCCACCTGGGCGGCGGAGGAATATCTGGCACGGCATGCCGCAACGCGGGTGCATGAAGCGGGTGAGGCGTACAGAGAGAGCGTTGGCAACGCAGGCGAGCAGATACCTTGCCGCGTGAAGCGTGGGACCGTTTGGGGGCCCTCAGGCGAGAAGAAATGTTGGCGGTGTTAGCCGCTTTCTTTTGCCTACTTTTCTTTGCGGCGGCAAAGAAAAGTAGGTGCCGCCCCGCACAGGGGCGACGCTTGAACGGCAAACACCATAACGCGGATGCCCGCGCAAACTCCAAAAAACCAAACCGCCTGCGCCACGAAGCCAAACCGCGGATGCCAGCAAAAACACAAGCAAACCACACCAGCGTCCGCAGACAAAAAAAACCTACTTAGGCGCTATATCCCTCCGCACTCGCCTGATGTGCTGCTCGACATAAAACGCAGCCGCGTCGGCATCACCATCAACAATGGCCTCATAGATCAACCGATGCTCAGAAACATAAAGCCTGATCCGCCCAGGATCATGAATCCCATCATCCTTTAGCCGTTTCCACAAAGGCTGATCCATAGCCTTAGCCACTTCGTCGGCGATCTTGACGAGCAGGGCATCGCCCGTCATCACAGCAAGCTGCCGATGAAACAAACGATCGCTATCGTTCCATAGCGCGCGCTGCACGGCATCGGAGACATCGTCGATCGAATCCATCTGCGCAAGGTAGTGCTCGGCAAGCTCGTCACGCTGCGCATTGGCGGCTGCGCGGCGCGCGATGGCAGGCTCCAGGATCAAACGGACATCGAGCGCCGACGTGGGGCTGAAATCTGCATCACCCGACACCTCGCCAGAAGCCGGCGCCGCCGCCAACCGCTGCAACGCGTCCGCGCAGACGTAAGTGCCCGAATTGCGCCGCGTAACGACCAAACCCTCGTTCTGCAACGCGCCCAGCGCCTCCCGCACAGCGGGCCGTCCAACGCCAAACCGCGCGGCGAGATCGCGCTCCGAGGGCAACCGCGCTTCAGGCGCGAACTGACCGCTGCGAATGTCGCCGCGCATGCGCTCCGCGACCTGCTCGTAAATCTGCTTCGGGCGAAACGCGCGTTCCAGTGCGAATGAGGTCGAGGCCATGGATGGATACCGTGCGACAGATGACAATGTGATACGTGCCGAATTCAAACCAGTTTGATGGATAAATTTTGAAACTGGTTGATCGTCAACCAAAGCTGGTCTACATTTCGATCCAGTATAAGACAAAGACGATGGAGCGAGACGATATGTTGGACAGGCAACGGCCCGAAGCTTTCTTGCGAGGAACGAACGCATCATGAAGCTGAATCGCATGATCAGCACGGTCGAAGTGCATACGGGCGGCGAGCCGTTCCGCATCGTCACGAGCGGGCTGCCGAAGATGCCCGGCAAGACCATCGTCGAGCGGCGCGCGTGGCTCAAAGAGCACGCCGATCATCTGCGCCGCGCGCTGATGCTGGAGCCGCGCGGCCACGCCGACATGTACGGCGGCTATCTGACCGATCCCGTCACGGAAGGCGCGGACTTCGGCATCATCTTCGTTCACAACGAGGGCTATAGCGACCATTGCGGCCACGGCGTGATCGCGCTGGCGACAACGGCCGTCTCGCTCGGCTGGGTCGAGCGCACAGAGCCGGAAACGCGCGTCGGCATCGATGCGCCTTGCGGCTTCATCGAAGCGTTCGTCAAATGGGACGGCGATCACGCAGGCAGCGTGCGCTTCGTCAACGTGCCGTCGTTCATCTGGCAGCGCGACGTGAGCGTCGAGACGCCCAGCTTCGGCACCGTGCGCGGCGATATCGCGTTCGGCGGCGCGTTTTACTTCTACACATCGGGTGAACCGTTCGGACTCGATGTGCGCGAAGACCACGTGGACCGGCTGATCCAGTTCGGCGCCGAAGTGAAGCGCGCGGCGAATGAAGCATTCAAGGTCGAACATCCGCATATTCCCGAGATCAATCACATCTACGGCACGATCATCGACAACGCGCCGCGCCACGCGGGCTCGACGCAAGCCAACTGCTGCGTGTTCGCCGACCGCGAAGTGGACCGCTCGCCGACGGGTTCGGGCACGGCGGGGCGCGTCGCGCAACTGTATCTGCG
The DNA here is from genome assembly GCF_046534875.1 of Paraburkholderia sp. SIMBA_054. NCBI lineage: Bacteria > Pseudomonadati > Pseudomonadota > Betaproteobacteria > Burkholderiales > Burkholderiaceae > Paraburkholderia > Paraburkholderia sp. SIMBA_054. The sequence goes on along the minus strand of NZ_JAWRXV010000017.1, from coordinate 108,003 downwards.
CGGGCAACTGCGCAAGGACGAGACGCTCGTCAACGAGTCGATAATCGGCACGGTGTTTCGTGGGCGTGTGTTGTCCGAGACGAAGCTCGACCGCTTCGATGCCGTGATTCCCGAGATCGAAGGCGACGCGCATATTTGCGGTTTCGCGAACTGGCTCGTCGATGAGCGCGATCCGCTGACGTATGGTTTTCTGGTGCGCTGAACGCGCAAGGAGCAGCCCCGATATGAGCAGCACGCCGATTTTCGACGCCGCCGGCACGGCACGCCTGATTCCGTTTCGCGCGCTCGTCGACGCGCTGAAGACAGCCGCCGCCGACTACGCAGCCGGGCGCGTCGTGAGCCCCGAGCGGCTCGTCGTGCCGCTGAACGACAACGGCATCATGCTCTCGATGCCCGCCGCGGCATCCGATCTCGCGATACACAAACTCGTCAACGTCTGTCCGCGTAACGGCGAGCGCGCACTGCCGACCATCCACGGCCAGGTGATGGCGTTCGACCCGGACACGGGCAAGACGCTGTTCATTCTCGACGGGCCGACCGTCACGGGACGCCGCACGGCCGCGATGACGATGCTCGGCATCGAGACACTTTCCCGCGACGCACCGAAAGACATTCTGCTGATCGGCACGGGCACGCAGTCCGCGAGCCATCTGCGGGCGATCGGCGAGTTGTATCCGGAGGCGCGCGTGCGCGTGCGTGGCACATCGGCGGCGCGTGCGCAGGCGTTCTGCGACGCACTGCGCGGCACGGTGCGCGATCTGCAAGTCCTGAGCGATGCGACGATTCCCGATTCCGTCGACACCGTCGTCGCGCTGACGACGAGCCGCCAGGCTGTCTACGACGAAGCGCCGCGCGCGGGACGGCTCGTGATCGGCGTCGGCGCGTTCACGCCGCAGATGTGCGAGATCGGCGCGCGCACGCTCGCGGGTAGCACGCTGTATGTCGACGATCTCGCGGGCGCGAAGCACGAAGCGGGGGACTTCATCCAGGCGGGCATCGACTGGTCGACGGTGACGGGCATCAAGGACGCGCTGGCGAGCCAGCCATCGTTCGATACGCCCATCGTCTTCAAGACCGTCGGCTGCGCGGCGTGGGATCTGGCGGCGGGGCGTGTTGCGCGGGGAGCGCTGGGCGCGGGTTGAGACCTCGCACGTCCTTTGTCGCCGCAGACCGCGTGTAAAGGCGAAGCGGAACGAACGTGCGTGCCGTGTCACGACAGTAAGCGTGCAAACAATCCTAAAACGTTGCAACATAGTCGTCTCGCGCAAACCTGCCCGATTTCAGCGCTGCCTGAAAGGTTGGTCCGGACGGGCTTGCGTTTTTCCCAGCAGTTAATTTTTGCGACCGCGCTATGACGACTTCCACCGCTCCTGCTTCGCCGGACCGCCCGCTCGACATGATCATTTTCGGCGGCGCCGGCGACCTGTCAGCCCGCAAGCTGCTGCCCGCGCTGTACATGGCGCACACGCACGGCAATCTGCCCGCCGAAACGCGCATTCTCGCGATCGGCCGCCGTGAATGGGTGCGTGACGATTATCTGAAATGGATGGACGAGCAGAGCCGTCCGTTCATCGAATCCGGTGCGTATGAATCGGGCGCATGGGACCGCTTCCTGTCGCTGTTCGAATACGTGCGCGTCAATGTCGACCAGGCCGCCGATTACGAGCGCCTTGCCGAGGCATCGCGCCCGAATGCGCTGCGCGTGTTCTATCTGTCGACGTCGCCGGAACTGTTCACGACGATTTGCGACAACCTCTCGTCGCACGGTCTGCTCGACGAGTATTCGCGCGTCGTGCTGGAAAAACCGCTGGGTCACGATCTGGCGTCCGCACAGGCGATCAACGATTCTGTCGGCAAGCATTTCTCCGAGCATCAGATCTACCGGATCGACCACTACCTCGGCAAGGAGACGGTGCAGAACCTGATGGTGCTGCGCTTCGGCAATGCGATCTTCGGGCCGCTGTGGCAGGCGCCGTATATCCGCAGCGTGCAGATCACGGTGGCGGAGTCGGTCGGCGTGGGCACGCGCGCGGGCTTCTACGACCATACGGGCGCGATGCGCGACATGGTGCAGAACCACTTGCTGCAACTGCTGTGTATCGTCGCGATGGAGCCGCCCGTTTCGCTCGACGCCGATGCCGTGCGCGACGAGAAGCTGAAGGTGCTGCGTTCGCTGCGTCCGATGACGGCCGAAGACATCTCGCGCGATACGGTGCGTGGACAGTACACGGCGGGCGCTGTCGGCGGCGAGCCGGTGAAGGGTTATCTGGAAGAAGCGAACGTGCCCGCCGATAGCCGCGCGGAAACCTTTGTCGCGTTGCGCGCGCATATCAACAACTGGCGCTGGGCGAACGTGCCGTTCTATCTGCGCACGGGCAAACGGATGGCGAAGAAGCTGTCGGAGATCGTGATCGAGTTCGCGGATCTGCCGTTTTCGATCATGCCGAATAGTCCTTGTGGTCCGCGTAATTGTGGGAACCGGTTGGTGATCCAGTTGCAGCCGAATGAGTCGATCCAGTTGCAGATGCTTGCCAAGGAGCCGGGTAGTGGGATGCGGACGTTGCCCGTCAATCTGAATCTCGATCTGGAGCAGGCGTTCACGAGCCGTCGCGCGGAAGCGTATGAGCGTCTGTTGATCGACGTCGTGCGCGGCAGGCTCACTCACTTCATGCGCCGCGATGAACTGGAAGCGGCATGGACGTGGGTCGATCCGATCATCGAAGCGTGGAAGCGTAATGGCGACAAGCCGAGGGGCTATACGGCAGGGACGTTCGGGCCGGGGGCTTCGACGGCGATGATGGCGCGGGATAATATGGTTTGGTCGGAGGAGTCGTAAGATAACGAAGGCGGACCACGGGTCCGCCTTTTTGTTTTCAGCGTTCTCGCGCGATTATCGAAAATAAGGAAAAAGCGCAGCGCGTTTCTGACTAAATGTGCCAATGTCACTTTTGACGCACTTTTACATAAGTAGCGGTAACTGTCGGTTATCCTCGTTGAAGCTGTCGTGTCGTGACATTCAAAGGAAGCCGAATCATGTTGAAAGTGACGCTTAACAAGTTCGCGTGTTTTTTCGTTTCCGTTGGCGCGCATGTCGAGCAACGTAGCCGGACCGCTTGCCCGGTGAGTTTGTAATGCAGAGGCTTGCCGTTGCAGGCGACCGCACCACGACGGGCGGTCACATCATCCGTGGCACTTCGACTGTCTTCGATGAAAAGCAACGTCCGTATGCGCTGAAAGGCGATCTGGCGACATGCGGAAACTGCAATGGCGGTTTCCCGGTATACGGTTCCGCGAATGATTGCCTGGTCGATGGCCGCCCGATGGTCAAACATCTGGACCGGGTGATGTGTCCTTGTGGGAAGAACGTTGTGCTCGCGAGTGCAGCATCGACGTTTCTCTTTACGAGTGGAGGCGAAGCGGCGATTTCAGTGGCTGAATCTGCGAAACAGGAAAACGCCAAGGCCATCTTCTGGTTTCTGGTGAGCGATGCCACAACGGGAGAGGGATTGGCGAATCAAAAATTCATCGCGAATGTCGCGGGTATCCGGCGAACTGGAGTGACTGACGAAAACGGGTACGCGATGATCGAAACGAATGGCGAACAATCGGTCGATGTTCACGCCATCTATACCTCGCCAAAACGCCTTTTGAGGCATAACGAAGAGAACTGATGCCGCGATGGATTACAACGTTGAACATTGGACTTCGGCCTGCTCCGCTATCGGGAGCACGAAAGATCAAGCTGTTGAAATCAAGGTTAATAACCGCGCGGCTACGCGACAAGCCATCATCAATCTCATTCAGGTCCGAGGCTTGAATTTTGTCACACGATCGGACTGGGCGGCCCACAAGAACCGCTCGGAACGGATGATTGATGATTGGAATTACAGCAAAATCGCAATACACCACGCCGGACGAAGTTTTTCATGCGGACCCGCCGCGCTGCAGTTGCAGGAAATCCAGGAAATGCAGATGGGAAAACGTGCTGCGGCAATGGACGACATCGGCTATCACTACGCGCTTGACTGCTTCGGCAACGTATTCGAAGGGCGCGACATTCGGTTCAAGGGCGAGAGTGTTCATAACTACAATACGGGGGTAATTGGCATCGTATTGCTTGAAAATCTGTCGGCACCTTATGAAGGCAATGATGGCGTCGCGGCGATTCGTACCTTGCTGGATCGCGTTGGTTTCATTCAGCGTCCAAAAATAGTTGAGCGGCAACAACGAGCGTTGCGGACACTCATCGACATATTGAGCGAGTTCTTCTTCATCGAAACACTCGGCGGGCATCGCGAGTTTCCCGGGCAATTGGGCGAAGGTAAAATTTGTCCCGGTAGCGTTGGTTTGGCGCTGGTTCAGGAGTTGCGGCGCGCAACAGGACTGAACGCGCCATGAAGATGCAGCGGGTGTATTTGCCGTGCGTCTTCATCGTGGGAATCTGCGCGCTCGTAATTGCAAAGACGGGTTACGTTCGATCGTATCTGGATGACGAAGTACAAACTACGTTTTTCATAAAGCGTCACCCCACATTAATAATGGAATTCTACGATCCATTTGCCAATGAAGGTGATGACAAGCCGATCGATCAATTATCAATTTCTGAAAGATCGCGTTTTGCCGAGTATTGCAAATATCGATTGGGTATCGACAATAACAGTACTCAGGCACTTGAAAAATGTAAGGCGCTAAAGCCTGGATACTTACAATAAGCACAGTTTGCGGACAGCGTGTCAAGCGTGTTCTATGGGGAGCGTGCCACCCTCAAAACACATCCACCCTCCCCGGAAACGTCTCCTCATAAGCGACCGACGCATCTCCCTCAACCGGCGTTCCCCCGCGCTGCTCTCTAAACATCACAGGCGGCATCCCAAACTCCTTCCTGAACTCGCGCCCCAGGTGCGACGCATCAGAAAACCCGCAACTCGACGCAATATCCGCCACCGTCCGATCCGAACTCGTCAACAGCCACGCCGCCGTTCTCAACCGAACCTGCTTCGCAAACGCCTGCGGACTTTTCCCCGTCTCTGCCTTGAACAACCGCTCCAGTTGCCGAGGCGACAAATCCAGCTTGCAAGCCAGCTCCTCCAGCGGCAACGTACGCCCGACATGTTGCTCCATCAACAAAATCGCGCGCTTGACCTTCGGATGCGTCGCCGGCTCCAGCCCAGGCGGATGCGGCTGCGGCGCGTTCCCTTTCTGCATTTCGCCGACCAGCAGAATCCGCAGCGCCTTCTGCACGGTCGCCGTCTCGAAATGACGCAGCAGAATCGCCGCTGCCACATCGATCGAAGCCCGTCCGCCCGAGCACGTAATCCGTCGACGGTCGATCACGAACAGCCGGTCCGCGATCAGCGCATCCGAATTGACGGAAGGAAAGCGCTCGACGAAATCCCAGTAGTGAAACCAGCTCACGCAAATCCGGTGCTCGTCGAGCACGCCCGCGCGCATCAGCGCGAACACGCCCGTGCAGATGCCGACCAGCGTCGTACTTCCGCGCGCGGCGGCTCGAATGAACTGCAAGGTCTCGTCGTTCGCCTGCGGCCCCGAATGCAACAGTCCGCCGACGACGACCACATAGTCGAACGGCTCCGCGTCGGCGAAGGTTTCCCAAGGCGTGATCTGGATGCCGCAACTCGCGCGCACGGGCGCGAGCGTGTCGCCGATCACGCTCCACGAGCAGCGTACGGGCTTGCTGTAATCGCCTTCGTCGGCGGATAGGCGCAGCATGTCGACGAAGCCGGAAAACGCCGTCAGCGTGAAGTTCGGCAGCAGGATGATGCCGAAGCGGATGCGCTCTTTGGGCAGCGCATCGATGGAAGTCAACGGTAGCGAATCAACGATGGTCATGGCGCGATGGCGCAGTGGTCCGGCAGGTTCAATCGACTGATAACAAAAACGCGAAACCCAAACGCGCCCGCACGCGGGATAACCCTAGCGTCGCCGATTCGCGCTTGCGGCTCTTGTCCTTTTCCGACACCGACTTGCGCAGATGCGAAGCGCGTTCATCCCCACGTGGCTTGGGCTCCGGCACGCTCGTCCCGGGCCCGGACTTGCGTTTTTCCGTCACTGAGTTGCAGAGAAACGAAGTCCAGGCGCCATCTGGCGTCGCCATCCCACGTCGATGCCGTTTTTGTTCTATCGGCGGATTTTACGCTTTGGTGTACTGGCGTCACTGCGGAGTCCACGCGTTTCCGCCCACCTACCTGAGCAAGGTTTCCATGAACGTCAGCGTTTTCGACCTGTTCAAGATCGGCATCGGCCCATCGAGTTCGCACACAGTCGGCCCGATGATCGCCGCCTGCCGCTTCGCTTCCCATATCGAGGATGCGAACCTGCTCGCATTCGTGCGCCGCGTGAAAGTCGAGCTGTACGGCTCGCTCGGCGCGACGGGCAAGGGCCACGGCACCGACAAGGCCGCGTTGCTCGGCCTCGAAGGCCATCTGCCCGACACCATCGATCCCGACCTGATCGAACCGCGCCTGGTCGATATCCGCAAGGGCAAGCGCCTGTCGCTGCTCGGCAAGCACGAGATCGACTTCGACGAAAAAGAGCACATTGCCTTCTTCCGGCGCTTGATGAGCGGAACGGGTAGCGTCGTGCATCCGAACGGCATGCGCTTTCAGGCCTTCGACGAGAACGGCCAGCTGCTGGTCGAAAAAGAGTATTACTCGGTCGGCGGCGGCTTCGTCGTGAATCGCGAAGGCGATCGCGTCAACGGCGTGCGCGCGGGCGGTGAAGTGCCGTATCCGTTCCGCACCGGCGACGACCTGATGCGCGTGTGCCGCGAAAGCGGCCTGTCCATCGCGCAGGTGACGTTCGCCAACGAATGCGCGTCGCGCGCCCCGGAAGACGTGCGCGAAGGCCTGCTGACGATCTGGCGCACGATGGCCGCGTGCGTCGAGCGCGGCTGCAAGATGCACGGCGAACTGCCCGGCCCGATGCGCGTGAAGCGCCGCGCCGCCGATCTCACCGTGCAACTGCGCACGCGTTCGGAAGAGTCGCTGCGCGATCCGCTGTCGATGCTCGACTGGGTCAACCTGTATGCGATGGCCGTCAACGAAGAGAACGCTGCCGGCGGCCGCGTCGTCACCGCGCCGACCAACGGCGCAGCGGGCGTGATTCCCGCCGTGCTGCACTACTACGTGAAGTTCGTGCCGGGCTCGAACGAAAGCGGCATCGTCGATTTCCTTTTGACGGCGGCCGCCATCGGCATCATCTACAAGGAAACGGCGTCGATCTCGGGCGCGGAAGTGGGCTGCCAGGGCGAAGTGGGCGTCGCGTGCTCGATGGCGGCGGCGGCGCTCGCGGCCGTGATGGGCGGCACGCCGTCGCAAGTCGAGAACGCCGCCGAAATCGGCATGGAACACAACCTCGGCATGACGTGCGACCCCGTCGGCGGCCTCGTGCAGATTCCGTGCATCGAGCGCAACGCGATGGGCGCGGTCAAGGCGCTGAACGCATCGCGCATGGCGCTCAAGGGCGACGGCCAGCACTACGTGACGCTCGACAACGTCATCAAGACGATGCGCGAAACGGGTGCCGATATGAAAACGAAATACAAGGAGACGTCGCGCGGCGGTTTGGCCGTGAACGTCATCGAATGCTAATGGTAACGCGCAACGAGGGGTCTGCAAGATGAGCCGCTATTCGATATTCAGTCTGTTCCGCAACGGGTTGTCGTATCACGAGAACTGGGAGCGACAGTGGAGGAGCCCGGAGCCGAAGAAGGAATACGACGTCGTGATCGTCGGCGGCGGCGGGCATGGTCTTGCGACCGCGTATTACCTTGCCAAGGAACACGGCGTGAAGAACGTCGCGATTCTGGAGAAGGGCTGGATCGGCGGCGGCAACACGGCGCGTAACACGACGATCGTGCGTTCGAACTATCTGTGGGACGAATCGGCGGCGCTGTACGAGAAGGCGATGAAGCTGTGGGAAGGCTTGTCGCAAGACCTGAACTACAACGTGATGTTCTCGCAGCGCGGCGTGCTGAATCTCGCACACACACTGCAGGACGTGCGCGACACCGAGCGCCGCGTGAACGCGAACCGCTTGAACGGCGTCGATGCAGAATTCCTCACGCCCGAGCAGATCAAGGAAATCGAGCCGACTATCAACCTGAATAGCCGTTATCCCGTGCTCGGCGCATCGATTCAACGTCGTGCGGGCGTCGCGCGTCACGATGCCGTTGCGTGGGGCTTCGCACGCGGTGCGGATCAGGCGGGCGTCGACATCATCCAGAACTGCCAGGTGACGGGCATTCGCCGCGACGGCGGCCGCGTGACGGGCGTCGATACGGTGAAGGGTTTCATCAAGGCGAAGAAGGTCGCGGTCGTCGCAGCAGGCAACACGACGACGCTCGCCGATATGGCGGGTATCCGTCTGCCGCTCGAAAGCCATCCGTTGCAGGCGCTTGTTTCGGAGCCGATCAAACCCGTCGTCAACACGGTGATCATGTCGAACGCGGTGCACGCGTACATCAGTCAGTCCGACAAGGGCGATCTCGTGATCGGCGCGGGCGTCGACCAGTACACGGGCTTTGGGCAGCGCGGCAGTTTCCACATTATCGAAGGCACTTTGCAGGCGATCGTCGAAATGTTCCCGGTGTTCTCGCGCGTGCGGATGAACCGCCAGTGGGGTGGCATCGTCGACGTGTCTCCGGATGCATGCCCGATCATCAGCAAGACCGACGTGAAGGGTCTGTACTTCAACTGCGGCTGGGGCACGGGCGGCTTCAAGGCGACGCCGGGCTCGGGCTGGGTGTTCGCGCACACGATCGCCAACGACGAACCGCATCCGCTGAACGCGGCGTTCTCGCTGGACCGTTTCTATTCCGGCCATCTGATCGACGAACACGGCGCGGCTGCCGTGGCCCACTAAACGCACGCACGCTGAGAGAGACAATCATGCTGACAATCGAATGCCCATGGTGCGGGCCGCGCGCCGAATCCGAATTTAGCTGCGGCGGTGAAGCTGACATTGCACGTCCGCTCGACACCGACAAGCTCACTGACAGGGAATGGGGCGAGTACCTGTTCATGCGCAAGAACCCGCGTGGCGTGCATCGGGAGCAATGGCTGCACACGCAGGGCTGCCGCCGCTGGTTCATGGCGACGCGCGATACCGTCTCGTATCAGATCCAGGGTTACGAGACCTTCAAGACAGGCAATACGTCCAGCGACGCACAAGGGGGCAACAAGCAATGAGCCAGAACAACCGCCTCGGCGCCGGTGGGCGCATCAACCGCGCGATTCCGCTGACCTTCACGTTCAACGGACGCACGTATCAGGGCTTTCAGGGCGACACGCTCGCCTCGGCACTGCTCGCGAACGGCGTGCACTTCGTCGCGCGCAGTTTCAAGTATCACCGCCCGCGTGGCATCGTCACGGCTGATGTGGCTGAACCGAATGCCGTCGTGCAACTGGAGCGCGGCGCGTACACGGTGCCGAATGCGCGCGCGACGGAAATCGAGCTGTATCAGGGGCTGGTTGCGAATAGCGTGAATGCCGAGCCGAATCTCGAGCATGACCGCATGGCGATCAACCAGAAATTCGCGCGCTTCATGCCCGCGGGCTTCTACTACAAGACGTTCATGTGGCCGGCGAAGTTCTGGCCGAAGTATGAAGAGAAGATTCGCGAAGCAGCGGGTCTGGGCAAGTCGCCCGAAGTGCTCGACGCCGATCGCTACGACAAGTGCTACGCGCATTGCGACGTGCTGGTGGTCGGCGGCGGCCCGACGGGTCTCGCTGCGGCGCACGCGGCGGCCGTGAGCGGCGCGCGCGTGATTCTCGTCGACGATCAGCGCGAACTCGGCGGTAGTCTGCTGTCGGGCAAGACGGAGATCGACGGACGCGCGGCGTTGAGCTGGGTCGAGAAGATCGAAGCGGAACTGTCGCGCATGCCCGATGTGACGATCCTGTCGCGCAGCACGGCGTTCGGCTATCAGGACCACAACCTCGTCACGGTGACGCAGCGTCTGACGGATCATCTGCCCGTGTCGATGCGAAAGGGCACGCGCGAACTGCTGTGGAAGATCCGCGCCAAGCGCGTGATTCTCGCGACGGGCGCGCACGAGCGTCCCATCGTGTTCGGCAACAACGATCTGCCGGGCGTGATGATGGCGTCGGCGGTCTCGACGTACATCCATCGCTTTGGCGTGTTGCCGGGCCGCAATGCCGTCGTGTTCACGAACAACGACGCGGGCTACCAGTGCGCGCTCGACATGAAAGCGTGCGGCGCGAGCGTGACGGTCGTCGATCCGCGTGCCCAGGGCAGCGGCGCATTGCAGGCAGCGGCGCGGCGTCATGGCGTGAAGATCATCAACAACGCGGCCGTGATGACGGCGCATGGCAAGCTGCACGTCACGTCGGTCGAAGTGGTCGCGTATGCGAACGGCAAGACGGGCGCGAAGCAGGCGGACCTCCCGTGCGATCTCGTCGCGATGTCGGGCGGTTATAGCCCTGTGCTGCATCTGTTCGCGCAATCGGGCGGCAAGGCGCACTGGAACGACACGAAGGTGTGCTTCGTGCCGGGCAAGGGCATGCAGCCGGAAACGAGCATCGGCGCGGCAGGGGGCGAATTCAGCCTCGCGCGCGGTCTGCGTCTTGCTGTCGATGCGGGCGTCGAAGCAGTGAAGTCGATCGGATACGCCGTGACGCGTCCGCAAGTGCCGCAGGCCGCAGAAGTCGTCGAGTCGCCGTTGCAGCCGCTGTGGCTGGTCGGCAGCCGCGCGGAAGCGGCGCGCGGCGCGAAGCAGTTCGTCGATTTCCAGAACGACGTGTCGGCGGCAGACATTCTGCTGGCTGCGCGCGAAGGCTTCGAATCCGTCGAGCACGTGAAGCGCTACACGGCGATGGGCTTCGGCACCGATCAGGGCAAGCTCGGCAACATCAACGGCATGGCGATTCTTGCCGATGCGCTCGGCAAGACGATTCCCGAAACGGGCACGACGACGTTCCGTCCGAACTACACGCCCGTGACTTTTGGCACGTTCGCAGGCCGCGAACTCGGCGATCTGCTCGATCCGATCCGCAAGACGGCCGTGCACGAATGGCACGTCGAGAACGGCGCAATGTTCGAGGACGTCGGCAACTGGAAGCGTCCCTGGTACTTTCCGAAGAGCGGCGAAGATCTGCATGCGGCCGTGAAGCGCGAATGCCTCGCGGTGCGCAACAGCGTCGGCATTCTCGATGCGTCGACGCTCGGCAAGATCGACATTCAGGGGCCTGACGCAGCGAAGCTGCTGAACTGGATGTACACGAATCCGTGGAGCAAGCTCGAAGTCGGCAAGTGCCGCTATGGCCTGATGCTCGATGAAAACGGCATGGTGTTCGATGACGGCGTGACCGTGCGCCTCGCCGATCAGCACTTCATGATGACGACCACGACGGGCGGCGCGGCGCGAGTGCTGACGTGGATGGAACGCTGGCTGCAGACGGAATGGCCGGACATGAAGGTGCGCCTCGCGTCCGTCACCGATCACTGGGCGACGTTCGCCGTCGTCGGTCCGAAGAGCCGCAAGGTCGTGCAGAAGATTTGCAGCGATATCGACTTCGCCAACGAGGCGTTCCCGTTCATGTCGTATCGCAACGGTACTGTCGCAGGCGTGAAGGCGCGCGTGATGCGGATCAGCTTCTCGGGCGAGCTTGCCTACGAAGTGAACGTGCCGGCGAACATGGGCCGCGCGGTGTGGGAAGCGCTGATGGCCGCGGGCGCCGAGTTCGACATCACGCCGTACGGCACGGAAACGATGCACGTGCTGCGCGCGGAGAAGGGCTACATCATCGTCGGCCAGGATACGGATGGTTCGGTTACACCGCACGATCTCGGAATGGGCGGACTGGTCGCGAAGACGAAGGACTTCCTCGGACGTCGTTCACTGGCGCGCTCGGATACCGCGAAGGATGGGCGCAAGCAGTTCGTTGGCCTGCTCACCGACGATCCGCAGCTGGTGCTTCCCGAGGGCAGCCAGATCGTCGCCGGTCCGTTCCAGGGCGATACGGCGCCGATGCTTGGGCACGTGACGTCGAGCTACTACAGCCCGATTCTGAATCGTTCGATCGCGCTCGCCGTGGTCAAGGGCGGCCTGAACAAGATGGGGCAAAACGTGACGATTCCGCTGGCGAGCGGCAAGCAGATCGCCGCGAAGATCGCCAGCCCCGTTTTCTACGACACCGAAGGAGTGCGTCAACATGTGGAATGAAGCTAGGAACAATGCACCGGGCGCAACATCGGCTGTCGCGAACCGGGTGGCGGGACAACCGTGGCAGGAGTCACCGCTCGCTGGTGTGGGCGAACTGGTGAAGAAGCATGTGGCCGTGCCGTCGAAGAAATTTCATCTGCGCGAGAAGGCGTTTTGCGATCTCGTGAGTCTGCGTGGCGATGTGGGTGATGCCGGGTTTCTCAGCGCAGTCGAAAGCGTGACGGGTTGCCGTCCGCCGGCGAAGCCCAATACCGTTGCGCGCGGCAATGGCTATGACGTGCTGTGGCTCGGGCCCGATGAATGGCTCGTGCGATCGCAGCAACCTCAGGCGCCTGTTGCCGAGGATAAGCTGGTCGAAGCGCTGCAAGGGCAGTTTGCTTCGGCAGTGGATATCGGCAGCGGCTGGACGGTGCTCGAAGTGAGCGGCGAGAAGGTGCGTGACGTGATTGCGCGGGGCTGTCCGCTGGATCTGCATCCTCGCATTCTTGCGCCGGGGCAGTGCGCGCAGAGTCATTACTTCAAGGCGTCGATCGTGCTCGTGCCTGTTGCGGATGATGCGTATGAGATCGTCGTGCGCCGTAGCTTCGCCGATTACTTCGTTCGTATCATGCTCGATGCGGCTGAGCCGCTGCTGTCGTGAAGCCGTTCGAGGAGCCGTTGGCGGCTTATGTGCGTGCTTCTTCTGATGTGCGTGGCGCCGCTAGAGGCAAGGGCTGGCGTGTGTTTATCGATGAGCTAGTCGTGGCGACGCGAATTGGTATTCATGCGCATGAGCATCTTGCGGCGCAGCCGGTTGTGATCGATGCGAGTCTCTCTTATCGCTGCGAGCCTTCGGAGGAGGGCTTGCACGCGATGATCGACTATGAGCGGTATTGCAATCGCGTGAGTGAGTTTCTTTCTACGAAGCCGCATACGCGGATGCTGGAGACGCTTGCTGTTGAGATTGCTCTGCTTTCGTTTGCCGAGTGGCCTGCGCTTGAGGCTATTACGCTGGCATTGCATAAGCCTAAGATTCGTGAGGGCACGAGGCGGATTGGGGTTGAGCTGGACTGGACGCGGGGCGATTTCGAGGCGCATCGCGCTGGTTCTGTTTTGCGCTGAGCCGTTGATATGTCGCGTGCGCAAACGTCCGAACTGGTCAAGCGTGCGTATGCGGCTGGAGACGCCGATGCCGCCGTCGCGCTGCTCGATCAGAGTATTGCGCTTGGGCATCGGCGGATTGCTTTGATTCGGTATTTGCAGGCGCAGTATCTTGAGGCGGCGCTCGATGCCAGGCATCATAAGTATGTGCGGGATGTTGCTGCACGGATGAGTCCGGATGCCTTGGCCAGAGTTGTGGGGGAGGCGCGGGTGAGAAGAGGGCGTCAAAGCCTGGATGAACACGACGAGTGCCCGGGTTGACCTGAACCCGGGCGTCGCGCCCCACACGATCACGCATTCGAAACCGCCGATACTGAGATGCCCGTGATGTCAAAGTCGATGCGAATGTCTTTGTCGGCGGCGAATGAATAGCATGACAAGCCAAGTCGTGAGAGCGGCGAATACCCAACACGCCGCGATCAGGCATAACAGGCCAAGGGTTTGAATGTCCTCGGGATTGTCCAGTTTGTCAAAGCCGCTGATAGCTATCCAGCGACGGATGAAGTGGTACAGGAACACCGGCATCTCGAACGGAAACGATGTGGCGATGCACGCCAGCAACCAGCCGCCAGCACAGGTACAGGCGAAAAAGATTGTGATAGACAGCAGTCGTCTCACCAGACCTCCAGTCTGCCGTACGCGCGGAATGCCGCGCCCGGCACGGGAAGCTCGGGCGGCCGCGCGCGAATATATCGCGCGAGCGATTCAAAGTCGGGCGGATACAGGACGGTTACGCAACCGTGGCTCAGACCGAGCGGACCTCTGGGGTGCAGCCGGAACGAACCTCGTTTGATTCCATTGATGTTCGTCGTGTCGCCGCCGCTCGGATTCCAGAGCATGAACCATTTGGAGCGGTCTGTCGTACCGATTCCGTGTTCGCCGGCCCAATCGTATAACCATCCCATCATCCCACCCGACTGCCGGTCGACAATGTAGTAGGTCCCGCGCGGCAAAGGGCCGACATCTTGCATTGCAGTTGCATCCGGATTGTCACGCCCACGCCCCGCACCTGAAAATGCTTTGACCGTGCCGTATCCGGAACAGTAGAGATCCGATGTGTCCTGATTATTGAGTGAGAACGTACAGTGCACGGGCATTGCGTCGTCTCCCTCAAAGCAGGTTCCATGCATCTTTGAACTTCAGATTTCCGTCGAGATAACACCACGTGATTTCCTCGTAACGGAATTCCACAGCTTCAAAGTGATTGTGGTGGACTGAAGTCTGCTCCTTGATATTAAGTAATTTCGGTGTGACCGAGACGACCTTCACCTGTCGCAGGAAGATGTTGAAGTACTCTTCTTCGCGCCCTGCATCGTTGATGCGATACCACTTGAGTTCGGCTGATTGCAAGGTCGCACCACGTGCGATTGCCATGTAGAGCAGCGGTGAAGAACGATCAAGCTCCTTTTCTATGGTTAGCGGGCGGTGCGTCCGCCCGCCAATCAGCTTGCCGGTCGAGTGATCGGTATCTGCGTGCATGCCATGCGTGAGGCTCAGTACTTCGATGCTTCCTTCACGTCCAGCTACCCGACTCGATCCGCGGATTTCCGCCCCGCGTTCATCTTTCAGCCATAGATGCAATGGGATTGCCATAGAGCCGATCTCCTTCTTTTTTATTGGAGATCAGGCTTTTAGCATCGAGTGGAGAACGGATTGAAAAAAAGTGTTGCGAAGTACAGGGCGCCGTCACGCTGCATGCAACCCGCCTCGCATCAACATCCTCACCCGCGACATATCTGCCTGAACATGCCCTTGATGCTCAAACAACGCTGAAAGCCAATCAACAAACGCCCTGACTCGCGGCGAGACGCGTCGCCCTTTCACATAAGCCACCGAAACGGGCATCGGCACAGGCTTCCACTGCGGCAGCACTTCCCGCAACAAGCCTTGATCCAACAAAGCCTGCGCAGCAATCCTCGCTGGCTGAATCAACCCAAGCCCTTGCAGTCCGCAGGTCAGGTAAGCATGTTCATCGCTGACTTTGATAAATCCATCCACCTTAACAGTAAGAGGACTCCCCCCAACGTCAAAATCAAAGTCAACAGCACGCCCGGTAATCATCGACATGCAATTAACCGCGACATGCCCGGAAAGATCATCAAGACTCTCAGGCATCCCATATCGCTCAAGATAAGCCGGACTAGCACACGTCACGTGCTCCAGTGACCCAAGCCGCTTCGCAGCCAGCCCTGAATCCGGCAACTCACCAAGTTGAATACTGCAATCCACCGCCTCGCCGACAAGATCCACATTGCGATGACTCACACCAATCGCGAGATCAATACTCGGATAACGCTCATGAAAATCATCAAGCGCGGGCAGCACGATCGAAGTTGCCACAGCCCCAGGCATCTCCACCCGCAAACGCCCGCTGGGATTATCGAGCGTCTGACGCAGCGTCGCTTCCATCTCATCGATATCGGCGAGAATCTGCGCGCAGCGCTCGTAATACGCAGCGCCCTCGGGCGTGAGATTAAGACGCCGCGTCGTACGCACAAGCAACGTCGTGCCCAGCAGCGCTTCCAGGTTCTGAACAATCGTTGTTGCCGTCGCGCGCGGAATCTCGAGCGACTCGGCGGCGCGTGTAAAGCTATTGGTATCGACGATACGCATGAACGTGCGCATCGCCTGGATACGATCGATCACGGAACTCTCCAAAAACGGGACATTCCAGAAAAAGACAACGAGCGGAAAACACCACGGCACACCCCGTCCCGGTAGGGAGGCGCGCCGATACTGCACATGCAATGCTGATGCGAGGCGGGAAGCAGGGACAGGCCGCCGTCCTGCGCGGCCTGGATGGAAGGGGTAAAGCGGCTGGGTCCTGCTGCCCGTTACTTGCGGAGCGAGTCGAGATCGATGACGAAGCGGTACTTCACATCGCTCTTCAACATGCGCTCATATGCTTCATTAATCTGCTGCATCTGAATCATCTCAATGTCCGAGGTGATGCCGTGCTTGCCGCAGAAGTCCAGCATTTCCTGCGTCTCGGCAATGCCGCCGATCAGCGATCCCGCCAGACGACGGCGCTTCATGATCAGGTTGAACACCTGCGGCGACGGATGATCGTGCTCCGGCGCACCCACCAGCGTCAGCGTCCCATCGCGCTTCAACAGGTTGATGAATGGATTCAGATCGTGCTGCGCCGCGACCGTGTTGACGATCAGATCGAAGCTGTTCACATGCGCTTCCATCTCGGCCGGGTTCTTCGAGATCACCACTTCATCCGCGCCGAGGCGCTTCGCGTCTTCGATTTTCGATGCCGACGTCGTGAACAGCACGACATGCGCGCCCATCGCGTGCGCGATCTTCACGCCCATGTGGCCAAGGCCACCCAGTCCGACGACGCCAACCTTCTTGCCCGGCCCCGCGCCCCACGTGCGCAGCGGCGAATACAGCGTGATGCCCGCGCACAGCAGCGGCGCGACGCCAGCGGGGTCGAGGTTTTCCGGCACGCGCAGCACGAATTCTTCATCGACGACGAGTTGCGTCGAATAGCCACCGTAGGTCACGGCGCCCGTCTGCTTGTCGTTGCCGTTGTACGTGCCGACAAAGCCGTTCTCGCAATACTGCTCGAGGCCTTCCTGGCAACTCGGGCACGTGCGGCACGAATCGACCAGACAACCGACGCCGACCAGCTGGCCGACCTTGTACTTCGTCACTTGCGACCCAACGTTCGTCACACGGCCGACGATCTCATGGCCCGGGACGACGGGGAAAATCGTGTTCTTCCATTCGTTGCGAGCCTGGTGCAGGTCCGAATGACAGACCCCGCAAAACAGGACTTCCATCTGTACATCGTGTTCGCGCAGGTCGCGACGCTGAAATTCGAACGGCGCGAGTTTCGATTGCGCGTCGGTTGCGGCATAGGCGTAGGTCGTGGACATGAGGGCTCCAGCTTGTAGATGCAATTGCGCGAGGCGCCGCGCAGCATGCTCGCGCGGCGGTTGAATCTGTCGTGCGCCGAGGCACGCGGAATGTCCGCCGTGAGGTCCGTCCGATGGGCGTAAGCGCTGCATGCAAGCGGCAACGCAGGGTTGGCAGGCCTCGTGCGAGGCGCCGGACGGTGTGTCGCGGACAGGTAGCGGGCTTTGCGACAGGGTTCCCATGTTAGGGACCGGGCGCCTCCCAGGGAATACCTGAACATCTTGAAGGCTTGCCTATTTCTCCTGGAGCCATCCGCAGTAGGCCATTTAATGCTAGATTTCAAGCCATATTCTCTGGCGTCGCATGTTATCGCCGAATGGATTTCATCATGTCCGACACAAAACTTTCAAATGGCTCACCGCTCGCGGAGCGCTCGCCGCAACAGCGCATGGTCGAATTGCTGCGCACGCTCGCGCCCGCCGAAGGCATGACGGACGCGCCGCTCGAAGGCGTCAAGTTCCTGCGCGCGAATCATCCGATGCCGCGCCGTCCCGTGATGTACGAGCCGAGCATCGTGATCGTCTGCCAGGGCCGCAAGCGCGGCTACCTCGGCGACCACGCGTACATTTATGACGCGCAACAGTATCTCGTGCTGTCCGTGCCGCTGCCGTTCGAGTGCGAGACGGAGGCGAGCGTGGACGAGCCGTTCCTCGGCATTTCGGTTCGCGTCGATCTGACGATGGTCGCCGAGCTGCTGATGCTGCTCAACGAAACGCACGGCGCCGTCGACAGCGAGCCGCGCGGCATTTACTCGACGCCGCTCGACCAGCCGCTAAGCGATGCCGTGCTGCGTCTGCTCGAAGCGCTGGTGTCGCCTGTCGACGCCCGCATTCTCGCGCCGTCGATCGTGCGCGAGATCTGCTATCGCGTGCTGACGGGCGTGCAGGGCAATGCGATACGCGCGGCGCTCACGCATCAGCATCACTTCGGCCGTATCGCGAAGGCATTGCGCCGCATTCACACCGAGTACGACGGCGATCTCGATGTCGAGACGCTCGCGCGCGAATCGGGCATGAGCCTCGCGGTCTTTCACGCGCAGTTCAAGAACGTCACGTCGACTTCGCCGATGCAGTATGTGAAGACCACGCGTCTGCATCACGCGCGTCTCTTGATGGTGCAGGACGGGCTGAACGCGGGCGCGGCGGCGGCGCGCGTCGGTTATGAAAGCGCGTCGCAGTTCAGCCGTGAATTCAAGCGTCTGTTCGGTCTAAGTCCCGTCGATGAAGTGAAGCGTATGCGCGGCACGCTGGACCCCGTCGTGCCGCCGCAGCCGCAACGCGCCGTCCCGAAGTACGTGACAACGAACTGAAGCGGCGCACGAAGTGGTGCTGTCACGCGGCGTCGTGGCAGCACGCGCAAAGCTTGTTTCCGTCGAGATCGCGGAAGTAGGCGCCGTAGTAGTTCGCGTGATATTCGGGGCGCAGCCCTGGCGGACCTTCGCACGCGGCGCCATTCGCAAGGGCCGTCGCGTGCACGCGATCGACGGTGAGACGGTCCGCCGCCAGCAGCGCGACCATATGGCCATTGCCCGCAACGGCAGGCGCGCCGTCGAACGGCTTGCCGACGAGAAACAGCGGCCGCGCGACGCCCGGCTTCATCCATCCCGCCCAGGGCCGGTCGTCCTCGCGAAACTTCAGCACGAGTCCGAGATCGGCAAGCACCGCCGAATAGAAAGCAAACGCCCGCTCGAAATCGTTGACGCCGATGAATACGTGGGAAAGCATCGAATACGGCTCCTTTCAGGCGGAAACAAGGCAAGGCAGGTAACGCCGATACCAGCATGAATGCTGATCTGGCTACGCTTTTGCGTGGTGGTTACGATGGCTGCGCTGTCTATTCAAATAAAACTCGCGAACAACACTCGCGAACAACACTCACGGAGCCCATCATCATGAAGCGTTTTCACATCGCGCTCGCCGTTGCGAACCTCGACGAATCGATTGCCGACTATAGCGAGCGTCTCGGACAACCGCCCTCGGCCGTCGTGCCGGGTCAGTACGCGATGTGGCGCACTGATCTGCTTAACTTCTCGATCAACGAAAAGCCCGAAAAAGCAGGGCAGTTGCGCCATGTCGGCTTCGAGGACGACGCGGTCGAAGGCTATTCGAGCAGCCTCGACGTCAACGGGCTCGAATGGGAGCTGTTCTCCGCGGCCGAACAGGACAGGCGCATCGTCGGCACATACGGCGTGCCCGTGAAAAGCTGACTTCGCCGCGAAACGAAAAAGCTTACTTCTGCGCGCCGTTTGCTTCCTGCGATGTGTAGTGCGCGCGCTTTTCCTCATACATCAGCAGATCGGCGCGCTGCACGCCCGCTTCGATCCGTTCGCCGCGCTGCACGGTCGCCATCCCCATCGAGAAGGTGATCGGCGAGCCCGGATAGAACTGGTTGTTCAGATCGACCAGCTGACGGATTGTCTCGATCATCATCGCGCCGCCGCGCTCGTCGGTGCCGGGCAGCAGGATCGCGAACTCGTCGCCGCCTATACGCGCCGCGTTGAACGGCGTCTCCATCGCTTTCGCGAGCACTTCACCGGCGCGGCGCAGCAGCGCGTCGCCGGCGGCGTGGCCGAGCTGATCGTTCACGCGTTTGAGGCCATTGAGGTCGGCCATGATGACCGTCACCGGGAACGGCCCTTTGCGTTCGAGCCGGTTCAGTTCATCCACATAGAACGAGCGGTTGCGCAGCTTGGTCAGCACGTCGTGCTTGCCGAGGAACTCCAGATACGCTTCGGCCTTCTTGCGCGCGGTGATGTCGGTGAGCGCGACGAGCACCAGGTCCCATGTGCGTTCGTGTCCCGGCAGCACGGAGAACTGCAGATGCACGTGCACCTCGTTCGCTTCGAGCGAATAGTTGAGCACTTCGCGCTGCTGGAACAGCTTGCCGTCCCACAGGTCGATCAACTGCTCGCGGAAATGCGGCCGCATGTCGTCGCGGAACACTTCGGGAAGGCGGCCGAGCAGCGTCTTCTTGTCGGGCGCAGCGAACATCTCCAGCGTGTGCTGGTTGACGTCGAGCACATGAATCTCGGCCATGCAGCGCTCGACGAACTCCGGGTGCACGTCCGTGAAGGTGCGGAAATCGGTGATGCCCGCCGCGCGCGCGTCGTCGAGCAGATGCTTGACGGCGCTGAAATCCTCGACCCACAGCGACACGGGCGAATACTCGAAAAGCCCGCGCACGTACTGCTCGGCCGCCGTCACGCGATGGCGCGCCCCTTCCAGTTCAGTAATGTCTTCCGTCGACACCAGCACGCGGTCCCAGCGTTCCTCATGGCCCGGCAGCACTTTGCCCTTGAGCAGCACGTCCAGACGCCGGCCGCCCAGCGTGTAGTTGACCGTCTGGCTCGTGAAGTGCGATTGGCCGGACCAGAGCTGGCACAGTTCTTCAAGGTGCGTCTTCAGCATGTCGTCGCGAAAGATCGCCGACAGGTTGTCCGTCAGCGCGCTGAAATCCGCGGCTTCGAACAGTGACAGTGTCTGCTGGTTGACCTTGATGACGCGGATGCGGCTCGCGCACTCGGCCACGCGCTTGATGTCCTCGCCGATGTGCGCACGCAGATCCGTCACGCCTTGCGCGCGCCAGTCTTCGAACAGCGCCCTTACGCCGCTGAAGTCTTCGAGCCAGAGCGCGACGGGCGCGAGATCGAACATTTCCGAGTCGTCGTCGGCTGTGGAGCGCGGGCGAGGGTGGTTGGGCATGACAGGTCCAGAATCGAATTTCTCGCTATTCTACGGTGCCAATTGGGCCCGGAGAAAATGTCGGGTGTCCGGTATCGGCTCGGCCAGATGCGGCCGCAACCGTTATAACGGCAAATTGCAGCAATTCTGCAGCCGTCGCGCGGAAGTCGAGCACAGACGACTAGTGTTTATCCCGCGAGTACTGAAACAGTTGTTTGAAACGCATCGCGGCAAAGCGCGGCGAGCCGCGTTGCAGTCTGCTTCAGCCGTGCTGGATCGACGGACAATGCGTTTTCGACGCCTTCAGCAATCCCGTTTACGCGCACAGCGATGGGCTGGTCCGCGTGTTCCCACGTTTGCGCGAAAGCCGTTTGCTTGCAGGGCCGCGCGAAGTCTTCGTCGTGCAGCAGATTGATGCGCGGCAACGCATGCGCGATCGCGACGATCCGGCCATGCAGGCTGCTGCCGATATAGCCGCGGCTGTGCGCGAGCAGCGCGCAGACGTCCCAGATATTCAGCGAATCGAAGAGATGAACGGACGGCGCGCGCATGCGCGCAGCCGTACGCTCGAAGCACGACAGGTCGTCGTGCCACGGCGCCGCGCCTGCGCGGAAGAACACGATAGCGAGGTCATGCGCGTGTGCGGCATGGTCCAGTTGCGCGGAGATCTGGTTGAGCGTCGCGTCGTCGCCGAAGTCGGCGCTGAATTGCACGGCCAGATAGCCGCGCGGCGCAGCTTCGCGTATCCGCGCAACGGCCTGCTTCGATGCATGTGCGCGGATCGTGTCGTCGAACAGTTCGGCGACCATCACCGCGCAATCGGGCGCGAGCCGCGCTTCGATACCCGACTTCGCGAGCAACGCTTGCGTGTGGATGTCGCGTACGCTGATATCGTCGGCGCGGGCGAGTTTGGCGAGCACTTCGTCGCGCATCCTGTTCTCGCGATGATCGAGCGTCACGCCGCCGACCGCATTGAACAGAACACGCGTGGCACACGGCCATCCATCCTTCGACACGACATACGGCGCAAGCTCGCGCGTGCCGAGCACACGTTGCGCCCATTCTGATCGATCGTGCTGCTGCGACGCGATGATCCGTTGCGCGTCGTGGTTCGATTGCAGCATCAGGGCGGCGTCCCACGCATCGCAGGTGAGAATCTCTCCGCCGACATGAAGCAGATCGACCGCACGTTCGTGCAACTGTCGAAGTGCTTCAACGCGATGCCCGCCTTGCGCGCGCAGATCGCGCGCCACGAGTCCCGCGAAGCGCACTTCGCGACCCGCGAGCATGCGCGCAACGACATGAGGAAACAGCATGTCGCCGAAGTTGTGCCGGTCGAACGCGCCGAACAGCATGATGGGTAATGATTGCGCACTCATCGATCTATTCCGCCATCACTTGGCACGCGCCACGTGCCGCACCATCGCGAGTTGACTTTCGCATTTCCATGCCCTACGAATCGAATTAACCGGTCGTCGGTTATATCGGTGCGAAGCTTCTTACAAGTCACTGAATTCTGTTCGGAGGGTACACGCAATTCCCAATTGGCCGCGCAAACACGCATCGCGCCACTGCACGCGAGCGGCACGCGCAATTCGAGGAAGACGTGTTTTCCGGTGAAGGCATTCGACGCGCTTCGCCGTGAAGCGGGCGACGATCAGTCTGCAACGCGCCGGCATGCCGGTGCGCCTCGTCATGCCTTGAAGCAGAGAATCGTCATGTTCGCCTACATCATCGTCGTCGCCGTGTCGGCCTTCATTCCCTATGTCGCGACACCTGCCGCGGAAGCGGGCGTCAAGGCCGTCGTCTCGCATCACAACGATATGGAAACCAGCAACGCGGCCGTCACGCCGACGCTCGTCGCGCAGGACGCGCCCGTCGCGTCCGTGGCAAATACGCAGCCTCGCGAAGCGCATTGACGCAGCGTACAGCGCAGTTTCATCAACGGCGTCTTGAATCCTGACTGCACGAAGCGGGCCGCATGCCCGCCGTGCACGTGTTGCGACGGCGCGTCCTGATCGACCACGCCGAGCCGGCGCTCGTCCGCATCGATGCCCTTCGTCTGAAGGATGTTTTATCGGCCTGTAACATGGGTGTCGATAATGATCGATCCAGCCGCCGCGCAGCGGCTTCATGCGTCACCACCGAAAGGAGTGCAACCGAATGAGCACGATCACCACGAAGGACGGCACGCAGATTTACTACAAGGACTGGGGCTCGGGCAGTCCCGTCGTCTTTTCGCACGGCTGGCCGCTCGACGCGGACGCGTGGGATGCGCAGATGCTGTTCCTGCTGCAAAACGGCTTTCGCGTGATTGCGCATGATCGTCGCGGACATGGCCGCTCGGATCAGCCGTCGAACGGCAACGACATGGATACCTACGCCGACGATCTCGCCGCGCTGCTCGACGCGCTCGACATCCAGGGCGCAACGCTCGTCGGCCATTCGACGGGCGGCGGCGAAGTCGCGCACTACATCGGCCGGCACGGCACGAAGCGGGTCGCGAAGGCCGTGCTGATCGGCGCGGTGCCGCCGTTGATGCTGAAGACGGAAGCGAATCCCGGCGGCCTGCCGATGGACGTGTTCGACGGTATCCGCAAGGGCGTCGCCGACAACCGCTCGCAGTTCTACAAAGACCTTGCGATGCCGTTCTTCGGCTTCAACCGGCCGGACGCGAAGGTGTCGCAGGGCACGATCGACGCGTTCTGGGCGCAGGGCATGGCAGGCGGTGCGCACGGCCAGTACCTCTGCATCCGCGAGTTCTCTGAAGTCGACTACACGGAAGACCTGAAGAAGATCGACGTGCCGACGCTGATCCTGCACGGCGACGACGACCAGATCGTGCCGATCGACGCAGCGGGCAAGCTGTCCGCGAAGATCGTGAAGAACGCGACGTTCAAGATCTACGAAGGCGCGCCGCACGGCATGTGCGTGACGGAAGCCGACAAGGTCAACGCCGATCTGCTCGCGTTCATCAACAGCTGACATCCGGAAAATATGTCGAAAGCGGCGCGCCCTTGCGGGACGCGCCGCTTTGCTGTTTCATCCGCAGTGTGCTGCATCGCCCGATGCAGCTAACGAAAGGATGACCTCACGCATGACAATCGAACTGGACAAGGACGTGCGCAGCGAAGCGATTGCTTCGTTGCAGCGCTACTTCGGGGAGAACATGGACGAGCCGATCGGCAATATCCAGGCGGGCGCGCTGCTCGGCTTCTTCGTCGAGGAAATCGGCCCGGTGATCTACAACCTCGCCGTGCAGGACGTGCAGGAACGCATGCAAGCACGCGTGTCGGAACTCGATATCGAGTGTCACGAAGACGCGTTCGGCTACTGGACGAAGTACGGCAAGCGGCGCTGAATCGCGCCCATCCGCTTCATGCCGCGTCGCGGCTGCGATTGTCGCGCAGCACGAAGTCGACGAAGGCGCGCTGCGGTGCGGGCATGTGCTCGCGGCTCGCGTAGTGGAGACGCGGCCCGGTGAACGATTGCCACCAGTCGTGCAGGATTGGCACGAGCGTGCCGTTGTCGAGCGCGGGGCGCAGGAACTCGCCGAACGAATAGACGATGCCAAGCCCGTCGACAGCCGCGCGCTGCTGGATCTCGATCACGGAAGCAACCCGCGGCCCGTTCGGCACCTCAGGCAGGCGATCCTGTCCTACATAGTGAAATTCCAGGCTTGGCATCTCCTGCCGCCCGTCAAGACGCGCGATCCGTAGTCGCGGGCAGGTATGTTATCGCAGGCGCTTTTGGGACCTCCTGAAAACTGTCAGAGCAGATCGCAGTCTTACAAATAGAGGCTCTGCGGAGAAACCGCCAGATTTTACCGAGATGGACCCGACGCCTCCCTCCGGGGGACGCTAACGCACTCACCCAGGCGTGCGGAGCTTCATCATGGAAATCGACGTCAGACAACGCAGGCGGACGGCCGCCGTTATGGCCCCCCATCAGGCCGCACACACCGCTGTCGCGCCATGCGTGCGACCAGTTGTAGACGCTCTGTACGCTCACACCAAGCTGCTCGGCAATGACCTTGGGCTTGATCCTGCGCCCGAGCATCAGCAGCCCGCCGCTCGCGTGCGCGTGTCACGACGCCCGTGATTGATCGACAACTGTTGCAACGTCGTTTCCTCGGCCTCGCTCAGTTCTACGACACACTTCATCCGCTACCCCGGCGTCAAGTTAGCGAAATTCAAACAGATTTACCAGGGCCACTTAGGATCACCACCGTGCGTATGCAATTGGACCTTGGTTCAATTGCATAATGCCGCGCGGCGCGCAAGATGCGGATAAAAGACGCGAAGTGGACGAACTTCGATGGTCGTGTATTTCGTGGAACACGGGCAACGTCACGCAATGAAAACAGGGGCGCCGCGCTCCGCGTCGAAGATCAAGGGCGCTTTACGCGCACTACCGGGGACGGAGGTTACATCGTGGACCACCTCGTTGTCGCATTGATTGCGTTCCTATGCATTTTCGGCAGCGCGCTGGTTGGTTCCTGTCTGCGCGCCGTGCTGCCGAATCACCACCTTAGCGATGAATCAACCAGTGTCGTCAAACTGGCGACTGGCATGATCGCTACCATGGCCGCGTTGGTACTTGGCCTGCTGGTCTCGTCGGCGAAAGGCTCGTTCGATACGACGAATGGCGAGGTTGTGCACAGTGCCGTCGACATCGTTCGTCTTGATCGCGTGCTGTCCAGTTACGGGCCCGAGACGCGTAGTATCCGCGAACAGCTTAGACGCAACACCGCCGCGTCGATCTCGTTACTCGCTACCGCCGATCCCGCACAACTCGAGCGCATGACGAGCCCGCAGGCAGTAGCCAAGGCAGAAGACTTTCAGCGGCAGCTGGAAAACCTCTCGCCGCACGACGCGGCGCAAAGTCGATTGCAGGCGAAGGCGCTGCAGATTGTCGATGAAGTGTTCACGGCGCGCTGGCTGGCATTGCTCCAGGAGAAGAGTTCAATCCCCATACCGCTATTAGTCGTCCTGGTGTTGTGGCTGGCCATTATCTTCGGCACGTTTGGCTTGTTCGCCCCTCGCAACGGCACAACTATGACGGTCCTGGTCCTGGGTGCTCTGTCGACTGCCGGCGCGATTTTCATGATCCTGGAAATGAACACGCCGCTCGATGGGGTAGTCAGAGTCTCCCTTGGACCCATGCGCGCCGCGCTCGCCATCATCGGGCAGTAACCGCTCGATCGCACGTTTGCTCTGCTGGTCACGCGCTCAAGCCTGATCACCGATTGAACCAGCGATACTGGAGCGCAACCGAGACCGTCTGGAAATTGCCGCCGACGCGTGTTATCAGCCCCTGCGACCACGCGAGCTTCGCAGACCACTTTTCGGCAAGCGGAACCGACAGCGTGACGCCGTAGCGCACACTTCGCTGGAGGTCCTTATCCTGGACGCCATTTACGCTTGTCCGACCACCCGTGAAATACGTCACATCGGCGGCAAGCCATAGTCCGGGCCGCCAGTTGTAGCCGCCGTGCAACTGGAACACAGGCATCGGATCCTGACTGCGCCTTCGCCCGTGGAAAAAATCGCTGTTGTCTGTGAAGAACCACACGCCCGCGGCTCCCTCCACGAACCAGTCGCCGATCGGCTGGGACAGTCCGACCTCCGGTTTGACCGACCAGCGGTTTGCCCCCACGTTGATCAGGCGGGACGGTACGTACTGACCCGTCGGCGCAACCACGCTCACACTTGCACCGAAGATAGTGGTGGGGCTGCGCTGCGCGAATTCCTGCGGGGTCATCGCCGGATCGCCGAGAAGATTCACGGCAAACCTGAAGCGGACGTCGCCCAGTCCCGAACGGTACGCACGCTCGGGCATACCCTCGACGTCGCCCGTCACGTTTGCGCTCGCATACGGCACGGATATCGCAACGCTTGCGGTATGGCCAGCGATGCCGAAGCTGTGGGAATAACCGATTGCATAGCTATTGATCTTCGCCTGCACGTTAGTGATCGGCAACGAAGGGTCGAACGAGACGTCGCCGCTCGATCGTGAGTAGTTGACGACCACGAAATTCGTTCCGACCGGCGCAGCCGAATAGGTGCGCGGCTCCATTTCCTGGGCCCCTGACAATGCCGGCCAGAGCAGAGCGACGCAGGCAAGTTTCTCTCGAAAGCGCCCGACAGCACGCTTCATCGACTTGATCCTGGGCCGGCGACCAGATCTGAAGGAGTGGTTGGAGTCGATCGATGTTTTCGGCATTTTCGCGACACTTCGTCCCTGATCGACGCTCGTTGAGTTCAGCGACGTGAGCATCATTCCTTACGGTGTTCGGGGCCGTTCCGGCTTTGCATTGCGGCGGCAACGCCGGAAACGTTACGCCCAGGATCAATGTGCTATCTGACGTATAAGAAGGCCGGATCATCGCTGCTCGCAATAGGACTAAAGTGCAATGTGCACGAGAGTGAATGCAGCTAATCTGGAATATGCGTCAGTCCGGCCGCATTGTCCCTTGGGGGAAAGTCGCAAGGATCTTGCGCCGGTCACATCAGGAGGTGACTATGAAAATTCTGTTCATGTTGATATGTGTAGTGCTGTCTTCGAACGCGTTCTCGGAGTGCGTTACCAACGCTCGTGGCATGACAGAGTGCAACAACGGACAGGCGGCCGGCGGCTATAACGCGAATACGGGCAACGCGTGGAAGGCTCAAAAGAATCAGAACGGCGTGACGACGACGCAAACAAGCAAGGGCGGAGAGGCCAAGACGAAGAACGGCAAGGGTGTCTACAAGAGCCCGAGTGGAAAGACATGCTATCGCAGCGCCAACAGTCAGGGTTGCAATTAAAAATAGAAAATGGGATGCGGATGCGGAGCGGCTCATCGCAACGAACGCGGCTGCAAATGCCATGGGAGCCATCCGTGCAAACAGCATGCCGTTCCGGCAATTTCGCGTGTACAGCGGCAGCGGCGCGGGTTATCGCGTGTAACGGCGTCAGCTCGGTGCCACGCCTCCGATCGCGCCGCCGCCGGTTCATTTTCACTGCGAAGAAGTAACACCCGCACACAAGGCCAGCAAGCGTTCAGTGAGCGATTGGCTCCCGCGTGGACACCGCGCGCATTGGCGTAAAGATGTGTTCACTACTTGACCGGTGCGCGATGCGAGTGTTTCGGGTCCGCACCAGAATTCTATGCAGGCGCCGGTATCACGCGGTAGTAAACGCCATTCGCACCGTAAGACGGTTGGAACCACGTATTGCCGCACAAATAGTAGGTGGAACCCTGAACCTTGGGCGAGATGCAGCCAGCGGGCAATGCCGCGTAGACGGCACCCATCGCGAACGACCCGCCAACGGGAGCGGCGTTGTACGCACTGGCGCTGCCGGCTGCGACACCGGCGTTGTATGCGTTCGATGTCGCGGCTGCCGTGTTGGCTGAAGCAATGGCAGCGCCGGCTGCTACACCGACTACAGCGCCCGCGGCGGCTGCGCCTGCTGTGGACCAGCCGCCGCAGTTGTAGCAGCCGGACCCGTAGTTATTCACGACAACGGGCGGATGGTACGCAGCATATGTCCCACCGTAGTAGGGACTGTGATAGGCCGTCGCGCCCGATGAGTTCGTATACGTCGTATAACCGGATCCAGTTGCGTGGGTCGCCGTGCCGCCGTAAGCGTTGGTCGCGGTGGTGCCCTGACCATATGTATGGGTCGCGCTCCCGCCGTATGGATTGGTAACGGTCGTTTTCCCGGATCCTTCCTGGTGGGTCGCAGTATCACCATAGCGGCCGGTTGCGGTCGTGCCTTGCCCGTATGTGTGCGTTTCGCTGCCACCCCAGGCGTTGCTGCGGGTTGTGGAATCCGAACCGGGCGCGTGCGATGTGCTGCCTCCGCGATAGTTCGCATGCGACCACGCGCCGGCTGGGCCGGTGACGAGCGCCGGGACGAGCACACTCAGGAGACGGATGACGGCGGTCTTCATGATACGTCTCCTCATTGGGTTCCTCGCGGCTTCGTCTTCGGCGGCGGCTTCATTCCTGGGGCGTCGGTCGAGTCCGGGCGCGCGAACGCGATGTGCTCCGCACTGGTCGCTTTGGACGAAGCAAAGGCATCTGCGGGGACAGTCACATCCAGTTGCCAGTTGGACAGTTCCAGCACATGACGCAGCCTGGTCCGGTCGTTGAGGTAGACCGCATATACGCGGCGCGGCAGCTTGTCCTGCGCGCCGATCCAGATCTGCACGAACACATCCCCGGTGACATAGGCCACCATGTCCGTTGTCGTATCGCCGACCACGCGCGATTGACCGATATAGAAAGCGACCTTCAGTCCGTCGGCAATGTCCTTATAGGGATCCGCGACGATCACATCGGTAAACGGGAAATAAATCGCGGCGGAGTCGTAGGCGACCTGTAGCGCGGCGTCGATAGTCGGTGGCGCGTCGGCGACGGCGACCAGGTTGTCCGCCGGCTCGAACGCCATCATCGCCTTGCCGTCGTAGTAGAACTCCGAGGGCGGCCCGTCGCCGAGGGTGATGACCTTGAGCTTGTCCGGCCGCTGCAGTGTCACCTCCGATTTGGTCGAATAGACGAGGGGAGGACCGAGGCGGCTCGGGCTCTCATAGGAGACGACTGCCGTGAATGCCATTGATCGCGCGGCGGCCAGGCGGGCGCACGCCGCTTTGAGGACGTCGATCGCGCGCGGTTCGAGTCCTGGCTGGAACGACGGCGCGGCAGCCTTCGCGGGCTTGGCTGCTGCCTTAGCCGTGTGCTGTGTTTTCTGCGGCTGCTGGGCGTGGCCGCTCGCGATCAGGCATAGGCCAAGCGCGGCGAAGGTAACGCAGCACAGGAATTTCGCGTAGGTCATCGCGGCCTCGATGAGTAGTCCAGTTCAGCGGCACACCCGGCGACGATCACGGGATCATGCCGCACTCGAACATCTTGCTGGCGATGGGAGCAGCCACCTTGTCGATGAACGCAGCGCGCATTTGTGGATCGTTATGCAGCAGTTCTACGGCCTGCTGCTCCTTCTCCGATTTGGGCCGGCTTTTTTGCTGGGCTTTTTCCTGCCATAACTGCTCGCATGACGATTGCTGATACTTTTGAACGAGCTTGCCGGCAACCATATCCAGAATCGGGTATTGCGCGGCGGCCGTACCCGCGAACAGCAACACCGGTACGATCGCAAACCATAAGAGACGCTTGTTCATGACATCGCCCTCACATAGCCATCGAACGGTCATCAACGAGGAAAAGTGTCGCGATCACCGCTTCCGTAACAATGACCTGGTTCCTGATTTCCGCAGGCCGATTCCTGGAAAGGGCAATCAAACGCACGTGCCCAAGAGACAGAATAGGGGACCCGTACGGACACCGATATTGAACCTTGGTCTAATGTGTGTGCGGAACCCGCTGCCTCGTCACACGTGCCCGAACGTCCCCGTTCGGTTCGGTGCGTTAGCGAAGCGGGCATTGCCCACGGAAGCATTGTGAAGTCGCGTTGAGAGCCTTGGGGATATTGCTGGGATGCCGGGGCTTACTCCGCGAGATAGTCATGGACGACCGTGCCCAACCCGAGCGTCAGGTCCGTCAGGATGTGCACGCCCGATATCACTTCAAGCACAGGCAAGGCCGCAACCGGCGCGAGCGCGTGATGGAACAGCTCAAGTGCGGCCGGCCCTTCCCACGCGCCCTTCACGGTCACGTCCTCGCAGAAATAACGCACGAGTTCGCATATCCGCGGCGAGCCGTCCACATGAGGAATGATCTTGAGCAGAAAGCCCGGTGCGGACAGCGACGCGGCAATCTGGTCGTGCGGCAACGCACGGTGCTTGTATCCCATCGTCGCCACTGCAACCGGGACCGGGCCATACCTGAGGACGCCGCCGATGGTGTCCTTGGCGACCCTCAGTTCGGGTGATGCGAGCTTCTTGGGAAACCCCCAGATTTCGCGGCCGCCGGCAATCGGCGGTTCGTCATCGAGAAACATGGCATGGACATAGCCGCCGCGTTGGCCCCGAAACGAGACGGGAATGACCTGGCCGCTTTCGGTGTAGTCGCCAAACCCCGTCGAATCCGGCATCCGGATGAACTCGAATTTCACCAGTGGTTCGGTCATTTCGAGCGGAGCAGGAATGACGGCAGCCAGTACATCGGGGTCAGTGCGGTACGTGATAATCAGAAACTCGCGATCGACGAATCGATAGGGCCCGCGCGGATAGGCAGGGCTTGTCAGCGGCATGGCAAATGCGCGCTCTTTCACATCGGCTTCAGTCATGCGCCTGCTCCTCGTACATGTTTCGCTCACCCGGCAGGTCACCGGGTCAAGTCGTAGATGTGAACCCCACTACCCAGATCGGTTGCTTCCCGCCATTGCGGGTCCGAGACCGACTTGCACGCATCGCTGTAACCGAAGTCCCATAACTCCAGCACGGTCGCGCGTGAGAACTCGTAATCCTTGAAGTTCGCCGAGCGCGTGTTGTGCCGGTTGATGAAATGGACGAGGGCGACCGCGCCTCGCGTGCTGATCGCGCTGAGTTTCTGTACATCGGGGTCGTCCTGAAACGAAGGTGGCAGCTTTTCGAGAACCCGGCGCAGCGAATTGCGGAGCGCTTCGATCTCGCTGACACGGGTCGAATTGAAACGTGTTTTACTCGCGTACTGGATGTCCTTTGTGCGTTCCTGCACTTCCCCGAGCGTCTTGGGCAACTCGCCCGCGCCGCTGAATACGTCCACCTGCAGGACCAACGCACTCATTCGATAGTCCTCGTCCACCACATACCAGAGCGGCGAGTTGCACGAGATGCCGCCATCCCAGTACCACTCGCCGTCGATCTGAACGGCGGGGAAGCCAGGCGGCAGCGCACCACTCGCCATCACGTGCTCGGGCCCAATCGTGGATTTGCCGTTGTCGAAATAGACCGAGTTGCCGGAGCGCACGTTGACAGCGCCCAGTGAAAGGCGCACGGCTTTGCTGTTGATCAGATCGAAGTCGATCAGTTGTTCGAGTGTCGCTCTAAGCGGCTGCGTGTCATAAAGGCTTAACGTGTTCAGGTGTTCGTCGCTCACGGTAAACGGCGGTGCTGGCCGCGGTGAGAAAAAACCCGGTACGCCGAAAGCGACTGAGGATGCTGCACTCATGAAGTTGAAAACCGGCCGCATCGCGTCGAGTGACACGGGCGGCACGAATGGCGCATGCGCCGATACGCGTTCCCAGAACTCGCGCAATCGCGCGACGCGACGCTCAGGCGGATTACCTGCGATAAGCGCGGCATTGATCGCGCCGATCGAAACGCCCGCGATCCAGTCCGGAGCGACGCCAGCCTCGGCGAGGCCCGTATAGATGCCGGCCTGGTACGCGCCTAAAGCGCCTCCTCCTTGAAGGACCATGACGGTATTGTCGAACTTGCCCCAACTCGAGGTTGCGAGTGACGGTGCAACGGGGTGAGCCTTTGTCATGACTGTCCCAGGTCAGAGATGCTTATTCGCAACACGCGATAGAGCGCGGCCAGTTTTCGTACTGCCCATCGTGCCGCTATCGTTCCATTGCCTTCGCGGGCTCAATTGACGCTAGCGCCGCTGTGTCGCCGCCGGTAACGTCATGCGAATCTAACTGCTTCCTATTCTCCAACTCTCACTAGTGCACGTTTGCCAGTAGCGTGCCGACGGCCGGACGACACAGGTCTTTCCCAACTCGGATGTCACATCATTCAGACTATATGCGCTGTGGCGTGTGAACAATTGGCCTTTGGTTCAATCCAGTGGAAATTCAGCGTTTAGCACACCTGTATTCAACTCCATAAATCAAAGAATCCAACAACTCGACATTTACTATTGTTTGTACCGGTACTACGATTGATTTACCGTTCAGTAGGGTTTCGCGTGTAGTAGTTACCTGACTCGTCATTCGGCTGACCACGCCTGCATGCAGTCCTGTGCGGACCGATCCCCTTGTATCGTCGCCAGGACGAACATGGTGACGAACCGACAGCCCGGTAAAGACGCTGCGTGAAAAAACCGCTCGAAGGCGAACGACGGTCCTCACTATCTGGCCAGCGTCGCAACGCGTAGCAGCGGAATCAGTCTTCTGGTCAACGCGCTTCACCTCGTGGAGATCCTGAGGGTGCACTATCGTTAGCCCCATCTCCAGGCGCGAGCCCTCGAGAGGAACTCCGGCCATGGGCATCGTCATGCCAGTGATCATTGTTCTGGAAACAGCCATCATTCTGTGGTTGTTGATGATGTTTACCAGGCGACGGCGAATGGCGTTCACGATCTCTAGTATTAAACCGCTAGGTCTTGCCGATTATGTCGAACGTGCGATGACCCGTCTGCATGCAAGGCGTGCGCAGACTTCCACATCGTCTGCAGGAGCAGGTCCACTCGATGGGGGGGCGCGAGCCGGTTCGGCAGGAGAGGGGCGTGTGAACAAACATCGCATGGCGGAGGACGCGGTTGCGCCGGAAGCCGCTCAACGTCCATCACGCGCGGAGCGTTCAATGCCGGAGAGAGTGCACGCGACCGCTTCCGCCCGATCAGTTCGCCGCCAGTTGCATGAAAGTGGCGCACGAACGGTGCCATTGAACGATACCCATGCCAGTGCTCTGGATAGAGAAAGCGGCGAGGCCTACTTTCGCGACGCGCTCGGACTGCTGCCTATTTCGATTGTGATGCTCGGTGAGCGTGGCCAGATGTTGATGGTCAATCCGCAGACCGCCAGGCTATTTGGATACGAATGCGACGAACTGATCGGCAAGCCTGTCGCACTGCTGGTGCCGGGGCTGCATGTCGACAGTCACGTTCCGATGAGAGCGGGGTTGCTCGGATCGCAGGCGTCCGGCGACAGAACGGCATTGCACGAGTTGTCGGCGCGGCGCAACAATGGCACGGAATTTCAGGTGGAGATCGGCCTCAATGCGTTTCACTTCGACGACGACAGCGTCACGCTTGCATTCATCATCGACAGAACCGAGCGATTCGAGCTGGAGCGCAACCGGCGGGATCTCGCGCATCTGACTCGCGTGTCCACAGTGGGCCAGCTTGCGTCATCGCTAGCCCATGAACTGAACCAGCCGCTTACCGCGATTCTGAGCAACGTGCAGGCTGCGCAGCGCTTTCTCGCGGCCGATCCCATCGATCTGGCTGAGGTAAGAGAGATCCTGAATGACATCGTGCAGGATGACTATCGCGCTAGCGAAGTGATCCGGCGCATTCGCGCGGTCGTCAAGAAGGGCGATCTGGAAGTGGTATCGCTCGATCTCGCGGGCATTATCCGCGACGTCGTCCTGCTGGTGCGCAGCGATGCGATCGTGCGTGGTACGAGAGTGACGCTCGACATCGAGGACGATCTGCCGCCCGTGTCTGGCGACAAGGTGCAGTTGCAGCAGGTCATGCTCAATCTCCTCCTCAATGCGTTCGACGCGATGAACGATGTGCCGCCCGTTGACCGCGTGGTGTCGGTGACGCTCAGGCACGAGAGCAAGAATATGGTTTGCATCGCGATCAGCGATCGTGGTCATGGACTGACCGCCGACAAGCTGGACAAGATATTTAAGCCGTTCTTTACGTCAAAACCCCAGGGCCTCGGTTTGGGTTTGTCGATTAGCCGCACCATCATTAGCATGCACCGTGGGCGACTATGGGCCGAAAACAACATCGACCGAGGCGCGACGTTCTTTGTTGCATTGCCAGTTGGGAATGCGATGGAGCAGGATGAATCGCGAGAGAGACCATGACAGAATCCGCTTCGATTGTATTCGTCGTCGACGACGACGATTCCGTGTGCCGCGCGCTGGCGCGTCTGATCCGGTCGGCGGGCTACCGGGTGGAAACATTCGGTACGGCACGCGCATTTCTCGACAGGATGCCGGCCGATGCCTGTCCCGCGTGCGTCGTGCTGGATATTCAGTTGCCGGATCTGAACGGGCTGGAACTGGCGCGCGAACTCGATGCGGCGCTACCGATCATTTTCATCACGGGACATGGCGACATCGCGATGGGTGTCGGTGCGATGAAAGCGGGGGCAACCGATTTTCTGCCCAAACCCGTTTCCGATACCGACCTGCTGCGAGCGATTGAACAGGCGCTCGCGCGTGCGGTGCAAACGCGCGCGATCCGGCATGAACTCGACTCGCTTCGTGGTCGCGTCGAGCGGTTGACGCCGCGGGAGCGCGAAGTCATGGCACTCGTCGTGACGGGCCTTCTGAACAAGCAGGTGGCAAGCGAACTCGGAACGGTCGAACAGACGATCAAGGCTCATCGCAGGCGCGTGATGGCCAAGATGGAAGCCACGTCGCTGGCCCAACTCATTCGTATCGCAGACAAGGTCGGCATTTCAGGCGTCGCGTAATCACGCGCGCGTCGTTGAGCGGCCACGAGCCGGCTTGAACGGCCGGTCGTCCGGGCATGCTACGACCCCTTCGTCCACATTGCACCAAGGTCCACTATCGGTATTCGCGCCTGACTCGTAGTCTATGGTTTGGGGGAGTGCAGCACCCCGTGCATTCCCGGACACCGGACTACGTACAATGGGAAACCTCAAACCATTCGTTGTCATCGTCGATGACGATGAATCGGTGTGCAGAGCGATCAAGAGACTCCTGCGCTCGGTCGGCATCGCTGCTGAAACGTTCGCGAGCGGCGACGCGTTTCTCAACGTGCTGTCGTCCATTCCGTCATATCGCCCTGACTGCGTCATTCTCGATGTGCAGATGCCTGGCCTCAATGGACTCGAGGTCCAGCGGCGTCTGTCGGGCAGTGGCACGCCTGTCGTTTTCATAACCGCCCACGATAACATCAGCGTGCGCGAACAAGCCTTTGCAGGCGGTGCGGTCGCCTACATTCTCAAGCCGTTCAACGATGATCTGTTCATCCGGACCGTACGTGCGGCACTGGAAGGGGGACAGGCGTCCTAGTCGGGACATGTTCGCGCTGAACCGGTATTGGACCAAAGTTCAATTGCCAACGGACGGATCCGCTACCAATACTAGGAGTACCTGAGGCGCGGCGCGCGCCGCTCTGGGACCCGGTCACGCAGTGACTCCTTTTGAATGGAGCGTCCTATCATGTTCAAGCTTGTTCGCCTGATGGCAATGATTCCAGTCCTGCTCGCGGCGGTTGCCTGTTCGAGCATGGACTCGTCCAGTTCCGGGTCGGGCTCCAGCTCCGCATCCGGGTCAGCGCGTCCTGACCTTGAACAGAAAGCACGCGACGCGTATCGGACACTGATTGAGAAAACGCCAAAGGCGGGGGAACTGGCGACCAAGGCAACTGCGGTCCTGGTGTTTCCGGACATCGTGAAGGCGGGATTTCTTGTCGGCGCGCAGGAAGGAAACGGCGTGATGTTCGGTCCGGACGGCAAGGTGATGGGCTACTACAACGTCACGGCACTGTCTTACGGGCTGCAGGCTGGGGCGCAGACCTTCCATCAGGCGTTTTTCCTGATGACACCGGCGGCGCTCAGCTATCTGAACAGCAGCGACGGCTGGTCCGTCGGCATGGGTCCGAGTGTCGTTGTCGTGGACGAAGGCAAGGCGAAGTCGATGACGACGACCACACTGCAATCCGATGTCTACGCATTCATCTATGGCCAGGAGGGTCTGATGGCGGGCCTCGGCGTGCAAGGCCAGAAGATCACCAAGACCAAACCATGAGTCCGCGACTTGACGGCGCCGTCTCACGTTGACGTCGGATGGGCGTGAGTATGTGCCGGAACTGGATTGTCGAGGAGGCGTTTCGCCATGCAACACCTGATGCGAGTCTCATTCAGACTTGCGCGGCGATTGATGCGGTCGTCGGCACGGCAGCGGGCGGGATACGAAAGCACCGCACGCAACAGGCGGCAGCCGCGCAGCGCCAGTCCAATCAACAGCAGATGTCGCAACAACTGGCCACTTTCAACCGCGCGGTGGGGCATGTATGACCGGCGGCGGGTACACGGTTCAGTAGCCTCCGCAAGCAGCAGGAGATGCGGTCATGAAAGAGAGCACGTTCCGTATGGCGCTCGCAGTGTTCTTAAGTTTCGCTTCGGCCACGCTGTCCGCGGCTGAATTCGACGGCAGTAAGCCGCTGCTGTGCGCGACCATCGACGCGCATGCCTGCGATGCAGGGGAAACCTGCTTGCGCGCCTTGCCGTCGGAGTTGGGCGCACCGCAGTTCCTGCGCATCGACTTCGCGAAGAAGACCGTTACCGGCCCTCAACACACGACGCCGATCCGCTTCATGCAAACAGATGAGAAACAGATTCTCCTGCAAGGAACCGAGTTCACGTTCGCGTGGACGATCGTGCTCGACACGGTGGACGGCACGATAGGCGTTACGCTCGTCAACCGTGAAAACGCCCTGGTGCTGTTCGGTGCTTGCACCGCCATGTAGCTGCGACGGGTGATCCGATGAGACACGTAACGCTTGATCGTTTCACGCTCCGGTTGTCACCCGGCGCTCTGGCGCGGGTGCTTGCCTGTGCAACGTTGGCGCTCTGCGCCGCCTGCCACAAACCGGCTGCACCTCCGCCAGCCGCTGCGATCGATGTGACAGTCATGAAGGTCGAGCGGCGCGATACGCCAGTGGTTTTCGAATTCACCGCACAGACGCAAAGTTCACGCGAAGTGGAAATCCGCGCCCGCGTCGACGGTTTTCTCGACAAGCGGGTGTACACCGAGGGTCAACTGGTCCATACGGGACAGACACTCTTTCTGATGGATCCCAAGCCGTTCCTGGCAGCGCTGCAGACTGCAAAGGGCCAACTCGCGCAGCAGCAGGCGAGGCTCTATGTGACGAAGGCCAATCTCGCCCGCGTGATACCGCTCGCCGCGCAGAACGCATTGAGCAAAAAGGATCTGGACGACGCGACCGGCAACGAAAAGAGTGCGGAAGCAGCCGTGATCGCCGCCCAGGGCGAGGTCCAGACCGCCGAACTCAACCTCAGTTATACGACGATCAAGTCGCCGCTCGACGGCCTGTCGAGCTTCGCAAGACAGCAGGATGGCAGCTACGTGACCGCGAGCGCGACGGGCCTGCTCACCTACATCTATCAGCTGGACCCGATGTGGGTGAACTTCAGCCTGTCGGAAAACGAGCTGTTGAAGGTGCGCAGCGACGCCGCTAAAGGGCTACTGAGGCTCCCGTCAAATAGCGACTTCGAGGTGACGGTCGTGCTTGCCGACGGCACAGTGTTTCCTTCGACCGGCCACATCAACTTTACCAACCCGGCGTTCAGCACCCAGACCGGCACGTTCCTCGTGCGCGCCTCGTTCGCGAATCCGCAAGGCACGCTGCGTCCGGGCCAATTCGTGCGTGCCCAGGTCTCGGGAGCAATCCGCCCGAATGCCATCCTCGTCCCCCAGCGGGCGGTCCTGCAGGGTGCCAAGAGTCATTTTGTCTGGGTGGTAGATAACGACTCAAAGGCGCGTCAACGCGTGGTCGAAGTGGGTGAATGGCATGGCGACGACTGGTTCATCAACAGCGGGTTGCAACCCGGCGAACGCATCGTGGTCGACGGTGCAATTCGAGTCCTCGCGGATACCCCCCTGAAGATCACCGGGGCGCCCCAGCCAGGTGCAGCCACCGATGCGCCGCCGGATGAAGGACAGCATCTCGCGACGCGCCAGTCCGATCAGACCGTGACGAAGTGAGGAGCGGGCGATATGAACATCTCCCACTTCTGCATCGACCGCCCGATCTTCGCGTCGGTGATCTCGATTGTCATCACGCTGGGCGGCGCGCTGGCGATGCTGGATCTGCCGATCGCCCAGTACCCCGACATCACGCCGCCGCAGATCACGATCTCCGCGACATACCCAGGCGCGAGTGCGGATGTGATGTCGAACAATGTGGCCGCGCCGATCGAGCAGCAGGTCAACGGCGCGGACAACATGATCTACATGTACTCGTCGAGTTCGTCGACGGGCGCCTACACGCTCAATGCCTTCTTCCAGATCGGCACCAATCCGGAGCTCGCGCAGGTCGATGTGCAGAACCGGGTGAACCTGGCCTTGCCGCAATTGCCCTCGTCAGTGCAGTCGCAGGGCATTCAGGTGCAGAAGAAGTCGTCGGCCTTCATGATGGTCATTGCCATCTATTCGCCCAGTGAGCGTTACGACGCGACCTATATAGCCAACTACGCGAACATCTACGTGCTCGATGCGCTCAAGCGCATATCGGGTGCGAACCAGTCGGCTATCTTCGGCACGCCCGACTACGCGATGCGCATCTGGCTGAAGCCAGACCGGATGGCCCAACTGGGCATCACAGCGGCCGACGTGCAGAGGGCCGTGGCCAATCAGAACCAGCAATTTGCGGTGGGACGCATCGGGCAGTCGCCGACGGGCACAGCGGTCGAACAGTCGTTTGCAGTCACTACCACCGGCCGGCTGACCGACCCCGCTGAGTTCGACAACATCATTATTCGTGCCGCAAACGGCGACGTCGCGATTGTGCGGCTCAAGGACATCGGGCGCGCAGAACTCGGCCAGAAAGATTACTCGATCCGCAGCAAGTTTCAGGGCAAGCCAGCAACGGTCATTGCGGTTTATCAGCAGCCGGGCGCCAACGCACTCGACGTGTCAAAGCAGGTGCGCGCTACGCTCGCCGAGATGAAGAAGTCGTTCCCGGAAGGCATCGAATACAACATTGCGATGGACACGACGGACTTCACCCGTGCATCCATCGCAGACGTCATTCATACCTTCTTCGAAGCCCTCGTGCTGGTGGTGGTCGTCGTATTCGTGTTCCTGCAGAGCCTGCGCGCCACGCTGATACCGGTACTTGCGGTGCCGGTATCGATCGTCGGCACGTTCATGGGCATGCTCGCACTCGGTTTCTCGATCAACATGCTGACACTGTTCGGTATGGTCCTTGCGATCGGTATCGTGGTGGACGACGCGATCGTGGTGATCGAGAACGTCGAGCGCAACATGAACGTCCACAAGCTGAGTCCGAAAGACGCCGCCAAGCGGGCGATGGACGAGGTCGCCGGCCCGGTCATCGCGATCGTGCTGGTGCTGTGCGCCGTGTTCGTGCCGGTGGCCTTCCTCGCTGGCATCACGGGACAGCTGTACAAGCAGTTTGCCATCACCATCGCGATTTCGGTGGTGTTCTCGGGACTGGTTGCACTCACGTTGTCGCCAGCACTGGCGGCGCTGCTGCTCAAGCCGGGACACCATGAAAAGCGCGGCTTTTTCAAATGGTTCGACAACTGGTTCGCGCGGATGACGATCGGCTACTCGAACATGGTGAAGCTGGTCATCAAGCGGTTCGTCGTGGCGCTGTTGCTGTTTGCCGGCATGATCGCGCTGTCGGTCGTCATGGTGCGGGCGGTTCCCACCTCATTTCTGCCGCCCGAGGATCAGGGCTACCTGCTTGGTGCGGTCATCATGCCGGACGCGGCGAGTCTCGATCGCACGGGAGATGTCTCGCAGCACGTCACGGACTATTTCATGAAGCAGGAGGCCGTGAGCAGCGTGGTGGTGGTTGACGGATACAGCCTGCTGGATAGCCAGAACAAGAACAATGCAGGGACGTTCTTCATCGGCTTCAAGAGCTTTGACGAGCGCTACAAATTCAAGAACATCAGAACGCAGAACGCACGCGCGGTGCTGATCGGCGCGTACGAAAGCCTCTCCTCAGTGCAGGAAGGGGTGATCTTGCCGGTGAACCCGCCGTCGATTCCAGGCCTCGGCACGACGGGCGGCACCGAGGTTTGGATCCAGGCTCAGGGCGATGCCACCATCGCGCAACTTGCCACGGTGGTGGACAATTTTATCGCCAAAGCCAAGGCGCGACCTGAACTGGCACGCGTGACGTCGACCTTCAATGCATCGGCGCAGCAACTACTGGTGAACGTTGACCGCGACAAGTCGGAGACGCTGGGTGTGCCCATCGAAGAGGTGTACAGCGCGATGCAGACGATGTTCGGGTCGCTGTACGTGTCGCAGTTTAACCGTTCGAGCCGGTTGTGGCAGGTGATCCTGCAGGCCGAGCCTTCGTATCGGTTGACGCCGCTGGATCTTGACCAGATCTACGTGCGCAGCAAGACCAACAGCATGGTGCCGATCAAGGCGGTGATGACATCGAAGTACGTCACTGGCCCGGATCTGGTGACGCGGTTCAACAATTTCCCCGCGGTCAAGGTGACGGTCAATCCCGCTCCGGGCTACAGCTCGGGACAGGTGATCAGCACGATTGAAGAGGTCGGGGCCCAGGTGCTGCCCGAGGGCTATACCTTCGGGTGGAGCGGCGAAGCATACGAGTCGAGGCAGGCCGGCAGTACGTCGGGGCTGGTGTTCGTATTCGGCCTGATCATGGTGTTCCTGATTCTGGCCGCGCAATACGAGAAGTGGAGCTTGCCGCTCGGCGTGCTGATGGCGGTACCTTTCGCGCTGTTTGGCGCGCTGCTCGCGATCATGCTGCGCGGCCTCGAGAACGACGTCTACTTCCAGATCGGTCTGACGATGCTGGTCGCACTCGCGGCCAAGAACGCGATTCTGATTTTCGAGTTCGCGGTGCTGAATCGGGAGTCGGGCGAAACGGTGTACGACTCCGCGCTTTCGGCGGCGAGCGAACGGCTGCGTCCGATCGTGATGACATCGCTCGCCTTCATTCTTGGCTGCGTGCCGCTCGCGATCGCAACTGGCGCATCGGCGAACAGCCGCCACTCGATCGGCACAGGCGTGATTGGCGGGATGCTCGGCGCGACGGTAATCGCCGTGTTCTTCATTCCGATGTTCTTCTACTTGCTCGAAACGATGTCGGAACGGAGCAGCAAGAAGACGTCTGGTTCGGGCGGCGGAGCGGCGGGCGACGGAACGCCGCCTGTCTTGCCACCAGGCTCAGGCGCTCCGACCAACAAACCATCTGCCCGGCGCGAGGACGACTGACATGCGCGGCTCCGCGATCCCCATGCGTTCGGTGTCAGCCCTGCTGCTTGCGGGGCTGGGGCTCGGCCTGGGCGGCTGTCTGCTCGGCCCGGACTACGTGCGGCCCACGGTGCCCACGCCGGCGACGTTCCGCTTTGAAACCACCGAGGTGGCCGAGGTGGCCAACGCGATGTGGTGGGAGCAGTTCAAGGACCCCGTCCTGAACGACCTGATTGCCGCCGCGCTGGCGGACAACAAGGACGTGAAAATTGCCGCGGCGCGCGTCGACCAGTTTCTCGGCCAGTTCGTCACGACGCGCTCGGCGCTGTTTCCGCAAATCAACGCCGGCTTCGAAGCATCCCGTCAGCGCGTATCGGTCGCTGGGCTGCCGACGTTGCCAGCCGGCGTCAACCCCGTATTCAACGAGTTTCAGGCGCCCCTGTCGGCCGCATGGGAGATCGATTTCTTCGGCAAGGTGCGACGGCAGACCGAGTCCGCGCGAGCGAGCCTGCTGGCCAGTGAAGAAGGCCGGCGCGCGACGATCCTGTCGCTGGTGGCGTCGGTCGCCTCTTCGTACATCAACTTGCGCGACCTCGACCAGCAACTGTCGATCGCGAAGGCAACAACGGAAAGCCGTGCCGGTTCGGTCAAGGTATTTCAGGCAAGGTTTGCAGGCGGCGACGTGTCGCAGATGGAACTTGCGCAGAGCGAGTCGGAATACGAAGCGTCGCTCGCCACGATTCCGCAGATCGAGACGCAGATCGCCCAGCAGGAAGATGCGCTCTCCGTTCTGCTCGGCCATAACCCCGGTCCGATCCTGCGGGGCCGCGAACTGACGGAACTCGCGGTGCCGCCGGTACCGGCGGGCCTGCCGTCCGACCTGCTGCAGCGCCGCCCCGATTTGCGTCAGGCTGAGCAGAACCTGATCGCCGCGAACGCGTTGATCGGTGCCGCGCGTGCCCTTTACTTTCCGACGATTTCACTGACCGGCATGTTCGGAACGGCGAGCGGCCAGTTCTCGAAGCTGTTCACCGGGCCGGCGCGGATCTGGTCGTACGCCGGCTCGCTGACCGTGCCGATCTTTACCGCGGGCAGCATCAGCGGCCAGGTGAGCCAGGCGGAAGCACAGC
The DNA here is from genome assembly GCF_046534875.1 of Paraburkholderia sp. SIMBA_054. Lineage (NCBI taxonomy): Bacteria > Pseudomonadati > Pseudomonadota > Betaproteobacteria > Burkholderiales > Burkholderiaceae > Paraburkholderia > Paraburkholderia sp. SIMBA_054. The sequence goes on along the minus strand of NZ_JAWRXV010000017.1, from coordinate 65,112 downwards.
AGCAACAGGCGTTGTTCCAGTACCAGCAGTCGATCCAGGTGGCCTTCCAGGAAGTCGACGACGCACTGATCGCATTGCAGAAGTCGCGCGAGCAACTCGTCGTGCAAGGCCGTCAGGTCGATGCATTGCGGACCTATTCGCGGCTCGCGCGATTGCGCTATGAAGGTGGCTATACGAGCTACATCGAGGTGCTCGACGCCGAGCGCAGCCTCTTTAACGCGCAACTCAGCTACACGCAGACCAACGGCCTGGTATTCACTTCGCTGATTGGTCTTTACAAGGCGATGGGTGGCGGCTGGGTCGTCGAAGCCGAACGCATGACGGGGCAGGTGATGCAGCATGGCGCTGCGGCGCCCGCTGCCGCACAGACTGCGACGGAGCAGCCGCAATGACCGCCGAGCGCCTCATCGCCTGTCACGAATGCGACCTGCTGCAACGTGAAGCGCCGTTGACAGGCGAGGGCCTGCTGCGCTGCTGCCGTTGCGGTGCCGAACTGTACCGCCACCATCCGGATAGCCTCGATCGTGCGCTGGCCTATACGGTTACGTGCATCGTGCTGTTCGTGATCGGCAATACATATCCGATCGTCGGCCTGTCGGTGAACGGCGATCTCGTCGAGACCACCTTGCTGGGCGCGGTGCGCGTCCTGTACAGCGACGGCATGTGGCCGATCGCGGGACTGGTGTTCGTGACGACATTCCTGATGCCACTGCTGCAGATGAGCACCATGGCGTACATGCTGGTTCCGCTGCGCCTTCGGCGCCTGCCATACCGGCCCGACATCGTCTTTCGGCTCATGCATCTGGCGAGGCCGTGGGGCATGACGGAGGTGCTGATCCTTGGCATGCTGGTCGCGCTGGTCAAGCTGGCGCATATCGCCAGTGTCGTGCCGGGCGTCGCGCTGTGGACTTTCGGCGCACTCATGCTGCTGCTCGCCGCTGCCAGTGCTGCATTCGATCCGCACGAGCTCTGGCAGCGAATGGGCGACCGCTACAGCGGCGTGCCTGACCGGGACGAGCTCACGACGCCATCCGCACGCACGGCAATGGCCAGCGGTCTGATGACGTGTCACAGCTGCGGCTTGCTGACGAAGTCGGACTCGCATGGGCACGACGCCAGCTGTCCGCGCTGCGGGGCGCATCTTCACGCGCGCAAACCGGCGAGCTTTACGCGGACGTGGGCCTTCCTGATTGCCGCGATGGTGCTGTACATCCCGGCGAACATGCTGCCGGTGATGAACACCAGTTCGCTGTTCGGCTCGGAGAAAGACACGATTCTGAGCGGCGTGGTGTACCTCTGGGCATCGGGCTCGTGGCCTTTAGCCATCATCGTGTTTATCGCGAGCATCGCAGTCCCGATGCTGAAGATCATCGCGATCATGTTCCTCGTCATCTCGACGCAGCGGCGCTCGCTCGCGCTATTGCAGCAGAGAACGCGCATCTACCGTGTGGTGGAACTCGTCGGGCGCTGGTCGATGCTCGACATCTATGTGATTACGATTCTTGTCGCACTCGTCCAGTTCAATGCGCTCGCGACAATCCAGGCGGGTCCGGCAGCGGTTGCCTTTGGCGCGGTGGTGGTGCTGACAATGTTCGCGGCCATGTCGTTCGACCCTCGCCTGATCTGGGACGCGACGGAGCCCAATCATGGCTAAACCTCCCGGACAATCGGGGTCGCCAGACGTTCCTGAGGCTGTTGCCACACCGCGCTCGCGCTGGCGGGTGCAGATTGTGTGGCTGGTGCCGCTCATCGCCATTCTGATCGGCGGCTGGCTCGCGGTGAAGGCGGTCATGGAGCAGGGCCCGACGGTCACTATCGGCTTCGAAACCGGCGAGGGGCTCGAAGCGGGCAAGACCAAGATCAAGTTCAAGAACGTCGACATCGGTGTGGTCAAAAACGTCAAGCTGTCGGGCGATCACCGCCGCGTGATCGCCACGGCCGAACTGTCCAAAGATGCCACGAACCTGCTGATAGAAGACACGCGTTTCTGGGTCGTGCGTCCGCGTATTTCCGGCGGCACCGTATCGGGCATCGGCACCTTGCTGTCCGGTTCCTTCATCGGCATGGACGTGGGCACTTCGACGAAGCCGAGGCGCGATTACACAGGTCTGGAGACGCCGCCGGTGTTCGCCATCGGCGTGCCGGGCCGCGAGTTCATACTGAAAGGCGCCGACATGGGCTCGCTCGATGTCGGTTCGCCCATTTTCTACAGACGGCTGCAGGTCGGCCAGGTTATTTCGTACCAGTTGGACCCGGACGGAAAGGGTGTGACGATGCATGTCTTCGTCAACGCCCCTTACGACAGGTACGTGAAGCCGGATACGCGGTTCTGGCAGGCGAGCGGGATCGACGTGTCGCTCGATACGACGGGCGTCAAGGTCAATACGGAATCGCTGGTGGCCATCCTGATCGGCGGACTCGCATTCCAGACGCCCGACGAAACGCCTGATGACGCGGAAGCCGCCGCGAACACCGAGTTCGCGCTGTTCAACGATCGCGCGGAGGCGTTTAAGCGCCACGATCGGATCGTCGACCACTATGTGCTGGTGTTCAGGGAGTCGGTGCGGGGACTGGTCGTCGGCGCGCCCGTCGATTTTCTCGGGATCGTGGTCGGCGAAGTCGCGGCAATCAATACGGGGTTTGATCCCGTCACCAAACGATTCAGCATCCCGGTCGAGATACGGCTTTATCCAGAGCGTTTCACTTCGCGCTTTGTCAAGGGCGGGGCTGGCGGCAGGATCACCAACGATCGTGAGCGACTTGCGCAAACGCTGGTCGACCACGGCTTACGTGCGCAATTGCGCACCGGAAACCTGTTGACCGGGCAACTTTACGTTGCGCTCGACTTTTTCCCCAACGCGCCCAAGGCAAAGGTCGACTGGACCACCACGCCGCCCGAGATGCCAACCATACCTGGCGGCCTGCAGTCCATGCAGGATTCGGTGACGAGTCTCCTCGCCAAGCTGAACCAGATTCCATTCGGAGGAATCGGGAAGGGCGCACAAAAGACGCTCGCCGACGCCGATACTCTTCTCAAGCAGTTGAGGACGGATGTGGTGCCTCAGGCCCGGGACACGCTCGCCGCCGCACAGACGGCGCTAAATTCCGCGAACGGCGCGCTACAGCCAGATGCCCCACTGGCGCAGAATACCGCGGACGCCATGAGCGAACTGGCGCGCACGGCGGCCGCTTTCCGCTCGCTGGCGGACTATCTCGAACGCCATCCGGAGGCACTCATTCGCGGCAAGCCGGAGGATAACAAGTGAAGCGCCTGTCGCTATGCCTTGCCGTTGCACTGACGATGATCACGCTCGTCGGTTGTGCCAGTTCGAAGTCGGAGTTCTACACATTGAGCGCGGAGGCGCCGCGCGAAAGCGTCAATCGCGGTTCGCCCGTCACGGTCGTGGTCGGGGCAGTCACCGTGCCCGAACTCGTCAACCGGCCGCAGATCGTGGTTCGCGCCGGCACGAACCATGTGACGATCGACGAATTCGCCCGCTGGGCTGATCCGCTGAAGAGCCAGATTCCGCGCGTGTTTGTCGCCGATCTCTCGCAGTTGCTGAACAGCCCTCGCGTGTCGACTTTGCCGATTGGCGGCGACGCGGCGGCGGCCTGGCGAGTGCGTATCGACGTCCAGAGCTTCGACGCTTCGCTCGGTGATACCGCGTCTGTCGATGTCTTGTGGTCGGTGCTGCCACCCGGCAACGCGCCGCCGATCACTGGCCGGACCATCGCGAGTGAGCCCTGCGCAGGCGCCGGCTACGATGCAGTGGTGGTGGCCTGGAGCAGGGCGCTCGCGACCGTGAGCCGCGCGATCGCGGCTGGCATCCGTACGCCGGGCGCCGTCGACTGACGTCTGAAGGGAGCTCTCTTAGGGGGCGCTTGAGACGGTTTCATGGAGCATGGGCTGCGGCCGTCGTTTTCCTGGAAGAGGCGGCGGCCGGGGACGCATTCGCGGAGTCCGGCGTCGCGGGATTGATCGACGAGCAGCACTGCATGTTTTGCCATACGACTCAAGGGGCCAATCTCGCGCCGTCGTTCCCGCAGATCGTAGAACGCTATCGCAAGGTGCCGGGCGCGGGCGCCACGCTCGCGAAGAAGTTGCGCGTCCAGGGAAAAGCGCACTGGGGTGATATCACGATGCCGGACGCGGACCGCGTCGCACCGCTTTCGCCCGAACAGGCCGACATGGTCGCTCAGTGGGTGCTGGCGCAGTGACCGGGTCTGTCTCGTGATGCCTGCCGATGGCACAGGTGGGCTGCGGGCCGGCCGCAGGTGTGATGCGGGTTTCGCAATACGCAGATCGGTCGGCTCGCCCGCGTTTCGACAGTGATGGACTGGCAGGACGCTCTCGTTCGATAAGACGCAAGCGGGCGGTGGCGGTTATACGTAGCTGAGGTTCGCGTCGACTGAAACCGGGACACGTTGTCACCGGGGCAAATGATCGATCGCTGGACTGGAGAAGAACACCGTGAGCCTCGATACGCTGGAAGTGCTGATGGCCGCTTCCCTTGTTCTTCTCCTTGGACGGCAGATTCTTGCCCGGGTCAGGATTCTACGCACGTACAGCATCCCCGAACCGGTTGTCGGTGGCCTGCTTGTGTCGCTGCTGGTGTTTGCGTTGAACCGCGCCCTGCAGATCGACGTCCGTTTCGATACCACGCTTCAAGCGCCGCTGATGCTGACCTTCTTCGCCACCATCGGCCTTAACGCAGACCTCGCCGGACTAAAAGCGGGCGGGCGGGCGCTGATGGCTTTTCTGGGTGTCGTGGTCGGCTTGCTCGTGATGCAGGATGCGCTCGGTATCGGACTCGCCTGGGCACTGGGCCAGGAGCGGTTGCTTGGTCTGCTTGGGGCGTCGGTCACGCTGTCGGGCGGCCACGGCACGGGGGCAGCGTGGGCCAAGGTCTTCGCCGAGCGCCACGGCCTCGCATCGGCGACCGAAATTGCGATTGCCTGTGCCACATTCGGTTTGATACTCGGCGGATTGATCGGCGGGCCGGTCGCGCGATTTCTGATCACGCGCTATCAGCTCGCGCCGAATCTTGAGACGGAAGTGGCAACCTCGACCGGCTTCGAGGAGCCCAATACGGTACGGCCGATCACCGCGGAGGCCGTCATCGAAACCGTCGCGCTGATTGCGGTTTGTCTTGCTGTGGGATCGGCGTTCGCGTCATTGCTGAACGGTACGGCGTTCGAGCTGCCGGCGTTCGTGTGCGTCCTGTTCGTCGGTGTCGTGCTGCGCAACGGACTCGCGGTGCGCGGCTGGTATCGCGTGTTCGAGGACGCCGTGTCTGTACTCGGCAACGTGAGCCTCGGACTCTTTCTTGCGATAGCGTTGATGAGCCTGCGGCTGGGGGATCTCGCCGCGCTTGCCTTGCCGCTGTTCGTCATTCTGGTGGTGCAGGCGATCGCGATGGCAGCCTACGCCATTTTCGTCACGTTTCGGGTGATGGGGCGCAACTATGATGCGGCGGTATTGGCGGCAGGGCATTGCGGCTTCGGCCTTGGGGCAACACCGACCGCGATAGCCAACATGCAGGCCATCACAGGACAGTTCGGTCCCTCCCATCTGGCCTTTCTGGTAGTGCCTATGGTGGGAGCGTTTTTTATCGACATTGCGAATGCGATCGTCATCAAGCTGTTTCTGTTGCTGCCGCTCTATGACTGAAGGCTGACGCCACAGGCAACACTTCGCGGAACCTGGTACGGCCGGTTGCGCGTTGATCAGTCCGTTTAGTCGCCAATTGCGAAGGACTATCGTGGGAGAGATCCCTCAGAGGCGCGCGGCAGGGTCTTGTCACGGAGGCGAGCCAGATGCAGCATTGCACGGATCCAATAACGGATGCGAAGGGATCATGGACAACAGCGGAACGGGGGAGCACAGTCACGGACTGGTCATGCTAGCCGCCAGTTCCCTCATCGCGGGAATGGCCTGCGGCTTGCTCGGAACGCTTTTCCGGTTCGCGCTGGAGAGCGCGGACAGAGTGCGCAATGTATTCATCGGATGGGCGCACACGGAGCACTTTGTTGGCTTCATTGGTGTTCTCCTTGCCACGGCGGCTGCGACCGCATTTGCTGCGAACCTGGTCAAGCGCCGCGCCCCCGACGCGATCGGCAGCGGGATTCCTCACGTCGAGGCCGTGGTGAGCGGTGACCTGGCCCCCGCGCCCCTTGCGCTCGTTCCGGTGAAGTTCATCGGCGGCGTGCTCGCCATCGGTGCCGGGCTCGCCCTCGGTCGTGAAGGTCCGACCGTTCAGATGGCCTCCTCGATCGCAAACTGGATTGGCATGCTTATGCGCCGGAACGCGGACGACTGCCGGATCTTGATCGCGGCCGGCGCTGGGGCGGGGCTCGCCACGGCGTTCAACGCCCCGATTGCGGGCGCCGTGTTCGTGCTTGAGGAACTGCTGCGCCGCTTCGAAATGCGCATGGCCGTCGCGGCGCTTGGTGCGTCGGCCGGAGCGATCGCCGTGGCGCGCCTGATGCATGGTGACGCGCCGGACTTCCAGTTTGGCGTTCCCCCACATCCCGGCTTCGGGACAGTGCCGGCCTATCTCCTGCTCGGCGCCGTCGTCGGTCTTTTAGGCGCGGCCTATTGCCGCGCGATACTGTGGGCGCTGGCTATTTCCGATTGGCTCTCGCACTGGCCGGCATATGTCCGGGCCGCGCTGATCGGGGCAGCGGCGGGGGTGCTCGCGTGGTTTGCACCAGACCTCGCAGGCGGTGGCGATCCGCTCACGCAGCGCGCGCTGATGGGGGCCGGCGAGCTTTCAGGCGTGGCAGTGGCGTTCGTCATCCGCTTTGGATTCGGTGCTCTCTCATACGCTGCCGGCACGCCGGGTGGCCTGTTTGCGCCCATGCTCGTACTTGGCGCGCAAGCTGGCCTCATCTTCGGCAGAATCGGTTTCCTCTGGTTTCCTGGCTTCGCCGCAGATCCGGGCGCGTTTGCCGCAGTCGCAATGACTGCGTTTTTTGCGGCTGTCGTGCGTGCGCCCGTGACCGGGATCGTCCTGGTCACCGAAATGACAGGGGGTTTTACGCTGCTCTTGCCGATGCTCACCGCATGCTTCACGGCGATGGTCGTCCCCATCATGCTGCACTGTCCGCCCATCTATGATTCGCTAGGCGAACGGCTTCCTCACAAAGCTACGCAGAGGTTGTGAGACCCGACCCGCGCGTTGACGTTTCCGCGCGCGCTGAACGGTCCTGCTCCGATATCTGGCGATGCGGGGATCTTCTGGCCTTGCAGGCCGAGGCGAACCACGCTTACGGGCAAAGCACCCGGAAAAGCCTAATGCGGGAATCCTGTGCTGATGTCCTCTCGCGCCCGCTGTTCGCCATCGCGCATTGCGGCTTGAGGATCTATGAAGGTTTCACCTTCGTAGATCTGATAGGCGAGGCAGCTTTCATAGACCGGAGATCCGTCCAGCCTCGTGATGGTGGCTCGCGCCACGTAGCCTGCAATCTCGTTGGGGGATCCAGGTCGATACTCCGGCCGAGCGTTGACGACGACGCGAAACGGCGGTGCATCAATCTCCCGGTGCAACAGCGACGACATGATAGCTCTCCTGCGCTCAACTAGATAATTTCAGGTTTTCCTTCGGCTTGTCCAGTTATATCCGGGTGCACATTGGCGGGAGTTACCCGTAAATCGGCAACAGCAGGAACAGTTTGATGACGATTGCGTTTGCGATATCGATGAAAAATGCGCCTACCATCGGCACGACCAGAAAGGCCAGATGGGATGGACCAAACCGCTCCGTGATGGCCTGCATGTTCGCGATCGCCGTCGGCGTGGCCCCAGGGCCGAAACCGCAATGACTAGCGGCCGGGAAAGTGTCACAGGTACTTCGCGAACGGTATGCCTGTCACTGTGGGGCACGGTGATGTCGAGGTACGATGATCGCTGGAAGACGGTCACGACAGGCAGGTGGTGGCAGCGTCAACGCCGGAGAAAGCTGTGCGTCACCGATACTGAGCTTGCTGACGAAGCAGGCGGATCAGTTGAGGCGATCGGCGCAGGGGCGTTGCCTATGTGCCGGCAGTTTAAGCGAGCGAACAGCGGTGATATGCCGTCACCTTTTGCTTCTCGAGATCTGGAGCCAGGCGATCCACAGGTTCAGTTCGTTTGAAGAAGGAGTGAACCCGAACTCCGGGCATCTGCCTCACGTTACGATCCGCGACCGGTAAAGTGACGTTCGGAGGTACAGGCAGACTCACACAACTGGCTCAACGGCCGTGCCCGGACGGGGTGAGCAGAACGACGTGCGCGATGCCATTGACCTGCGCGAAGCCCACGATCTGCCCACTGTCGCTGATCGCTCCTGCTTTCGCCAATATCAGTCCGGAACCGGCGCCTGCAAGCGTAATCAGATCGTGCATGCTGCCGTTTTCATACAAAAAGGCGCGGTAGGTCCCGTCAGCCATGATGCAGTCGCCTACCACGTCGCCGTGGACATTGATGCTCCATGCCTCGCTCTCGGAACTGCCTGGCAGTGCGCCCAGATCGGTCATATGGCCGCCTTCCGGGTACAGGAATGCATGGGTCTTGCCGCCCGTTGTGCGGCTGTAGCCGATCACGTCGCCGCGAGCGTTGATCCCCGTCGCGCGGCTGGCAGAACCGCCTGGCAACGTTCACAGATCGGTCATGTCACGGGAGGCAAAGCTGTCGCCCACAATGTCGCCGCGTTCGTTGATGCCGGTTGCAGCACCATCCGTGAGTGCACCAAGATCGGTAACGCTGTAGGCAACTGTTTCGGCCGCTGCGACATGTACGAAACAGCCCAGCGCGATGCAGCCGGCGATATACCGTATCGAGACAGGTCGGCGCATGATCGGTCTTCCGCTGAATGATCGTTGGCGGGAAGCGGTCCATTGAGTGTACTGCGTACCATTGCTGTCGCATCGGTTTTTTCGCAGGATAGCCAACGGTTCCGTCCATCGTGAATGCCGCTTGATGGATCTAAGCAAGGCCGAGCTCGCTTTTGGCCCTCGACGTCGCGCAGGCTCTGGCCGAACCGAAATACCAGCGAACCGCGCAGCTGATGACGACAGCAGGGAAACGCTGGCCGTGATAGAGCGATTTCGTCTTCTTTATCGCCTGATGCTACCGCCGCCTTTCCATCAACCTGACAGCGCCGGCGAACACTATGCGGCTGCGCAGATGGCGCATCTCGACACCGAAAAGGGCGGCGCGCATTGATGCGTTGAACGTCGACGAGGCCGGGCGCGATCGTCGACGCTATCGCTGCAAAGCCGATGCGGTAGCATCGAACGCAATCGCGACTCTACATTCCGCCCATGACCACTTATGTTGCGTTGTTGCGCGCCGTCAATGTCGGCGGCACCGGCAAGCTTCCGATGACCGAGCTTCGCAAGATGTGCGAGGCAGCGGGCTTCACCAACGTGCGCACGTACATCGCGAGCGGCAACGTCGTGTTCGACAGCACGCTGGCGAAACGCGCGGTGCAGCAGGCGCTTGAACGCAGCCTCGAGGCGTATGCGGGCAAGCCGGTCGGCGTGCTGATTCGCACCGGCAAGGAGATGGCTGCCGTGCTGGACGCGAATCCGTTTCGCGACGAAGCGCCGAATCGCACGGTCGCGATCTTCCTCGACGCAGCGCCACCCGCCGACACGCTCGAACACATCGCCGGACAGCAGAACGAACAGGTCGCGCTCGGCAAGCACGAGATTTACGTGCACTACGGCGACGGCATGGCAAAGACGAAGCTGAGAATTCCAGCCGCGAAGACAGGCACCGCGCGCAACATCAACACGATTGCCAAACTGGCGGAGTGGGCCGCGCAATCATGACGAAGAGCGCTGCGCAGAACGGGGCTTGTTGCTACACTGCGCGTTGCCCAGTATTCCGTTGCAGCACTTCTCATCCTTCGCTTGCGTCGAGTCATGAAACCTTCCCTGCTCATCCTGATTCCACTTGGCGACGACAGTCGCGCGCGCATTTCAGCATCCTTCGATATTCATTACGCCCCCACACATGAAGCACGCGTTCAATCCATCGCGAAAGAAGGCGCGGCGATTCGCGCCGTATTGACCAACGGCACGACCGGTCTCACGGCCGATGAAATGGACCAGATGCCTGCGCTCGAATTCGTCAGTGCGCTTGGCGCGGGCTATGAAAACATCGCGACTACGCATGCAAAAGCACGCGGCATCGGGCTCGCGAACGGCGCAGGCACGAACGACGATTGCGTCGCCGATCACGCATTGGCCTTGCTGCTAGCCGTCGTGCGCGACGTGCCGCAACGCGACCGCGCGACCCGCGAAGGCATCTGGCGCGACGCATTGCCGATGCGGCCGTCCGTGTCGGGCAAGCGGCTTGGCATCGTGGGCCTCGGCAATATCGGGCTGAAGGTTGCGCGGCGTGCGGCCGGCTTCGATATCGACGTTGCGTATCACAACCGCAAGCCGCGCGACGGCGCGGCATTGCGCTACATCGACAACCTGCACGAACTCGCGCGCTGGAGCGACTATCTCGTCGTTGCAACGCCGGGCGGTCCGGCTACCCAACATCTGATCGATCGCGCCGTGCTCGAAGCACTGGGGCCGAAGGGTTTTCTGGTGAACGTGTCGCGCGGCAGCGTCGTCGATACGGCCGCGCTTTCGCATGCGCTCGCGAACGGCGTGATAGCGGGCGCGGGCCTCGACGTGTACGAAGGTGAGCCGCAGCCACCGCAGGCGCTGGTGGATCTGACGAACGTCGTGCTCACCCCGCATGTGGCGGGCACGTCGCCGGAAGCGATCACGGCTTCCGTCGATAACTTCGTCACTAACGCGACGCGCCACTTCGCGGGCGAAGACGTGTTGACACCCATCTGATCGTTCACATCACGAGGATCTTTCGCGCATGGCAAAGCATACGGCACTCATCGAATGGAGCAGCAACGGCAGCAAGTTCACCGACAACCGTTATAGCCGCGCGCATCAATGGACGTTCGACGGCGGCGCAGTGGTGCCTGCATCGAGTTCGCCGCATGTCGTGCGCGTGCCGTTCTCCGATCCGGCGGGCGTCGATCCTGAAGAGGCGTATGTCGCGGCGCTGTCGAGTTGCCATATGCTGTGGTTTCTGTCGATTGCCGCGGAGCAAGGTTATGTCGTCACGTCGTATCGCGACGAAGCCGAGGGCACGATGGCGAAGAACGATGCGGGTAAGGAAGTGATCACGCGTGTCGTGCTGAAACCGGCCGTTGCGTTTGCGGGCGCGAAAGCACCGAGCGATGAAGCGCTCGCACATCTGCATTATCTCGCGCACGACGCGTGTTTTCTCGCCAATTCGGTGAAGACGGTGATCGATGTTGAAGGGAGTTGGAGCTTCGAACAGGTTTGATTTGCGTTCAAGCGCAATAGCTAAACACATATGTCTGTGTAGCAAGCTTGACTTGTTTCTTTCATATCGGCGAGGCCAGATGATTCGCATCAGCGCGCCTTAAGCATTGCGCTTTATGATGCACGGCCTCGTTTCGCGACACTGCCGGTAAGCATGTCGCTTTTCGCCAGGTGTAATTCACGATTACCGGTTCATTCGACTCGCGGATCGGCCGACACGGTATTTTTGTCGCTATTCAGAATGCTAATAAGGAACAAGTTCGGCATTCAAAACGAGACAAATTACCGGTGTGTTCAGATCGCCACAGTCACTCTCGATGAATGTAAAGGATCGTTACTCACGTAACGGGCGAAATGGCGCACGAGTACCGCGCCTTCCTTCTTCTCACGTCGTCTACAGCGCGCCTCGCGCCATGACTGCCGTCGTCACGCACACGCAATCGCCAACCTGCCGTTGCACATAGACGTTTTCAAACAGTAACAACCCGCGATATTGACGAGACCATGATTCCATTAACTTTTTGAGTAACCGATCGCGGCCGTTGTACGGGGGGCGTGAAGCAGTCGGTACTTGTTCGATCAATTCGAGGCGGGTCAACCGATCACATCATGAACCTGAATCTGAAAAGGCTCTATCACGTATGCAACCCTGAGCGTGCATGTCTCGACGGCAATCTTCCGTCGCTGCAATGGCGCATTCGTTGCATCGATATCCGTGAACGCCAGGGCGCCGCATTGCTCGCCAATGATCGCGCCGCGGGTCTGATCGAATTTCCGTCGTTGAGCATTCCCGCCGATCTGAATGAAGTCGACGAACTTACGCGAACCAGCGCGGCGATCAGCTGGGTGGCTGTCGTCACCAACGCGCATCTCAATGATCCGGAAATCGGACGGATCGTGCGCACGCGCTGCGTGAGTTATATCCGCTTGCCCGCGGCGGCAGAGATGGTTGCTCAGGAACTCGATCGTGCGTACGAGATGTCAGCGGGCGACGGGAGCGAACATACGAGCGCGAACGCGGGATCGGTCGCGCTGATCGGCGCATGCGCGGCGATGAGCGACGTGCGTGCGGCAATACGCAAAGCGTCGGAACATGAACGGCCTGTGACGTTCATCGGTGAATCGGGGAGTGGCAAGACGCTGGTGGCGTCGTCGATCCATCGGGGTTCGTCGCGCCGCCAAGGGCCGTTCGTGTCGATCGATTGTGCAGCCTTCGCGCCGGAACGCGTGGAAACGGAATTGTTCGGGGAATCGGGCGACGAGGAGATCAGAGTCGAAGAGGGCAATCAGCGTTCGCGCCTCAGCATGGCGGAGGGCGGCTCACTGTATATCGATGGTATCTGCGAACTGCCGCTGTCGGGACAGCAGCGTCTCGCGGACATGCTCGATACGGGGGCGCGCAATGTGCGCATCATCTGCTCGACACATATCGACTTGCAGCGCGCTGCAGACGAACATCGTCTGCACGCGCGTCTTTTCTCGCGGCTTTCACCCGACACGATCACGATTCCGCCGCTGCGCGAACGCGGCCCCGATATCCGCTTGCTCGCCACGCATCTGCTGAAGAGCTTTCGCTCCGATTCCCGCCATGGGGTGCAAGGTTTTTCCGTGTGCGCGTGGGAAGCCTTCGACGCGCACACCTGGCCCGGCAATCTGCAGGAAATGATCAATCGCATCCGCCATGCGATCGTTGCCAGCAATGGCACGCTGATCACAGCCGTCGATCTGGGTTTCGATCAGACCGCGAGCGTACCGATGATGAGCGCGTCCGACGATGACGACGACATTCCCGAGTGGGATGCCGTCGAACTGGCCATCGCGCGAAATCAGGGCCGGCTCGATGCCGCCGCGACGGAGCTGCACATTTCCAGGGTGTTGCTCGCGCGCATGCTGGCCTCGGACTCCCGGCGGTCGGTGGCGACCCCGGGCGAGTTGCGGATGGATTCCGCCTAAGCGCCGGAAAGGCGCTCGCCTGCAAACAGGCGATAACCGCAATGCGCTTCACGAACAGTTACACAAACCTTTTTTGTGTAGCACCTTGTCACATATCTGCGCGCTATGCTTGCCGTCAACGTCGCGGCGCACTTTTCAAGCGTACCTACCCTGATTATTTTCGCTTCGTTATTGGCTATTTTTTACGGATTTTTTTATTCCGTCCTATGTGGTATGTGGTATTTCCGGAACCTTCCCTGACCCATGAAAGAGCCCTATCGCGCCGTTCACCGCTATCCGCGTAACGACTCGGGACGTGACTTCGTCGTGGGCGATCTGCACGGCTGCTTCGCGCAGTTGCGCACGGAGCTGGAGGCACGCCACTTCGACCCGCAGCGCGACCGGCTGTTCGCCGTCGGCGATCTCGTCGATCGTGGGCCGCAATCGGATAGGGTGCTGGAGACCGTCGAGCAGTTCGGGATCAAATCGGTAAAGGGCAATCACGAAGACGTGATCGTGCGCTGGCATGCCGGCGAGGAGCAGGCGCTTTCGCTGCTGGGCAACGGCGCCGACTGGCTGCTCGACAGAGCCGATGACCGGGACTGGGTCAAGGCGATCGCCGCTTACATGGCGTCGCTGCCCTATCTGATCGAGATCGAAACCGAGCACGGGCTGGTCGGCATCGTGCATGCGGATTCCCCCGTTTCGGACTGGAACCGGCTGGTTGCCGATATCGAAAGAGAACGGGCGGACGGCAAGACGCGCCGCAAGGCAATCTGGTCGCGCACGCGCTGGAAGGCGCATCAGCCGCATCCTTCGCCGTCGCGCAACACGTTGCGCAGCCTGCTGGACAAGGCAAGGCACAGTGTGCGCGGAGAGGCGCATGTGGTAGGGCGGATCGAGAACGTGACGGCCGTGATCGTCGGCCATACGCCCGTAACGGCCGTCACCGCGAAGGACAACGTGATCAACATCGATACGGGCGCTGTCTATGGCGGCAAGCTCACGATCATGGATCTTGCCGACCTGCCGAAGTGGATCGACGTGTCGCCGCGTTCTTCTGTTGCCGCGGACGAGCCGGGTTGGCGCGAGCCGGTTATGGCGAACAGTGCCGTGAGCGCACAAGCGCCTGTGGTGAAAGTGGGGATTGCAAGCGCTGACGTGGCCGCAAGCGAGCATGACGTCGCGCTAGCGGAACATCCTGCACCGTCGGACATTCCCTCTGCAACGGCGGCGCGTCGTGACGACCTGCAAAACGAAGCGCCACGTCTCGCGCCCGAATCCAGACCCGCGCCTGAACCGTTGACGCCGTTCGTGTCGAACGGCATGCACATCACTGTACGCATGAGCATGCACAGCATGGTGAGCGAGTTGCAACAGGGCGCGAAAACCGTCGCCACGCGTCGGCGATAGCGGCATTCAATTCGGCAGCGCGTGACGCGCCGTATCCATTCCAAGCCGTCTGAGCAGATCGCGTCCACGCGCGCTGATCTGCAGTGCGGCACTGCCGCCGCGAAGCTCGTGCACTTCGACGAGTTCGTAGTGGCGTAATGCAAGTACATCCGGGTCGAGCGATTCGATACGGCGTTCATTGCCATTCAACAGCATGAGCGTCGCCAGTTCGTGAGGGCTCAACATCAGGACACCTCCGTGGACAAGTGAGCGAGCAGTCCGGACATGCTAGTCGGATGACACGACAGTTTGACTACGGGTGTGTTTCATCACGTTACGCGGTTACGTGTTTGACGGTGGCGAAAGGCAGCGGCTAGTCCCGCGCATGCGAGGCATGCGCGAATGGCGCGGCGATAAATCGACGATGAGCGTGTAACAGGCTTACGCACGGGTAAGCCCGTAACAGCATCTGGAAAGCACACGCGCTTGCTTGCGCGGCGCTAGCGAGCGTCGTCGGCTGCGACGCGCCAGGCAGGCGCTTCGTCATCGACATGCGACACCAGCGTTTCGAGCGACAGACCTTTCGTTTCAATACCCATCACCCACACGGCCAACGCCGCGACGCCGAACGACAGTGCGCCGAGCGTGAACACACCACCTTGTCCGAAGATGGGCAGCACCACGCCGACCGCATAGGGGCCGATCAGCGAGCCGACACGCCCTATCGCCGATGCAAAGCCGGACCCCGTTGCTCGTGCACCCGTGCCGTAGAGTTCGGGCGTGTACGTGTAGAGCACGGCCCACATGCCGAACAGGAAGAACTGCATCGCGAGGCCGGTGCAGATCAGCAGCGTCACGCTGTCCGCGTGCAATGCCGTCTGGCCGTATGCATAGGCCATCACGCCGCCGCCGACCAGCGACGCAATACACGTCGGCTTACGCCCCCATCGTTCGACGAGCCACGCGGCACACAGAAAGCCCGGCACGCCGCCAAGCGAAATGAGCACGGTGTAGAGCACCGACTTCGTGACGGCGAAGCCTGCCTGCTGCATCAATGCACCGAGCCACGACGTCAGGCCATAGAAGCCGAGCAGCGCGAAGAACCACAGCGTCCATACCATGATCGTGCGGTTGCGGTAGGCCGCGCTCCAGATCTCACGGAACGCGCCGTGCTTCGAAGGCGCGGCCTGATCGGCGAGCGTCGACGGTGCGGGCAGCGAACGCAGTCCTTTGGACTTCATTACCTTCGCTTCGATCTGGCCGAGCACGGTGTCGGCCTGGGCAAGACGTCCGCGATGTTCGAGCCAGCGCGGCGATTCGGGGACGATGCGCCGCACGATCAGGACGAACACGGCGGGAATCGCGAGCAATGCGAACACGGTGCGCCAGCCGAAATGCGGCAGCACGAAGAACGACACGCAGCCCGCCGTGATGAAGCCGAGCGGCCAGAAGCCGTCCATCAGCGCAACGAGCCGTCCGCGCGAAGCCGTCGGCACGAATTCGGACAGCAGCGTTTGCGCGATCGGAAACTCCATGCCCATGCCGATGCCGAGCAGCACGCGATAGACGATCAGCGCATCGACGCTTTGCGCCGTCGAACACAGATACGACGCGACGCCCCACAGCACCATGCTCCACTGAAAGACCGGGCGTCGTCCGAAGCGATCCGCGAACAGTCCCGCGACGGCCGCGCCGAGCACCATGCCGAAGAAGCTCGCGCTCGCGACGAGTCCCGCCATTGCGCTCGACAAACCGAACTCGGTCTTGATCGAGCCCAGCACGAAGGTCATCGTGCCGAGATCGACGGAATCGAAGAAGAACGCAATCGCGATGATGAGGAAGATAGTACGGTGATAGCCGGAAAACGGCAGGCGTTCGAGACGCGCGGCGGCGCTGGGTCGTGCGGTGGTCGGCATGTCATCCTCGGGTGGAGGTTGGAAGAGGCCGGTGGTCCAGCGAAGCAGCTTGCTTCGAGGGCCGGCTCGTTCCAGTAGATGCCGCCATTAATCCGTCATATAGAACAGATTCGGCATTGGAATGGAATGTGTGCGCCATTTGTAATGACACACACGTTCACTCATTGCGTATGCGCGGCCACGCTCCGTGCCGGTGCGCGCGCAACATTCTTTGCGCCGCGTGCCGGTGCGCCGTTCGCCACATAGTAGGGCGCGTTGGAGCGCGCGAGCGGATCTCGCCCGCGAATGCGGTCCGCGATTTTCTCCGCGAGCATGATGGTCGGCGCATTCAGGTTGCCCGTCGTGATGCGCGGCATGATCGAGGCGTCGACTACGCGCAGTCCTTCGAGACCATGCACGCGTCCTTCGCCATCGACGACGGCCATGTCGTCGTAACCCATCGCGCACGAGCACGACGGATGAAAGGCCGTCTCGGCACGCGCGCGCACGAACGCATCGATCTGCGCGTCCGTCTGCAATTCAGCGCCGGGACTCAGTTCGCGTCCACGGAAGCGGTCGAGCGCCGGCTGCGCAATGATCTCGCGGGTCACGCGGATCGCGTCGCGGAATTCGCGCCAGTCGAGCGCTTCGGACATGTAGTTGAAGAGAATCGACGGATGCGCGTGCGGATCGCGCGAACGCAGCTTGACGCGTCCACGGCTCGGCGAGCGCATCGAGCCGACGTGCGCCTGAAGGCCGTGCATCTTGATCGCATTGGTGCCGTTATAGTTGATCGCCACGGGCAGGAAGTGATACTGGATGTTCGGCCACGGGTCGTCGTCGCGGGTGCGGATGAAGCCGCCTGCTTCGAAATGATTGCTCGCGCCGATGCCCGTGCCTTTCAGCATCCATTCGATGCCGATGGCGGGCTGATTGCGCAGCAGCAGTGCAGGGTAGAGCGACACGGGTTCCTTGCACTCGTACTGCATGTACATCTCGAGATGATCCTGCAGGTTCTGGCCGACACCGGGCAGATCGAGCACGACGGGAATGTCGAACTCGCGCAGCCATGCGCCGGGCCCGACGCCCGAGCGTTGCAGGATTTGCGGCGATGCAATTGCGCCGCCGCACAGCAACACTTCTCGGCGCGCATGCACGGTAATGCGCGCGTCGCCGTCCAGATACACCACGCCTTGCGCGCGCTTGCCGCTAAAGAGAATGCGGTCGGTGGTCGCGTGCGTGACGATCGTGAGGTTGGGCCGTTGCTTTGCCTGATCCAGATAGCCACGCGCGGTGCTCGCGCGGCGGCCGTTCGCCGTCACCGTGCGGTCCATCGGACCGAAGCCTTCCTGCTGATAGCCGTTGAGGTCGTCGGTACGCGGATAGCCCGCCTGCACGCCCGCTTCGACCATCGCTTCGAAGAGGGGATTCACGCCCGGTTTGCTGGTCGTTACATGCACGGGGCCATCGCCGCCGTGATAATCGTTCGCGCCGATATCACGCGTCTCGGCCTTGCGGAAGTACGGCAGGCAATCCAGATAAGCCCAGTTTTCAAGGCCTTTTCGTACGGCCCAGCCGTCATAGTCGAGTGCGTTGCCGCGGATATAGCACATGCCGTTGATCAGCGACGAGCCGCCGAGTCCCTTGCCGCGCCCGCATTCCATGCGGCGATTGTTCATGAACGGCTCGGGGTCCGTTTCATAGGCCCAGTTGTAGCGGCGTCCCTGCAACGGATACGCAAGCGCGGCAGGCATCTGCGTGCGAAAGTCGAAGCGATAGTCGGGGCCGCCCGCTTCGAGCAGCAGCACGGTCACGTCGCGGTCTTCCGTCAGGCGCGTCGCGAGTACGTTGCCCGCCGAACCCGCGCCGATGATGATGTAGTCGTACTCTTTCGCTGCCATGCTGCGCTCCCTCAAAACACGGGCTGATATTTGCCCAGTTCGACCTGGATGGACTTGATGCGCGTGTAATGTTCGAGTGTCGTGATGCCGTTCTCGCGGCCCACGCCCGATTGCTTGTAGCCGCCCACAGGCATTTCGGCGGGCGACTCGCCCCATGTGTTGATCCAGCAGATGCCTGCTTCGAGCTGGTGAATCACGCGATGCGCGCGCGACAGGCTCTCTGTTACGACGCCTGCAGCGAGGCCGTAGATCGTGTCGTTCGCGCGCGCGACCGCGTCGTCTTCGTTCGCGAAGGCCAGGATGCTCATGACAGGGCCGAAGATTTCCTCGCGCACGATCTTCATGTCGTCGCGGCAATTGGAGAATACGGTCGGTTGCACGTACTGTCCGCGAGCGTAATCGCCGTCGGTGAGGCGTGCGCCGCCTGTTACGAGCCGCGCGCCTTCCTTCTTTCCGCTTTCGATGTAACCGAGCACCTTGTCCAGTTGCGCCGCGCTTGCGAGCGGTCCGAAATTGGTCGACGGGTCCGACGGCTTGCCAATGCGAATGCGCTTCACGCGCTCGATCACGCGTTCTTCGAAGGCCTGTTGCACCGATTGATGCACGAACACACGTGTGCCGTTCGTGCATACCTGGCCCGCGCTGAAGAAGTTGGCGGTGACGGCGATGTCGGCGGCGCGGTCGAGGTCCGCGTCGTCGAACACGATCAGCGGCGACTTGCCGCCGAGTTCCATCGTCACTTCCTTCAGCGACGAACCGCCCGCCATCGACATCACCTTCTTGCCCGTTTCGACGCCGCCCGTGAACGAAACCTTCGCGATGCCGGGATGGGCGCTCAGCATCGCGCCGACGCGGCCGTCGCCCTGAACGACGTTGAACACGCCGGGCGGCACGCCTGCTTCGAGGTAGATTTCCGCGAGCTTCGACGCGGACAGCGGCGTCACTTCGCTCGGCTTGAAGATCATCGCGTTGCCAGCAGCGAGCGCAGGCGCGGATTTCCAGCACGCGATCTGGATCGGATAGTTCCATGCGCCGATGCCCGCCGTCACGCCCAACGGCTCGCGCCGCGTATAGACGAACGACTCCGTGCGCAGCGGAATCTGCTGGCCTTCGATGGCTGTCGCGAGGCCCGCGTAGTACTCGATCACGTCGGCGCCCGTGACGATATCGACGGCGCGGGTTTCGGCAATCGGCTTGCCCGTGTCGCGCATTTCGAGTTCGGCGAGCACGTCGTTGCGCTCGCGCAGCAACTCGACGGCGCGGCGCAGGATACGCGAACGCTGCATGGCCGTCATCGCGCCCCATGCGCGCTGGCCTTCCCGCGCCGATTGCACGGCGCGGTCGATATCGGCTTCGCTGGCTTGCTGGACATGTGCGAGCAGTTCGCCCGTGGCTGGATCGAAGCTGTCGAAAGTGACGCCGCTCGTGGCGTCGACATATTCGCCGCCGATGTAGAGACGTTGCAGGCCGTAGGCGGGCATCTGTTTTCTCCTTGAAATGCGGGTGTTCGTGGTGCAGCGCGTTATGAGCCGCTTTGCGCGAGCAGCAGATCGATGTAGTCGTTCGCGAGGCGCAGCGCCGCTTTGGTATCGAATGGATCGCCTGACAGCGCGCCGCGCAGCCACAAGCCGTCGATCATCGCGGCAAGACCGCTGGCGGCGCGCCGTGCCGACGCGCGCGGCAGTTCCTTCGCAAACTCCGCGCAGAGGTTCGAATAGAGACGCCGTGTGTTCACGCGTTGCAGACGGCGCAGGGACGGCTCGTGCATGCTTTCGGACCAGAACGCGAGCCACGTCTTCATTACCGGGCCGCTGACCTGCGAGACGTCGAAATTCGCTGCGACGACGGCGCGCAAACGCGCGCGCGGCTGAGGCTTCGCAGCGATGCGGCGGCGCGTCGTGGCCGCCCACAGGTCGCGCAGGATATGGCGCATGGTCGCTTCGAGCAGGCCGTCCTTGTCGCCGAAATAGTGGCTGACGATGCCCGTAGAGATGTTCGCGCGCTGCGCAACGGACGCGAGCGTCGTGCCCGACAGACCGGACTGGTCGATCGTGAGCAGCGTGGCGTCGATCAGTTGCGCGCGACGCACTTCGCGCATTCCGACTTTGGGCATGGATGACTCGTAACGCTTCCGAAAGTCGTCACTCTAGTGGTTTTTTATTGAACGTTCAATCAACAAAAACCGTGCAAACCGGCTTTGTCGGTTTGGGGAAAACGCGTGTCGGGTTTTGAACACTGGCCGATGGGGCAAAGGGGCTAACCTCGACTCAGCGCCTATTTGCGCATTCAGACGAAAATGGAGACGAGACGATGAGCAGCAATCGCGGTGTCGTGTATCTGGGGCAGGGCAAGGTCGAAGTGCAGTCGATCGATTACCCGAAGATGGTCGATCCGCGCGGACGCGCGATCGGTCATGGCGTGATCCTGAAAGTGGTGTCGACCAATATCTGCGGCTCAGACCAGCATATGGTGCGCGGCCGCACGACGGCTGAAGTCGGCCTTGTTTTAGGGCACGAGATCACGGGCGAAGTGATCGAGGTGGGCCGCGACGTCGAGACGCTGAAAATCGGCGATCTGGTCTCCGTGCCGTTCAACGTGGCATGCGGCCGCTGTCAGACGTGCAAGGAGCAGCACACGGGCGTGTGCCTGAACGTGAACCCGTCGCGTGCCGGCGGCGCTTATGGCTACGTGGACATGGGCGGCTGGATCGGCGGCCAGGCCGAGTACGTGCTGGTGCCGTATGCGGACTTCAATCTGCTGAAGTTTCCCGACCGCGACCGCGCGATGGAAAAGATTCGCGACCTCACCTGTCTCTCCGACATTCTGCCGACGGGTTATCACGGAGCCGTGATGGCGGGCGTGAAGCCGGGGTCGACGGTGTATATCGCGGGCGCGGGCCCGGTCGGCATGGCGGCCGCCGCGTCGGCGCGTTTGCTGGGCGCGGCCTGCACGATCGTCGGCGACATGAACGAAGAGCGACTCGCGCATGCGCGGGCTGTCGGCTTCGAAACGGTCAATCTGTCGAAGGACGCGACGCTTGGCGAACAGATCGCGCAGATTCTCGGCAAGCCGGAAGTGGATTGCGCAGTGGACTGCGTGGGCTTCGAGGCGCACGGCCACGGCAGCCACGGCTCGCGCGAGGAAGCGCCTGCCACGGTGCTCAATTCGCTGATGGACATCACGAAGGTCGCAGGCGCAATCGGCATTCCCGGCCTCTACGTCACCGACGATCCGGGCGCTGCCGATGCGGCGGCCAGGAAGGGCAGTCTGTCGATTCGCTTCGGCCTCGGCTGGGCGAAGTCGCATTCGTTCCACACGGGACAGACGCCCGTGATGAAGTACAACCGCAATCTGATGCAGGCGATTCTGTGGGACCGCCTTCCCATCGCGGATATCGTCAATGTGTCGGTTATTTCGCTGGACAACGCGCCCGATGGCTATCGTCAGTTCGATGGCGGCGCGCCGCGCAAGTTCGTGCTCGATCCGCATGGATTGCTGAAGGCTGCATGATGCGAACTGGAGGGTTCGCATTGGGCAGGTAGCAGGTCGAAGTCTCCTCTGTCTTCTGTTGTGGACGATGCTGCGTTTCCTTTCGCGAGGAACGCAGCATTTTTTTGTTCATCAAGGCAATGGGAGTGCGAGGGCCGACCGTTAAAAGTCGTGCCGAATCGAGAAGGTCGCGCCTCTTTCGTGGGAATGATTGAGGTTCAAAAGCGGATTTGCCCGGAAGCTCCAGTCGTCGTCACTGGCGGCCGTGGGCGGAACGTTTTGCGGGTCGGCCGGAACGCCGAAACCATAGACGGGCAAGTTTGGCGGCTGGCCGGCCTGAAGGCTGTCGAGCGGGGCGAGATAAGGGTTGCCCGGCGCGCGTCCAACGCGGAACCGCTGTTTGCCCGGCGCGATGCCACGGTTGTCAGGCAGGCCATAAGCCGAACTAGCCAGTTGCATCGAGTTCTTCATGACGTAGCGATGCACATGACGTTGTGGCGCATACGGCGATGACGCAATGACG
This sequence comes from Paraburkholderia sp. SIMBA_054, assembly GCF_046534875.1. Taxonomy (NCBI): domain Bacteria; kingdom Pseudomonadati; phylum Pseudomonadota; class Betaproteobacteria; order Burkholderiales; family Burkholderiaceae; genus Paraburkholderia; species Paraburkholderia sp. SIMBA_054. The sequence continues at coordinate 42,631 of NZ_JAWRXV010000017.1, read as the reverse complement.
GGATATGAGTAAAACAGGATAAATGGGGAATCCCTTTCGGACGTTCCATGGACGCGATCGTTCGCGAATGAAGTGCCGCTAATCAGAAGCAATAACGCACCGGCAATCCAGCGAGCTGGATTGCGGTGCGTCACGGACATGATCCAACCGAAGACGGAACTAATCACACTACCGGCCACCCTGGTCCATTAGAACCCTCACCGGTTAAGGCATCGATAATCCGGTTTAGTTCTTTTTATATTGCAGGTAAAAAATACGGCCGATTATCCGCACGCGCCAATTTCCCCACACGCCGTGCAAAAATCGCACCCATCCTTGCGGATCACCGCATTTGCGCCGCAATTGCCGCATTTACGGCCATGCATCGTGCGCAATTCCTGAGCGCCGCGCTGTTCCTCTGCTGCGTCTTCGATTGCGGAGAGTGTGTGATCTGCCGTCGACGCATTGGGATTCGTATGCCCGAGCGGCAGGCGTGCGAGCATACGCGAGGGCACCTGGTTGCCTTCCGCATCGAGAAAGCCGCGCCGATGCAGTATCTGCTGAAGCGCGTAAGCGAGCGCGGCGACTTCCGAATCGTGCCAGCGCGGCGAATGGTGTCCGTCGATCCGCTGCACCTCACCGAGCCTGACCTGGCCTCGGTCCCACGACACCTTGCGCAGATCCTGCAAATTGCGCGCGACAAAACCGCCGCGCGCGGCAAGCGACAGCGAGCGCATCGTCGCGGTGATCCATTGCTGCGACTCGTCGCGCTGACCGGCGGGAATGAAGAACTCGATGGGCCGTTCGATCGTCACTTCCTCGCCGCCGACGCGTCCCGTCACCTCGATGAACGACGCGGCCAGATACAGCGACTTCTTGCCGGCGGCCGTCAGGTATTCCACTTTCTCGATGATCGCGGGCAATTCCCCCCTTGGTCGATGATCGATTGCGACGCGCAGCGGATCGAGATCGATTTCCGCGAGGGCATCGTCGGGCGTGGCGGCGGGTTCCTGCGTCACGCTGAGCACCGCGCCGAGCGTTTCGTTCGGCCGATACGTCGCAAGACCTTTCAGACCGCTTTTCCATGCATCGAAATAGAGGGTTTCGAAAGCGTCGAACGGATAGTCGGCGGGTACGTTGACGGTCTTCGAAATGGACGTGTCGATATACGGCTGCACGGCCGCCATCATGTCCAGATGATCGCGCGCGGACATTTCGAGCGCGCTGACGAAATAGTCCGGCAGATGGGCGACATCGCCGCCAAGCTCACGATAAAGACGGTACGCATGATCTTCGACCGCGAACTGCTCGCGGCTGCCGTTCGCCATCACCTTCATGCGCGTGTACGTCCACGAGAACGCCGGCTCGATACCGTTCGATGCGTTGTCCGCGAACGCCAGGCTGACCGTGCCCGTCGGCGCGATGGAGAGCAGATGGCTGTTGCGAATGCCGTGCGTGCGGATGGCGTCCTTGATGTCATCGGGCAGGCGCGACGCGAACGTGCCTTCTTCCAGATATTGCTTTGCGTTGAAGAGCGTAAACGCGCCGCGTTCGCGCGCGAGCTCGACGGATGCGCGATACGCTTCGTCGCGCATCAATCGCGCGATGCGCACCGCGAAATCGCGGCCTTCCTGCGAGTTGTAGCGCAGTCCCATCATCACGAGCGTGTCGCCGAGTCCTGTGAAGCCGACGCCGATACGGCGCTTCGCCCGCGACTCATCGTATTGCTGCGGCAGCGGCCAGAGCGTCACGTCGAGCACGTCGTCGAGAAAGCGTACGTGGGTGCGCGTGCGTTGCGCGAGCGCGTCCCAGTCGAACGACGGCGTGCCGCCATGCCGCTGCGCGAACGGATCGGTCACGAAGCGCGTCAGGTTCAGCGGACCGAGATTGCAACAGCCGTAAGGCGGCAGTGGTTGCTCGCCGCATGGGTTTGTCGCGCGGATCGTTTCGACGGCGCGCAGGTTGTTGTCGTCGTTCATACGCGAGATGAATACGATACCAGGCTCTGCGATATCGTAGGTCGAGCGCATGATGCGATCGAAGATCTCTTTCGCGCGCCGTTCGCTGTAGACCCACATGCCGTCGTCGCGCTTATGCATGTCGTTGGCCGTACGCATGGCCGGCGTCGGTTCCGCGCGATGCACGAGTTGCCACATCTCGTCGTTCTCGACGGCGCGCATGAATTCGTCGCTGACGGCGACGGACACGTTGAAGTTGTTCCAGCGGCCTTTCGAATGCTTGGCCTCGATGAATTCGAGCAGATCGGGGTGCGTGCAGTCGAGCACGGCCATTTGCGCGCCGCGCCGGGAGCCGGCGCTTTCGACGGTTCGGCAGGACGCGTCGAATACGTCGATATAGCTGCAAGGTCCAGACGCTGACGAGCTGGTCGTTTTTACGCGCGCGCCGTGCGGGCGGATTGCCGAGAAGTTGTAGCCGACGCCGCCACCGCGGCGCATGGTTTCGGCGGCTTGCAGCAGCGCGACGTAGATGCCGGGCAAGCCCTGGTCGTCGACGCCTTGAATACTGTCGCCGACCGGTTGCACGAAGCAGTTGATCAGCGTCGCGGCGATGCCTGAGCCTGCGGCGCTCATGATGCGGCCTGCACCGAGTGCGCCGTTCTGGAGGTTCTCGACGAAGCGCGCCTCGATTGCGGGGCGCAGGGCCTCGGGCTCGGCCATGGCGACTCCGCGCGCGACGCGGCGGTAGACGTCGTCGGCGGTTTGTTCGTCGCCCTTGGCGTATTTTTCTTGCAGGACGTCGAGGGAGAATTGCTGCGGCGCGATGGGGGTTTTGCGTTGGTCTGGGTGTTGTCGTTGTTGTGGTTGTTGCAGTTGCTGCAGTTGCGTCGGTTCGTTGTCGGTATCAGCCATGAGGAGCCTCAGAGGCAGTGGTGCGCGACGCCCGGTCGCTGTGAGGGTTCACCTTATCTCACTACGCAGGGGTGTGCAAACCGCACACGGACGGTTTTTGATGTGGGGTGAATGATTTTGGTTTTTCGCGGAGTGGGGTGGTTTTGGGGTGTTTTCGCTGGCATTGCTGTGCACGCGGTTTGGTTTGCTTGAGTTTGAGCTGGCATCCGCGCTTTGCCTTCGTGCTTCAAGCGTCGCCCCTGTGCGGGGCGGCACCTACTTTTCTTTGCCGCCGCAAAGAAAAGTAGGCAAAAGAAAGCGGCTAACACCGTCAGCGCTAATTGTTGCCTGAGGGCCCTCAACCGGTCCTACGCTTCACACGGCAGTGCCCAGATTGGTGTTCGTTGCCAACGCTTCGAATGAACGCCTCACCCACTTCACGCACCCGCACAAGAGCAAGCGGCAGCGAATGGTTTGCGCCGCCCAGGTGGCAAACTGTGTGTAGGTTGTCGCGTCGTATAGCCTGGCGCTCTTACATGGAGGTATGCGCGTGCTATCGGTCCGAAGTGAGGCGTGCGAGGCACTACGGCCTACACACAGTTTGCCACCTGGGCGGCGGAGGAATATCTGGCACGGCATGGTGAAGCGCGGGTGCGTGAAGCGGGTGAGGCGCACCGCAAGAGCGTTGGCAGCGAACATGGGTCACGTGATTGCCGTGTGAAGCGTAAGACCCTTTGGGGGCCCTCAGGCAAACACACGTGCTGGCGGTGTGAGCCGCTTTCTTTTGCCTACTTTTCTTTGCGGCGGCAAAGAAAAGTAGGTGCCGCCCCGCACAGGGGCGACGCTTGAAGCAGGCAAAACAAATCGCGGATGCCAGCGCAAAGGCCAAAAAACCCAACCGCCTGCGCAGCAAACACCGCCACGCGGATCCCAGCAAAAACCTAAACAAACCAACCAGCGTCGCAGACAATCAAAAAACCATCACGCATGCACAGTAACCCCACCAATCGAATTACTAATCACCGCATGCGCAAGAGGCGCGACTTGCTTGCGCCGCTCCCGCGTAGGAGCAGTACCAAAAGCATCCCGATAGCTCTTACTAAAATGACAGGCAGACTGAAACCCGCAAGCCATCGTGATATGCATGATCGACATATCAGTCTGCAACAAAAGCTCCCGCGCACGCCTTAACCGCAAAGTCAGATAGTAATGAGTCGGCGTCATCCCAAGATGCTCACGGAACAACCGCTGCAACTGCCGTTGCGACATATTCGCAAGTCTCGCGAGTTCCTCGCGCGAAAGCGGCTCTTCGATATTGTTCTCCATCAAAGCAATGACTTCGAACAACGACTTGTTCGCCGACCCAAGCCGCGCCACCAATGGCATCCGTTGCTGCGCGTTGTTGTCGCGCACATGCTCGACGATGAACTGCTCGGCAATCTGCGTGACACGCGGCGTGCCGACGCGCGCGGCAATCAGGTTCAACATCATGTCGAGCGGCGCGACCCCGCCCGTGCAGGTCACGCGATCGCGATCGATGACGAAAAGCTCTTTCAGGAACCGAATGTCAGGAAACTCTTCCTTGAGCGCCGACATGTTCTCCCAGTGAATCGCGCACGCATAACCCGCGAGTAATCCCGACTTGGCGAGCGCATACGTGCCCGTGCACAGGCTGCCCAGCGCGACGCCCGCCCGCGCGAAGCGGCGCAGCGCCGACAGATGCTCGGGCGTGGTCACGCGTTGCACGTCGGTGCCGCCGCATACGAACACGATATCGGGCGTGCCCACGCAATCGGCCGGGCCAGTATCGACAGACAGACCGTTGCTCGCGCTGACAGGGCCCCCGTCCGGGCTGATGATGGACCAGCGGTAAAGCGTTTGCCCGCTCAGATAGTTGGCCATGCGCAGCACCTCGATCGCATTCGTGAACGCGATCATCGTGAAGTTGGGCAGCGGCATGAACGCGAAGTGCGACAACGACGCGGTTCGATCGGGGGACATGGTTCGGGCGTTCCTTCTGCTCGATGTTCTGTTACGGCCGAGTGGGGAGACGGCCTTTCTTATTCTGCGAGTGAGCGCAACAAGCATGCCATACGGCTAAACCCTGGCTGGATAACCTCGATGCGGCAGTGCATTCGCGCGATCGCACCGGCGCTGTGCAATGCCCGCACTGTCTGCGAGCCTGTCGCGCTCTCAAGCGGTGCCGTTTGCGCGAACAAATAGTAACCGGGCGCTGCGATGCATCATGGCGTAAACACATCAATTTACTCCATTGACACTGCTGATAAGCACGACCGGTCGCTTTCCATCACTTGTCCAAAACGGACTTGCATGGCGGAAAAGGCAAAGAACGCGTCTGAAATCATAAATTGACCGGACAGGCGAAAGACAAGAATAGAGTCGTCGGTGGAGGTGGTGCAAAGCCAGTCCAGTCAAGGGATAGCGCGGAATCTGACAGTTGGCCTCGCACTCGCTTTTCGCTTTTCGCTTTTCAGTCATTAAATGTCCACTGAAGATCAACCAGGTCAACTGAACGGAAGCCATGTCGAACGCCAACCCATTCTTCTCGCAGTCCCTCGCCGAGCGCGACGCAGCCGTACGCAAGTCGGTGCTCAAGGAACTCGAACGCCAGCAGTCGCAGGTCGAGCTGATCGCATCGGAAAACATCGTGTCGCGCGCTGTGCTCGAAGCACAAGGCTCGGTGCTGACGAACAAGTACGCGGAAGGCTATCCCGGCAAACGCTACTACGGCGGCTGTGAGTTCGTCGATGAAGTGGAAGCGCTCGCCATCGAACGGATCAAGAAGCTCTTCAACGCAGGTTTTGCCAACGTGCAGCCGCACTCGGGCGCGCAAGCCAATGGCGCCGTGATGCTCGCGCTCGCAAAGCCGGGCGACACGATTCTCGGCATGTCGCTCGATGCAGGCGGCCACCTGACGCACGGCGCAAAACCCGCGCTGTCCGGCAAGTGGTTCAACGCGGTTCAGTACGGTGTGGATCGCGAAACCTTGCGCATCGATTACGACCAGGTCGAAAAGCTTGCGCACGAGCACAAGCCGTCGATGATCATCGCGGGCTTCTCGGCTTATCCGCGCGTGCTGGATTTCGCGCGCTTCCGTGCGATCGCCGATAGCGTCGGCGCGAAGCTGATGGTCGACATGGCGCACATCGCAGGCGTAATCGCGGCAGGCCGTCATCCGAATCCGATCGAACACGCGCATGTCGTGACGTCGACCACGCACAAGACGCTGCGCGGTCCGCGCGGCGGCTTCGTACTGACCAACGACGAAGACATTGCGAAGAAGATCAACTCGGCGGTGTTCCCCGGTCTGCAAGGCGGTCCGCTGATGCATGTGATCGCGGGCAAGGCCGTCGCATTCGGCGAAGCACTCGAAGACAACTTCAAGACCTACATCGACAACGTGCTGGCGAACGCGCAGGCGCTCGGCGAAGTGCTGAAGGAAGGCGGCGTCGATCTCGTTACTGGCGGCACGGACAACCACCTTCTGCTCGTCGATTTGCGCCCGAAGGGTCTGAAGGGCACTCAGGTCGAACAGGCGCTCGAACGTGCGGGCATCACGTGCAACAAGAACGGCATTCCGTTCGATACGGAGAAGCCGACGGTCACGTCGGGCATTCGCCTCGGCACGCCGGCGGGCACGACGCGCGGCTTCGGCGTTGCGGAGTTCCGCGATATCGGCCGCCTGATTCTCGAAGTGTTCGATGCGCTGCGCACGCATCCCGATGGCGACGCGGCAACGGAACAGCGCGTGCGCCGCGAGATCTTCGCGCTGTGCGAACGCTTCCCGATCTACTGAGCCGCTCTATCTACGCGAAAGCCCCACAGCTACGGAGTCAAACATGAGCAACCTGCACGACAGCAGCATCATTATCGACGGTCTGAACATTTCGAAGTTCGACCGCTCGGTGTTCGAGGACATGAGAAAGGGCGGCGTCACGGCAGTCAACTGTACGGTCTCCGTGTGGGAAGACTTCCAGAAGACCATCGACAACATCGCGGAAATGAAGCAGCAGATCCGCGAGTACAGCGAAATCCTCACGCTGGTGCGCACGACGGACGACATTCTGCGCGCCAAGAAAGAGAACAAGACGGGCATCATCTTCGGCTTCCAGAACTCGTATGCGTTCGAGGACAACCTCGGCTATATCGAAGTATTCAAGGAACTCGGCGTGAACGTGGTGCAGCTTTGCTACAACACGCAGAACCTGGTCGGCACCGGCTGCTATGAAGCGGACGGCGGTCTGTCGGGCTATGGCCGCGAAGTGATTCAGGAGATGAATCGCGTCGGCATCATGGTCGATCTGTCGCATGTCGGCGGGAAGACGTCTTCCGATGCAATCGCCTGCTCGAAGATGCCCGTCACGTATTCGCACTGCTGCCCGTCGGGTCTGAAGGAGCATCCGCGCAACAAGAGCGACGAGCAACTGAAAGAGATCGCCGACGCGAACGGCTTCGTCGGCGTGACGATGTTCGCGCCGTTCCTCAAGCGTGGCCCGGATGCAACTGTCGAAGATTATCTCGAAGCGATCGACTACGTAATCAACGTAATCGGCGAAGACAAAGTGGGCATCGGCACCGACTTCACGCAAGGCTACTCGACCGAGTTCTTCGACTGGATTACGCACGACAAGGGCCGCTATCGCCGTCTGACGAACTTCGGCAAGGTCGTGAACCCGGAAGGCATTCGCACGATCGGCGAGTTCCCGAACCTGACGGCTGCGATGGAAAAGGCCGGCTGGAGCGAATCGCGCATCAAGAAAGTGATGGGCGAGAACTGGCTGCGCGTGTTTGGCGAAGTCTGGAACGTCTGATAAGCGAAACCTGAGAGAAAAAAGGAAACCTGCAATGCAACCGCAACTGCCCATCGACGTCGATCCGAACACGGGTGTCTGGACCACCGACGCGCTGCCGATGCTCTACGTGCCGCGTCACTTCTTCACGAACAATCACGCTGCCGTAGAAGAAGCGCTCGGCGTCGAAGCGTATGCCGAGATTCTCTACAAGGCCGGCTACAAGTCCGCGTACTACTGGTGCGACAAGGAAGCGAAGCAGCACGGCATCAGCGGCATGGCCGTGTTCGAGCACTACCTGAACCGCCTGTCGCAACGTGGCTGGGGTCTGTTCAAGATCATCGAAGCCGACCCGGCGACGGCGCACGCGAAGATCGAACTGCGCTATTCGTCGTTCGTGCTGCAGCAGCCGGAGAAGAGCGGCAAGCTCTGCTACATGTTCGCCGGCTGGTTCGCAGGCGCGATGGACTGGGTCAACGACACGGCCGAAGGCGGCAAGAAGGCGCCGCGCAGTCAGTCGAAGGAAGCGCAGTGCGCGGGCGAGCATCACGACCACAAGCACGACCACTGCGTATTTGAAGTATCCCCGCTTGCCGCATGACAGAAGTACAGACACGCAGCGGCTCGCTGGCTGCGTGACTGAAACAAGAGACTGAATCGAACCCGCTCGAGGTCGCCCGCAATGCGTTACCCCAATCTGTTCAAACCCTTGACGCTCAATCAGCTGACGCTGCGCAACCGCATTGTCAGCACCGCGCATGCCGAGGTGTATGCCGAACCGGGCGGTCTGCCCGGCGACCGCTATATCCGCTATTACGAGGAAAAGGCCAAGGGCGGTGTGGGCCTCGCCGTGTGCGGCGGGTCGAGCCCGGTGTCGATCGACAGTCCGCAGGGCTGGTGGAAGTCCGTCAACCTGTCGACGGACAAGATCATCGACCCGCTGTCGCGTCTCGCTGAAGCGATGCATCGCCACGGCGCGAAGATCATGATTCAGGCGACGCACATGGGCCGCCGCTCCGCGTTTCATGGCGAGCACTGGCCGCACCTGATGTCACCTTCCGGCGTGCGCGAGCCGGTGCACCGCGGCAACGCGAAGATCATCGAAGTGGAAGAAATCCGCCGCATCATCAGCGACTTCGCGGCGGCTGCGAAGCGCGTGAAGGACGCGGGCATGGACGGCATCGAAATTTCGGCCGCGCACCAGCATCTGATCGATCAGTTCTGGAGCCCGCGCACGAACTTCCGTACCGACGAATGGGGTGGTTCGCTCGAAAACCGTCTGCGTTTCGGCGTCGAAGTGTTGCAGGCGGTGCGCGAAGCGGTCGGCAAGGACTTCTGCGTCGGCCTGCGCATGTGCGGCGACGAATTCCATGAAGACGGCCTCGATCACGAGCAGTTGAAGGAAATCGCGCAAGCGATGTCGGAAAGCGGTTTGATCGATTACGTCGGCGTGATCGGCTCGGGCGCGGACACGCACAACACGCTCGCCAACTGCATGCCGCCGATGGCGCTGCCGCCCGAGCCGTTCGTGCATCTCGCGGCGGGCATCAAGTCGGTCGTGAAGCTGCCCGTGATGCACGCGCAAAGCATTCGCGATGCGGGCCAGGCGGAGCGTCTGCTCGCGAGCGGCATGGTCGATCTGGTCGGCATGACGCGCGCGCAGATCGCCGATCCGCACATGGTCATCAAGATCCGCGATGGCCGCGAGGACGAGATCAAGCAGTGCGTCGGCGCGAACTACTGTATCGATCGCCAGTACAACGGTCTCGATGTGCTGTGCGTGCAGAACGCGGCGACCTCGCGCGAAGCGACGATGCCGCATGTGATCGAGAAAACGCGTGGACCGCGCCGCAAGGTGGTCGTGGTCGGCGCGGGTCCGGCGGGACTGGAAGCGGCGCGCGTTGCGCGTTCGCGCGGTCACGATGTCGTGCTGTTCGAGAAGAGCGATGCTGTGGGCGGCCAGATCATGCTGGCCGCGAAAGCGCCGCAACGTGAGCAGATGGCGGGCATCGTGCGCTGGTTCGACATGGAAACGAAGCGTCTCGGTGTCGACCGGCGTCTGGGCGTCGAAGCCGACGAGAAGATGATTCTCGCCGAGAAACCCGACATCATCGTGCTCGCCACGGGCGGCACGAGCTTCACGCAGCAAGTGCCTGCATGGGGCGTCGAAGAAGGTCTCGCGGTGAGTTCCTGGGACATTCTGTCGGGCAAGGTCGAGCCGAAGCAGAACGTGCTCGTCTATGACGGCGTGAGCACGCATGCAGGCGCGGGCGTGGCCGACTTTATTTCGAGCCGCGGCTCGAAGGTCGAGATCGTCACGCCGGACGTGAAAGTGGCCGACGACGTCGGCGGCACGACGTTCCCGATTTTCTATCGGCGTCTCTACGCGCAAGGCGTGATCCACACGCCGAACTACTGGCTCGACCGTGTATACGAGGAGGACGGCAGGAAGATCGCCGTGATCCGCAACGAGTACACGGAAGAACAGGAAGAGCGCGTCGTCGATCAGGTCATCATCGAAAACGGCAGCACGCCAAACGACGCGCTGTACTGGAAGCTCAAGTCCGAATCGGTGAATCGCGGGCAGGTGGACGTGCACAAGCTCTTCGCAGCGGAACCGCAACCGTCGCTTTCGGAAGAACTCGGCAATGGACGCTTCCTGCTGTTCCGTGTCGGCGACTGCATCTCGATGCATAACATCCACGGCGCGATCTACGACGCGCTGCGTCTCTGCAAGGACTTCTGATGATGAGCCCGGCGTTTCTCATCACCGCGTTGTTGTGGGTCTCGGTCGCCGGCCTTGCGTTCGCGGTCGCAAAACGGGCGGCTTACTGGCGTCTCGGACGGGCAACGGCAGCCGGCGCATTCGGCTGGACCAACCTGCTGACCATTCCGAAGCGCTATTTCGTCGATCTGCATCATGTCGTCGCGCGTGATCCGTATATCGCGAAGACGCACGTCGCGACGGCGGGCGGCGCCATCGCGGCTTTCGCGCTCGTCTTCATCAACTACGGGCTCGCGATCTATTCGCCGTGGCTCGACCGGCTGATCTTTCTGGCTGCGCTGATCATGCTGGTGGGCGCCGTGTTCGTATGGCGTCGGCGTCACGCGAAGGACGTGCCCGCGCGTCTGTCGCGCGGTCCGTGGAATACGCTGCCCTGGCTGCTCGGCTCGTTCTCGCTCGGTTTGCTGCTGTACACGCTGTTGCCGGCCTCGGCGATGTCGGGCGGTCTCGCGATTATCTTCGCGCTGCTGATTGGGGCAGGCGCGTTCGCGATGACGTTCGGCGCGGCGCGTGGTGGTCCGATGAAGCACGCGTTGGCCGGTCTCTTGCATCTCGCGTTTCACCCGCGTCAGGAGCGTTTCGCGGCGAAAGGCGACGTGCGTCGTGAAGCAGTTGTTCCGCCGACTGCGCTCAAAGCGCCCGTGCTCGAACAGAACGAATACGGCGTCGGCAAGCCCGTCGAGTTTCGCTGGAACCAGTTGCTGAGCTTCGATGCATGCGTGCAGTGCGGCAAGTGCGAAGCGGCGTGTCCCGCGTTTGCGGCGGGCCAGCCGCTCAATCCGAAGAAGCTGATTCAGGATCTCGTGACGGGCATGGTCGGCGGCACGGATGCGGCGTATGCGGGCAGCCCGACGCCTGGCATCAAGGTCGGCCAGCATGGCGGCGAGCCGCAGCGCCCCATCATCTCGAGCCTGATCGAAGCCGACACGGTGTGGTCGTGCACGACGTGCCGTGCCTGCGTGCACGAATGCCCGATGTTGATCGAGCACGTGGACGCGATCGTCGACATGCGCCGCAACCAGACGCTCGTGCACGGCACGGTGCCGGGCAAGGGCCCGGAAGTACTCGCGAATCTGCGCGAAACGGGCACGATGGGCGGCTACGACAAGGCGGCGCGCTACGACTGGTCGGTCGATCTGAGCTCGCCTGTCGCGCAACCGGGCAAGGCTGTCGATGTGCTGCTCGTCGCTGGCGAGGGCGCGTTCGACATGCGCTATCAGCGCACGTTGCGCTCGCTCGTCAAGGTGCTGAACAAGGCGGGCGTCAACTACGCAGTGCTGGGCGGCGAAGAAACGGATACGGGCGACGTCGCGCGCCGTCTCGGTGACGAAGCCACGTTCCAGCGCATGGCGAAGCAGATGATGGGCACGCTCGCGACGCTCGATTTCAAGCGCATCGTCACCGCCGATCCGCATGTGATGCACAGCCTGCGCAACGAATATCGCGCGCTCGGCGGCCGTTATGAAGTGCTGCATCACACGACGTTCCTCGCGGAGCTCGTCGCGAGCGGCAAGCTGTCGCCGAAAGCCATCGCTGCGTACAACGACAAAACGATCACGTATCACGATCCCTGCTATCTCGGCCGCTACAACGGCGAAACGGAAGCGCCGCGCCAGTTGCTGAAGACGATCGGCATCAAGGTCGTCGAGATGGAGCGGCATGGCAAGCGTGGCCGTTGCTGCGGCGGTGGCGGCGGCGCGCCGCTGACGGATATCCCCGGCAAGCAGCGCATTCCCGATATCCGCATCGCCGATGCCCGTTCGATCGGCGCAGACGTGGTCGCGGTAGGTTGCCCGAACTGCACGGCGATGCTCGAAGGCGTGGTCGGTCCGCGTCCTGAGGTGCTCGATGTGGCTGAACTCGTTGCGGCCGCGCTGGAGTGAACGATGAATACGACTATCAAACGTATCGATCCGCGCCGGCCCTTCGTCATCACGGCGGCAGGACTGAAGCGCATCACGCTCGGCGAGGAGCATGTCGCGGGTGCATCGAATGAGCACGCGCTGCATGCTGGCGCGCATGGCCATGCCGCTGTCAAAACGCTGCGTACGACGCAAGTGTCGCAACGCACGCTGCTCGTCGTTGCGCACAGCGACCGCGGCGGTCTCGACGATCACGCGCGTCAGGCGTTGGCGGCTGCCGCGCTGATCGCGGACGCGGCGACGCAAGTCGCGCTGCTGGTACTCGGCGAGCTGAAGGATGACGCCGCCGCGCTCGGCGCGGACAAGGTGATCGAACTGTCGTCGTTCGACCGCCGCACGTTCGCGCCTGAACGCGAAGTGCAAGCCGTGGCGGCATGCGTCGCGCAACTCGCGCCTGCGCACATTTTCATACCCGACAACGCGACGGGCGACGGCGATCTCGGCCGGCGCTATGCGGCGCTCGCGGGCGCAAGCATCGCGACGCATGTGGTGCAGATCGACGCGAAGCAGGTGTCGACGTATGCGCAGGCGAAGAAGGCCTATGCGACGCGCGCATTGCCCGACGTGATTCTGCTTGCTGCAGGCGCAGTCGATACGCGGCTGCCGTTTATCGGCGCAGGCGAGCGGCTCGAACTCACGGCATTCGCTCAAACGAACGACGCGTCGAACGGCGCATACCGTGATCTGGGCATCGAGGAAATCGACGCCGCGCAGGTCGCGCTGGAAGAAGCGGACTTCATCGTGTCGGCGGGTAACGGTGTGACGGATGTTGCCGCGTTCGAAAAGCTCGCGAGCACGTTCGGCGCGGCAATCGGCGCGAGCCGCGTTGCCGTCGACAACGGCATGTTCACGCGCGACAAGCAGATCGGCGCGACGGGCAAGACCGTCGAGGCGAGCGTCTACATCGCGTTCGGCATTTCGGGCGCGGTGCAGCACTTGCAAGGCATCAAGGATTGCCGTCATGTGATCGCGGTGAATCTGGACGGCAGCGCGCCCATTGTCAAGCGCGCGAACCTGACGATCATCGGCGATACGCAGGCGACCATCGCGTCGCTGATCGACGAGATCGACCGTGCACGCTCGGGCCGTGGCGCGGGCGCTGCGCCCGTTGTGAAACACATCGTCGAAGGAGTCGCGGCATGAACGGCAAGCTCGAAAAAATCGCGGTGCTCGTGTCGGTCGGCAAGCATCCTGTCAGCGGCGTCGCGCGCTATAGCCGCAACGATGCCGCCGCGCTGGAAATCGGCCGCCAGCTGTCGAGCCAGCACGCAGCGCGACTCGACGTGCTGCATGCGGGCGATCCGGGTAATCCCGCACTCGAAGAGTATCTGGCGCTCGGCGCGGAGCGCGTCGAAGTGCTGACCTGCGCAGACAACGGAGACGCCGTGGGCCTGCTCGCGGCCCGGCTCAAGGGCTATGACCTCGTGCTGACGGGCACCTGTGCCGAAGGCGCGTTCGACAGCGGCATGCTGCCTTACCGGCTCGCGGACGCGCTGCAGGTCCCGCTCGTCGGCACGGCCGTCGACGTGACGATTGCAGGCGGGCGCGCGACGGTGCGGCAATTCTTGCCGAAGGGCGTGCGCCGCCGCGTCGAGGTCGCGCTGCCTGCCGTCGTCGCGGTGCATCCGCTCGCCACCGTGACGCCGCGCTATGCGTACGCGCGGCTGCGCGCCGGCTCGATCGCGCCGCAGCGCGTGGAGGCGGGCGCCGACGCGGAAGCGGCGCAGTGGACGCTCGCACCCGTCACGCGCAAGCCGGTCCGGCTGGCCGCCGCCGAGAAGCGCACGGGCCATGCGCGCATGCTGTCCGCGACCACCACGGAAAGCCGGGGCGGCAGCGTCGTAATTGAAGGGACTTCGGTCGAAAAAGCACAAGTGATACTCGATTATTTGCGCGAGCATCAACTCATCGAATACTGATTTTGCGCCGCACCCACACGGCCTCGGAACCCGGAGCACACATGAAAGTATCGGCAGACATTCGCACGCTGGTGGACCGGCGCAAGAAGGGTTACAGCCTCGAAGCACCGTTTTATCTGAGCGAAGAAATCTTCTCGCTCGATATGGACGCGATTTTCCGTCAACACTGGATTCAGGTCGCCGTCGAGCCGGACATTCCCGAGCCGGGCGATTATGTGACCGTCGAACTGGGCAACGATTCGATCCTGATCGTGCGCGACGACGACATGCAGGTGCGCGCATTCCACAACGTTTGCCGTCACCGCGGCGCGCGCCTGTGCAACGAGGACAGGGGTTCAGTCGGCAATATCGTGTGCCCGTATCACAGCTGGACGTACAACCTGTCGGGCGAGCTGATGTTCGCCGAGCACATGGGCGAGAAGTTCGACCGCTGCAAGCACAGCCTGAAGAGCGTGCATGTCGAGAACCTGGCCGGTCTGATTTTCGTGTGCCTCGCGGAAAAGCCGCCCGTCGATTTCGCCGTGATGCGCGCAGCAATGGAGCCGTATCTGCTGCCGCACGATCTGCCGAGCTGCAAGATTGCTGCGCAGATCGACATCATCGAGAAAGGCAACTGGAAGCTCACGATGGAGAACAACCGCGAGTGCTACCACTGCGTCGCGAATCATCCCGAGCTGACCATTTCGCTCTACGAGTACGGCTTCGGCTATCAGCGCTCGCCCGCGAACGCGGAAGGCATGGATGCGTTCGAGCGCACCTGCATCGAGCGCGAGAAGCAGTGGGAAGAGATGGGTCTGCCTTCTGTTGAAATCGATCAGCTGTCGGACGTGACGGGTTTTCGCACGCAGCGTCTGCCGCTCGATCGCAGCGGCGAATCGCAGACGCTCGACGCGAAGGTCGCATCGAAGAAGTTGCTCGGCGAATTCGAGCAGGCCGACCTGGGCGGGCTGTCGTTCTGGACACAGCCGAATTCGTGGCATCACTTCATGAGCGATCACATCGTGACGTTCTCGGTGATTCCGCTGTCGGCGGGCGAAACGCTGGTGCGTACGAAATGGCTCGTGCACAAGGATGCGCAGGAAGGCGTCGATTACGACGTGAGCAACCTGACGGCCGTGTGGAACGCGACCAACGACCAGGACCGTACGCTCGTCGAATTTTCGCAGCGTGGCGCGTCGAGCAGCGCGTACGAGCCGGGTCCGTATTCGCCGTACACGGAAGGGCTCGTCGAGAAGTTCAGCGACTGGTATGTGCAGCGCCTTGCGGCGCATGTCGAGAGCCCGGTGGCGGAGCAACGCACGATCAACATCAAGGCCGTTTAAGGCCGGCTGCAGATAAAACCAACCGGATGCCTGGCGGCAAGTGGAGCAAGCAATGATGCGCGATGCAGCAACCTTCGGACCCGTCGAAAGCCGCGTGACGAAGCCCGAATTCTGGAGCGCGTTGCCGGCGCGCTGGACGAGCGATGTCGAGGAAACGCTGGTCTGCTGCCAGGTTCGTCAGGAAACGCACGACGTGAAGAGTTTTTTCTTCCGTTCGCCGGAAGGCCGTGCGTTTGTGTTCGAGCCGGGGCAGTTCATCACACTGGAGCTGGAGATCGACGGCGAGACGATCAACCGCTGCTATACGATTTCATCGTCGCCGACGCGGCCGCATACGATTTCGATCACGGTGAAGCGGGTGCCTGGCGGCACGGTGTCGAACTGGCTGCACGATAACCTGCAGGCGGGTGCGCGCGTGCGGGTGCTGGGGCCGGCGGGTGAGTTTACGTGTGCGCGGCATCCGGCGCGGAAGTATCTGTTTTTGTCGGCTGGGTCTGGCATTACGCCGTTGATGTCGATGAGTCGCGCGCATCATGAGTTGAGTGAGGATCGCGATATCGTGTTTGTGCATAGCGCTCGCACGCCGGACGATATTATTTTCTCGCGGGAGCTTGATCTGATTGCTTCTAATCAGGTTAATTTCAGGGCTTCGTTTGTTTGTGAGCGGGTTGGGAGTCGGACTAACTGGCCAGGTGTTACTGGTTTTTTGACGCTGCCGCTGCTGAAGCTGATTGCTCCGGATTTTATGGAGCGGGAGATCTTTACGTGCGGTCCTGCGCCTTATATGCAGGCTGTTCGCAATCTGCTCGATGAGGCGGGGTTTGATCGCAAGCAGTATCACGAAGAGAGTTTTTCTTTCGAGACGCTGATCGAGAATGAGCCTGAAGTTGCGGCTGAAGTGCTTGAGGCGGAAGAGAAGGCTAATGGTGCTGCAAATGGCACGCAAATGTTCTCGGTGAGCTTTTCACGCAGCAACCGTTCGATTGAATGTGGTTCGTCTCAACATGTGCTGGATGCGGCGCGGCAGGCCGGAGTGCGGTTGGCTGCTTCCTGTACACAAGGGATGTGTGGCACCTGCAAGGTGAAGCTTGTTTCCGGGCAGGTGGAGATGAAGCATAACGGTGGGATTCGGCAGCGGGAGATCGATCAGGGGATGGTGTTGTTGTGTTGTAGTAAGCCTTTGAGTGATCTCGTGGTTGATAAGTGAGTTTTTTTTGTCTGCGACGGCTGATTGGTTTGCTTGAGTTTGAGCTGGCATCCGCGCTTTGCCTTCGTGCTTCAAGCGTCGCCCCTGTGCGGGGCGGCACCTACTTTTCTTTGCCGCCGCAAAGAAAAGTAGGCAAAAGAAAGCGGCTAACACCGCCAGTTCTTGTGTTTGCCTGAGGGCCCCCAACCGGTCCCACGCTTCACACGGCAGTGCCCTGGTTGGTGCTCGTTGCCAGCGCTTCGAATGAACGCCTCACCCGCTTCAGATACCCGTACTCGGGCAAGCGGCAGCGGATGGTATGTGCCGCCCAGGTGGCAAACTGTGTGTAGGTTGTCGCGTCGTATAGGGTAGCGCTCTTACAGGGTGGAACGTATGCGCTATCGGTCCGAAGTGAGGCGTGCGAGGCACTAGGGCCTACACACAGTTTGCCACCTGGGCGGCCGTGGAATATCTGGCACGGCATGGTGCAGCGCGGGTGCGTGAAGCGGGTGAGGCGCACCGCAAGAACGTTGGCAACGAACATGGGTCACGTGATTGCCGTGTGAAGCGTAAGACCGGTTGGGGGCCCTCAGGCAAACACAAGAACTGGCGGTGTTAGCCGCTTTCTTTTGCCTACTTTTCTTTGCGGCGGCAAAGAAAAGTAGGTGCCGCCCCGCACAGGGGCGACGCATGAAGCACGAAGGCAAAACGCGGATGCCGGCGCAAAGGCCAAAACACCGAACGACGACGCACGAAGCTTGAAGGCAAAACGCGGATGCCGGCGCAAAGGCCAAAACACCGAACGACGACGCACGAAGCACGAAGGCAAAACGCGGATGCCAGCGCAAAGGCAAGAACAGGTTCAACGCATGCACAGGTAAATCATCACGCGGAAGCTAGCGAAAAGCAAAGCGGACCACCCAGCGTCGCAGACAACCAAAAAAACCACGTCGCATACAGACAAGTAAACGTCGCAAACCCGACCACCTAATGCATTCTGGTTAGCGATTCTAAAGCCACACCGCGGCAAGCGGCCACAAGGAGATCGACCATGAAGCACCTTAAAAAACTGATGTTATGCGGGGCGCTACTCGCCGCAATGAGCGCAATCGGAACAGGCACCGCGGCAGCGGACACCAAACCGACGATCAAAATCGGCTACGTCGAAGGCTGGGACGACAGCGTCGCCACATCGAACGTCGCTGCACAGATCATCGAAAAACGCCTCGGCTACCCAGTGCAACTCGTGCCCGTAGCGGCAGGCATCATGTGGCAGGGCGTGGCGCGCGGCGACCTGGACGCGACACTCTCGGCGTGGCTGCCCGTCACGCACGGCGCGTACTGGGATCAGTTCAAGGGCAAGGTGCAAGACCTGGGACCCAACTTTAACGACGCAAAGATCGGCCTGATCGTCCCCGCCGACGTGCCGGAAAAGAGCATCGCCGACCTGCAGGCGCATAAGGCTGACTTCGGTGGACGCATCGTCGGCATCGACGCCGGCGCAGGCGTGATGAAGAAAACCTCGGATGCAATCAAGGCCTACAACCTCGACTATCAACTGATGCCGAGTTCGGGCAGCGCAATGACCGCGGAACTCGCGCGCTCGATGAATGCCAATAAACCTGTGATCGTCACAGGCTGGATACCGCATTGGATGTTTGCCAAGTGGAAGCTGAAGTTCCTCGAAGACCCGAAGAAGGTGTACGGCGAATCCGAGCACGTGGATAGCGTCATCAATCCGGGCCTCGATACGAAGGCACCGCAAGTAGTCGCGTTTCTGAAGAAATTTCAATGGAAGCCGGGTGAAATCGACAGCGTCATGCTGGCGACGGAGAACGGCGCCAAGCCTGCCGACGCAGCCGGAACGTGGATCGCCGCACACGGCGACCGCGTGAACAGCTGGGTAGGCGGAGCACAATAACCGTCCTTCCCTAACGCGTTCTGACGAGCGTTTTGTGATGCTGCAGATGCGCTGCGCGCGCATCTGCAGCATCGATGTATCCGGTTGTTCGTGTTCCAGCCAGCGCGCAGGCTCCTTCTAATAATGGAGACTCTGGATGGATCAGGCAAGACTGCGTACCCGCAGTATCGAAGGCGCTACCGACGGCGCCCCACACGAAGGTCATTCGCTGCAACGCGGCTTGACCTGGAAAGACGCATTCTGGGTGACGAGCGGCGTGCCCGGCGGTGTGCTGTTTACGATCGGCGGCGTGTCCGCAACGATCGGTCAACCCGCGTGGGCCATATGGGGCGCGGCGATCCTGATGGGCCTGATTCAAAGCGCGACTTACGCTGAAATTTCAGGACTTTTCCCGCACAAGTCGGGCGGTGCGTCCGTATACGGCGCGATGGCCTGGGTGCGCTACAGCAAGACCATCGCGCCCGTTTCCGTGTGGTGCAACTGGCTCGCCTGGTCTCCGATGCTCGCGTTGGGCACGGGCCTTGCCGCCAATTACGCGCTATCCAGTCTCTATGTGCCCGATGCTGCGATCAACACGTGGCGTCTGACACTGCTTGACCTTAGCTTCATCAAGCAAGGGCTTTCGCTACGCATCAACGCGACGTTCATCATCGCGTCGATCTTTCTGCTGATTACATTCAAACTGCAGCATAGCGGCGCATCGAAAGCCGCGAAGACGCAGCGCATACTCGGCATTGCTTCGCTTGCGCCCTTGCTGATCGTCGGTATCGTGCCGTTCGTGACGGGCGACGTGCCCGCCGTGCATCTGTGGCCGCTGCTGCCGCTCGGACACGATGCGCAAGGCAGCGTGACGGCTTCGACGTTCGGCTCGTGGAATGGCGCGGGCATCACGATGGCGTTCGGCGCGATGTTCATGGCGGGCTGGGCCGCGTACGGCTTCGAGACGGCCGTCTGCTATACGCGCGAGTTCCGCGATCCGCGCAGCGATACGGTAAAAGCAATCTTCTGGTCGGGCATGGCGTGCCTGGTCGTGATGACGCTGGTGCCGCTCGCGTTTCAGGGTGTGTTGGGCACGAAGGGCATGCTCGATCCGAAGATCGCCGACGGCACGGGCGTGGCTGCCGCGATGGCGCATATGGTCGGCGGCGGCGCGCTGATGTTCGACGTGGTCGTCATCATGCTGATGCTGACCATTCTGCTGATCGTGATGACCTCGATGATGGGCTCGTCGCGCACGCTGTATCAGGCATCCGTCGATGGCTGGCTGCCGAAGTATCTGTCGCACGTCAACGAGCACGGCGCGCCGACGCGCGCAATGTGGACCGACCTTGGCTTCAATCTGATCCTGCTGCTGATGTCGGACTACATGACAGTGCTGTCGATCTCGAACGTCTGCTACATGATCTTCGTGTTCCTCAATCTGCAATCGGGCTGGATACACCGGCTGGATCGCGCGGATGCGGACCGGCCGTTCCGTTGTCCGGCGTGGCTGCTCGCCGCGGGCGCGCTGTGCGGCTATCTGGATCTCGCGTTCATTGGCGCGGGCGCGGACATGCAGGGCGTGGGAACGATGCGCAACGGCCTGATCGCGATGCTGCTGATCGTGCCCGTGTTCATGTTCCGCCACTACCTGCAAGACCGCGGGCGTTTGCCCGCGCGCATGCAGCAGGATATGGAGTGGAAAGGCGGATTGCGGCCCGCTGGTCTGCGCGGTTTGCTGCCGTATGGCGCGTTGCTGCTAGCCGTGTTCGTTGTGTGGTTCTCGCACTATCTGGCGAAGCCGTTCCTTTGATCGCCTTTAAGTGATGCCGCCGCCGCGTCTGCGTTGCAGCGCGGCGGCTTCTGTTTTCAGAGCACGACAGTTCTGTCGCCGTTGATGAACACACGCCTCTCGACGAATGCCTTCACCGCGCGCGCCAGCGTGATGCATTCGACGTCGCGGCCCACGGCCAGCAGGCGCTCAGGCCCATACGAATGGTCGACGCGCTGCACTTCCTGTTCGATGATCGGGCCTTCGTCGAGATCGTCGGTGACGAAGTGCGCCGTCGCGCCGATCAGCTTGACGCCGCGCGCGTGCGCCTGATGATAAGGCCGCGCGCCCTTGAAGCCGGGCAGGAACGAGTGATGGATATTGATCGCGCGGCCTGCCAGCTTGCGGCTCGTTTCGTCGGAGAGAATCTGCATATAGCGCGCGAGAATCATCAGGTCCGCGCCGCTCGATTCGAACAGGTCGAGAATTTGCGCTTCCTGTTGCTGCTTCGTTTCAGGCGTCACAGGCAGATGATGGAACGGCAAACCATGCTGCACGGCAAGCGGCTCGAAGTCGGGATGATTCGATGCAATGCCGGCGATGTCCATTTTCAGTTCGCCCATGCGCCAGCGGAATAGCAGGTCGGCAAGGCAATGCTCGAGCTTCGACACCATGATCAGTACTTTGGGCCGCGTGTCGAGATCGTGCATCGCCCACTGCATATCGAAGTCGGCCGCGATGGGGTGGAACTCGCGCCGCAACGAATCGATATGCAGCGCCGCTTCGGGCGCGTTCGCCACGCCATGAAACACGCAGCGCACGAAAAAGCGCGCGCTGATGTCGTCGTCGAACACCGTGAGTTCATCGATATAGCAGTGGTGCCGATCGAGAAAGCCGACGACGGCAGCAACCTGGCCGGCGGCGCTCGGGCAGGAAAGGGTCAGCGCGAACTGATGCGTGCGATCGGTGGTGGGCATGCGAGTCCTCTGTCATTCGATATGGGATTCCCGCATGGCCGTGCCATTGAACCTGTAGCGCAGCGCGACGCGGCAAGCGGGATGATCAAGTAAATCAGCCCAATTTGCGCGCGCATAGAACCGATGCGCCGTGCTCGTGGTATCGGAACGTCAGGCGTGCGCGTGCTCGCCCAGGTCGATCAGTTCGTTGAAAATCCAGCGCCGGAAGAGCGGCACGGCGGCTGGCGCGGGGCGCGCGGGCGGGCAGACGAGGTAATAGCCGCGCTCGGTGGTCACGGGCGTGTCGAGCAGGTGCACTAGCAGGCCGGACGCGATGAGTTCGTCTGTGAGCGGCGTCCAGCCGAGCGCGACGCCCTGGCCCATCAGTGCGGCCTGCACGACGAGCGAATAACTGTTGAACATCATCCCCTGGCTGTCTTCCGGCGCTTGCAGACCGTGCGCGGCGAACCATGTGTTCCAGGCGAGCCAGCGCTCGGGGTCGGTGGGCTGCACGTGTAGTAGCGGCAATGCGGCGAGATCGGCGGCAACGCTTACGGGTGCGTGAAGATCGCGGAACGCGGGCGAGCAGACGGGCGTGACGGCTTCGGCGAAAAGCCGCGTCGACGTGCAGGGCGGCCAATGGCCGTCGCCGAACGCGATGGCGATATCCGCGTGGTCGCGGTGCGGATCGTAGCCGAGTTGCGAGGTGACGATCTTCACGTTGACGCCGGGCATCGACGCCTTGAGTCGTGCCAGGCGCGGCATCAGCCAGTAGGTGGCGAAGCCGGCGTCGGTAAGTATTGTCAATGCGCCCGTGGCGCGGCGCGCGCGGATGTCGGATGTCGCCTCGCGGATCGTGTCGAGGCCGCTGCGCACGGCTTCATAGAGCAACGCGCCTTCGGGCGTGAGCGTCACGCCGCGATGGCCGCGCTCGAACAATGGCGCGCCGAGGTCCTCTTCGAGTTGCACGATGCGCTGGCTCACGGCGGGCTGCGTCGAACCGAGCTCGCGCGCGGCGGCCGTGAAGCTCGCGAGGCGCGCGGCCGATTCGAAGGCCGACAAGGTCTGCATCGGCGGAAGACGGTCTGGTCCCGGCATAACATCCCCTTATGGGCCGATAAGCGCACGCCGCCTTCACAAAGGCTTAATGAACGGCAATAGTGAAGTGCAGGCGGCGCTCGTTGCACTGTGAGCGCCGCACTTCGATGCGTAACTCCAAGATTCTAATCCGCCCCGCTCATGAGCCTTAATACAAAGCAGAATATCGTTATCTTGATGGCGGACCAGATGACGCCGTTCGCGCTGCGCGCGTATGGCAATCAGGTCTCGTTGACGCCGCGCATCGATGCGCTGGCGAAAGAAGGCGTCGTGTTCGATTCCGCGTACTGCGCGAGCCCATTGTGCGCGCCGTCACGCTTTTCGATGATGGCGGGCAAATTGCCCGCCGCAATCGGTGCTTACGATAACGCCGCCGAATTGCCCGCGCAAACGCTGACGTTCGCGCACTATCTGCGCGCAGCAGGCTATCGGACGATCCTCTCGGGCAAGATGCATTTCTGCGGCCCCGACCAGTTGCACGGTTTCGAGGAGCGCCTGACCACCGACATCTATCCCGCCGATTTCGGCTGGGTGCCGGACTGGGATCGTCCGGACGTGCGGCCTAGCTGGTATCACAACATGAGTTCCGTGCTCGATGCAGGCCCATGCGTACGCACGAACCAGCTCGATTTCGACGATGAAGTCACGTACACGACGCGCCAGAAGCTGTATGACATCGTGCGCGAGCGCGCGGCGGGCGGCGACGTGCGGCCGTTTTGCCTCGTCGCGTCGCTTACGCATCCGCATGATCCTTACGCGATTCCGCAGCAATACTGGGATCTGTACCGCGATGAAGAGATCGACATGCCGCGCGTGACATTGACGCGCGAAGAGAGCGATCCCCATTCAAAGCGTCTGCGCGATGTCTACGAAGCGGATCTCACGCCACCGACTGAACAGCAGATCCGCGACGCGCGACACGCGTACTATGGCGCGCTCTCGTATGTCGATGCGCAATTCGGTGCGATTCTCGACACGCTGAAGGCAACCGGCCTCGCCGACGATACGATCGTCATCGTCACATCGGATCACGGCGAAATGCTTGGCGAACGTGGCCTCTGGTACAAGATGACGTGCTTTGAAGGCGGCGTGCGTGTGCCGCTGATAGTACATGCGCCAAAGCACTATCGTGCGCATCGCGTGGCTGCATCCGTCTCGCACGTCGATCTGCTGCCGACGCTCGTCGAAATGGCAACGGGCACCCGGCGCGTGGAATGGCCCGATTCCGTGGATGGACACAGCCTTATCCCGCACCTACACAACGACGGCGGCCACGACGAAGCGATTGTCGAGTACTTCGCGGAGGGCGCGATTGCGCCGATGGTGATGATCCGGCGCGGCAAGTACAAGTTCATTCATACGCCCGTCGATCCCGATCAGCTTTACGATCTCGCGGACGATCCGCACGAGCGCGTGAACCTCGCGCAAGACCCGAAGAATGCCACGCTCGTCGACGCATTTCGCAAGGAGATCGCGCAGCGCTGGAACATTCCCGCACTGCATCAAGCGGTGGTCGCGAGCCAGCGCCGCCGGCGCTTTCATTTTGAAGCGACGACGCAAGGCACGATTCGCTCATGGGACTGGCAGCCATTCAACGACGCAAGCCAGCGCTATATGCGCAATCACATCGAACTCGATACGCTCGAAGCGATGGCGCGGTATCCGCGCATCGTCAGCGGTTAATCACAGGCCAGAGAGAGAAATCTTCAATACGGGAGTCCACGATGAACATACGCTGGAGAAGTTCGCTTGCGAAGGCCGCATTGATGCTTGCTGCATGCGGCATTGCAATGACAGGATCGTCGCATGCAGCAGAGCCCCAAAGCTGCACGCAAGTCCGCATGGCCGACCCCGGCTGGACCGATATCGATGCGACCAACGCGGTCACAGGCGTGCTATTGAAGGCGCTCGGCTATCAGCAGAACGTGTCGAACCTGTCGGTGCCGATCACGTATCAGGGCCTGAAAAAAGGGCAAATCGACGTGTTTCTCGGCAACTGGATGCCCGCGCAAGGTCCGCTCGTCAAGCCGTTCGTCGATGAACGTTCGATCGACGTGCTGCATGCGAATCTGACCAATGCGAAATTCACGCTTGCCGTTCCCGACTATGTCGCCGCCGCGGGCGTGCATTCATTCGCCGATCTCGTCAAGCACGCCGACCAGTTCAATGGAAAGATCTATGGCATCGAGCCAGGTGCGCCCGCCAATCAGAACATCAAGAAGATGATTTCCGATAAGGCATTTGGTCTCGGCGACTGGAAGATCGTCGAATCGAGTGAAACGGGGATGCTGACGCAGGTCGAGCGCGCGGTGCGAGACAAGCAATGGATCGTGTTTCTTGGCTGGGAACCGCATCTGATGAACACGAAATTCCATTTGACCTATCTGTCGGGCGGTGACACGTACTTCGGCCCGAACTACGGTGGCGCGACGGTGAATACGGTAACGCGCGCGGGTTTTTCCGGGCAATGCACGAATCTCGCCAGGCTCTTTCAACAATTGACATTCAATGTCGATCTGGAAAACCAGATCATCACGAATGTGCTGCAAAACAAGGTGGATATCAATACCGCGGCGTTGAATGCACTGAAAGGCAATCCCGCTTTGTTAAATGCATGGCTCAAAGGCGTGACGACCACGAATGGCAGTGACGGATTGCAGGCAGTGCAGGCGCAACTCGGCATTCATTGAACCGGCATTGTCGGGACTGTCAAATGGCGCGCGGTTCCGCAAGGGGCCGCGCGCTTTTCTTATGCGGTACGCGTGTTCCTTTTGTTGTGTGTGTGTCGCTAACAGACCAAAGTACGTCGTGTTTGGTCGAGTTGCCTGAAAAATGGATTTGTACTGTGCATTCATCGTCGTGCGAATTGCACAAGCCGCGAAGGCAGCTTCGCATCCCTATCCCCCTCGGAGTCAGGCAAGAGAGAACCACACAATGAAAAAGCTGAATGCCGCAGCACTGACAGGCGTCGCGCTCGCGCTCGCTGGAATATCGAACGCGAGTCACGCGCAGAGCAGTGTCACGTTGTATGGGATCGTCGACGCGGGCATTACCTGGGTCAACAATACTGGCGGCGCGCACGTCGTCAAGTTCGACGACGGCATCTCATACGGCAATCGCTTCGGCGTCAAGGGCACGGAAGATCTGGGCGGCGGCTTGCAGGCGGTGTTCGTGCTCGAAAGCGGCTTTCACCTCGGCAATGGGCAACTGGGCTTCGGCAGCGCGTTATTCGGACGTCAGGCGTATGTGGGGCTGAAGAACCAGTGGGGTACGCTGTCGTTCGGCAATCAGCTGGATATGACGGAAGAGATGGTGTACCTGTACAACATCTCGGCGTGGGCGAGTGGCTATGCGATTCACCAGGGCGACTTCGACCGCTTCAATGGCGACCGTCTGCCCAATTCGGTGAAGTTCCTGTCGAATGAATTCGCCGGCTTCATGTTCGGCGGCATGTACTCGTTCGGCAACGTCGCAGGCGATTTCCACCAGGACAGCGCATGGAGCGTCGGCGCGCATTATGCGAATGGACCGTTCACGATGGGCGCCGCCTACACGCAGCTGAACAATCCGCACGGCATCTACGCCTTCGATCCGTACGCGATGCTCGGCGTGCACACTTTCCTTGGCCAGCCGACGGTGACCGTCGATCCGGCGACAGGCGCGATAACCGATCTCTATTCGAGTAATCCGTTTCCCGTCGACAAACAGGGTACCTTCGGCATCGGCTCGAGCTATGCGATCGGCGACGTGACGCTGATGGGCAACTTCACCTATACGACGATCAAGGGCCTGGGCGTCACGTCGCACATGAAGGTGGGTGAAGGCGGCGCGAGCTGGCAGGTGACGCCGGCGTTCAGCGTGATCGGCGGCTACCAGTACACGAACTTCGAAGGGCATCACTGGAATCAGGGCTCGCTGGGCGCGCACTATCTGCTGTCCAAGCGCACGGACGTCTATATTTCAGGCGATTATCTGAAGGCGTCGAGCGGCGTGGATGCAGTGATCGGCTATAGCTTCACGCCGTCCACCACGACGACACAGGCCGATGTGCGTATCGGTATGCGGCACTCGTTCTGATGCCTGTTTGATTTGCCTTGTTCGCAAAGGGCAACGCAAATCGATCAAACGACACTACATTCAAGGCACTGCGGTCTCCAGTGTCGTATTCGCATTGCCACCGGCAGTATGGCGCAGCGGACTCCGGTCGCTGCGCGGACTCGCGCCGAACCGCGCGCGATAGGTCCGCGAGAAGTGCGACGGCGACTCGAATCCGCACGCGACGCAAATTGCCGTAATCGACATATCCGTCTGCCTCAAAAGCTCGCGCGCGCGATCCAGCCGCAATTGCAGATAGAAATGCGTCGGCGTGTCCTTTAGCGATGAACAGAAAAGCCGCTCCAGTTGCCTGCGCGTGACGCCGATTTCCTGCGCGAGATCGGCGGGCGCGAGCGGTTCTTCCATGTTCTGTTCCATCACGCCGATCACCTGAATCAGCTTGCGGTTGTGCACGCCGTAACGCGCGGCGATTTCCATGCGCTGATGATCGGAGCGCTGGCGAATGCGGCTCACGACGAATTGTTCGGAGATCGACGAAGCGAGCGCCGCGCCGTGACTGCGGGAGATCAGGTCGAGCATCATGTCGATCGAAGCGGTGCCACCCGCGCACGTGATGCGCCGCGCGCCGATCTCGAATAGCTCTTCGCTCGCATCCACCGACGGGTATCGCTCGCGGAATGCGGAGAGCGCTTCCCAATGCAGGGTCACGCTGTCGGTTGCGCGCAGCAGTCCCGCTTCGGCCAGAATAAAGGCGCCCGTGTCGATGCCGCCGAGCGTCGCGTGCGCGTGGTCGAGCCGCCGGAGCCAGTCGCCGAGCGCGCGGCTGTAGCACGCAAGCGGATCGAACCCCGCGACGATAAAGACCGTTCGGGCGTGATCGACATCGCCGAATGCGGCTTCGGCATTCATCGAAATGCCGTTGCTCGCGGCGACGGGCGCGCCGTCCACGCTTAGGATATGCCAGCGGTAAAGGTTCTCGCGAAAACGGTTCGCGACGCGCAAAGGCTCGATAGCCGACATGAAGCCAAGAGCCGAAAAGCCCGGCAGCAGCAGAAACGAAATGTCTTCGGGCATCGCTCGATCTTCTGGATGTCAGGTTGGCCGGATTCGTCGAATCCGGCGAGCGTAGCAAGCAGCATGCAATGCGGCAAGCCGACAAAAATCCATGCTCGTATGGCGCAGCGCACCAATCGCGTCGGCGCATGCTGGTTTTCCCTCATGGTCGCGCGTAAGCAAGAACGGGTCGCTGATAGTCGATTTTGCCGGAATATGGATTTGTACCTTTAATGCACATCGCGTCTTTCCAGGGTCGTCTTACTCGCCGCCTGCCAAGTGGGCGTTCTAGAACATTACGAGCTGTGTCGAAGGGGATCGTCATGAAGTTGATCATCAAAGCCGTTTCCGCATGCCTTGCCGGCCTTCTGGCCGCACTGTCGCTGCCCGCGCTCGCGCAGGACCCGCCGAGCTGCCGCGCCGTCCATTTCGCGGACATCGGCTGGACCGACATCACGTCGACGACGGCGCTCGCGTCGACGGTATTCGAAGGGCTTGGTTATCAGCCGGTGACGACGGTGGCATCCGTGCCGATCTCGTTTGCGGGATTGAAGAGCAAGCAGCTCGACGTCTCGCTCGGCTACTGGTGGCCCGTGCAGGAAAAGGCGATTACGCCGTTCGTCGACGCGAAGTCGATCAACGTCTTGCAGCCGCCTAATCTGACGGGCGCGAGGGCGACCTTTGCCGTGCCCACTTACGAATACGACGCGGGACTGAAAACTTTCGCAGATATCGCGAAGCATCGCGCGGAACTCGACGGAAAGATCTATGGCATCGAGCCGGGCAGCAGTGCGAATGCCGCAATCCAGAAGATGATTGCGACCAATCAGTTCGGTCTGGGTGGATTCAAGCTGATCGAATCAAGCGAGGCGGGCATGCTCGTGACCGTTGACCGCGCGGTGCGCGAGAAGAAATGGGTGGTCTTTCTCGGCTGGCAGCCGCATCCGATGAACATTCAGCTCGATATGAAGTACCTGAGCGGGAGCGAAGGCGTATTCGGTCCGAACGATGGCGAAGCGCGTGTTTATACGCTGACTTCACCGGACTTTCTGACGCGTTGCCCGAACGCGGGAAAACTCGTAAGCAATCTTCGCTTTACCACGCAGCTCGAGAACGTCGTGATGCAGTCGGTGATGAACAAGGAGAAACCCACCGAAGCCGCGAAAGCATATTTGAAAAAGAATCCGCAAGTACTCGACGAATGGCTCGCAGGCGTCAAGACGTATGACGGCAAGGATGGCTTGCCTGCCGTGAAGGCTTATCTCGGTCTTTGAGATTTGACATTCGAATACGGAAAGTACTTTTCCATTGCAATCATTCAGATCCCACAGTTAACAGGAATTGCACGCATGAACCATGAAGTGATCGTGACCTGCGCTGTCACGGGTGCAGGCGACACCGTCGGCAGGCATCCCGCCATTCCCGTCACGCCGAAACAGATCGCCGATGCCGCGATCGAAGCCGCAAAAGCCGGCGCAACCGTCGCGCATTGCCATGTCCGCGATCCGAAAACGGGACGCGGCAGCCGCGATCCGAATCTGTACCGCGAGGTCGTCGACCGTATTCGCTCCGCGGATACGGACGTCATCATCAATCTGACGGCAGGCATGGGCGGGGACCTGGAGATCGGTCCCGGCGAAGATCCGATGCGCTTCGGCGCGGGCACCGATCTGGTCGGCGGCCTGACGCGGCTTGCCCACGTTGAAGAGCTTTTGCCGGAGATCTGCACACTCGATTGCGGCACGCTCAATTTCGGCGACGGCGACTATATCTACGTATCGACGCCAGCTCAATTGCGGGCGGGCGCGAAGCGCATCCAGGAACTCGGCGTCAAGCCGGAACTGGAGATCTTCGATACGGGCCACCTGTGGTTCGCCAATCAATTGCTGAAAGAAGGCCTGCTCGATGCGCCGCCGCTGTTTCAGCTGTGCCTCGGCATTCCGTGGGGTGCACCCGCCGATACGACGACGATGAAGGCCATGGTCGACAACCTGCCCCCCGGCGCGCAATGGGCGGGCTTCGGCATCGGCCGGATGCAGATGCCGATGGTCGCGCAGGCGATGCTGCTCGGCGGTAACGTGCGCGTAGGTCTCGAAGACAACATCTGGCTCGACAAGGGCGTGCCTGCGAGCAATGGCTCGCTTGTGACGCGCGCCGTTGAGATTATCGAACGGCTTGGCGGCCGCGCGCTGACACCGGCGGAAGGCCGTAAGAAACTCGGCTTGCCCGCACGCGGCGAACGGTTGCTCGAACGGCGCGCTGCAGAACAGTTCGCCTAGCAGTTCGTATAACGCTTTGAATCATTCCAGAGGATCATCGGCAATGGCAGTGATTACGGATATCAAGACTTTTGCAGCAATCGGCGCAGGTGTGATCGGCAGCGGCTGGGTGGCGCGCGCGCTCGCGCATGGGCTCGACGTCATTGCATGGGACCCCGCGCCGGGCGCGGAGAAGCAATTGCGCGACAATGTCGCGAACGCGTGGCCCGCGCTCGAACGCGTCGGACTCGCGGCGGGGGCTTCGCAAGAGCGTCTGCGTTTCGTGAACACGATTGAAGCGTGCGTCGCGGATGCCGACTTCATTCAGGAAAGCGCGCCTGAGCGCGAGGAATTGAAGCTTGCGTTGCATGAACAGATCAGCCGCGCCGCGAAGCCCGATGCGATCATCGCATCATCGACATCGGGCCTGCTGCCGACTGATTTCTATGCGCGCGCGTTGCATCCGGAGCGCTGTATCGTCGGGCATCCGTTCAATCCTGTTTATCTGTTGCCGCTTGTCGAAGTGTTGGGCGGTGAGCAAACCGCGCCTTCGACCGTCGACGCCGCAATGAGCATCTATCGCGCGCTCGACATGCGGCCGCTCCATGTGCGCAAGGAAGTGCCGGGTTTTATCGCCGACCGCCTGCTCGAAGCGCTGTGGCGCGAGGCGCTGCATCTGGTCGACGAAGGCGTCGCGACGACAGGGGAAATCGACGATGCGATCCGCTTTGGCGCGGGCATCCGCTGGTCGTTCATGGGGACGTTCCTCACTTATACGCTCGCTGGCGGCGACGCAGGCATGCGGCATTTCATGCAGCAATTCGGGCCCGCGCTGGAATTGCCGTGGACGAAACTCGTCGCGCCGAAGCTGACGGATCAGCTGATCGATCGCGTGGTGGACGGAACGGCGGAGCAGGTCGGTCCGCGTTCGATCAAGCAGCTCGAACGCTACCGCGACGAATGCATCACGAACGTGCTGTCCGCGATTGCGGAAACGAAAGCGCGTCATGGCTTGCGTGCCGACGAATAAGGTCGAGTAATATCTGTGCGTGTGCGGGGCGTCAAAACAGATGTCCCGCGCGTGCAGTACCTCATTCAAAGCGACGGAGACATTCGCCATGCCGCGACACGCGGAATTGCCTGCGTATCACGACGTCGTGCGCGCCGAGTGGGTCGATTACAACGGCCATCTGCGCGACGCGTTCTATATGCTGATTTTCAGTTTCGCCACCGATGCGCTGATCGACCAGATCGGCCTCGACGATGCAGTGCGCAAAGCGCGTGGCCGCTCGATCTATACGCTCGAAGCGCACATCCACTATCTGCACGAAATCAAGGAAGGCGCCCGAGTGCGGGTCGAGATGCGCGTACTCGCGCATGACGCCAAGCGCATGCACCTGTACCTCGAAATGTTCGCTGGCGATGGCGCTGAAGCTGTCGCGGCGGGCGAGCAGATGCTGTTGCACGTCGATACCAGCGGGCCGCGTTCAGAGGTGTTCGACAGCGATGTCGAGGCGCGCGTGCGCGCGCTCGTCGATGCGCAAGCGGCGCTGCCTGCGCCGCGATACGCTGGGCGCGTGATTGGCTTGCCGGGGCAAGCGCGCAAATAGCGCCCCGCGCATTCGCGTGCATAATCAGAAAACCTAAGCGGAGCACGCGACATGCTCGAACCCGAGATGGTTGCATTCGTCGAGCGCACGAAGAGTCTTTATCCGCGCGATCGATCTGCATCGACGTTTGCCGAACAGCGGGCGGTGTACGAACGGTACGCCGCCGCGTTCACGCCGCCATTGCCCGATGGCGTGACGACTCACGACGCGCCTTTCACATCGCCCGATGAGCGCACGTTCGACGTGCGTCTGTACGCGCCCGCTGATCGCGCGCGGTCGATGGGCACGGTGCTGTATTTTCATGGCGGCGGGTTCGTCGTCGGATCGCTCGACAGTCACGATCTGATCACGGCGCGCATCGCGGCGGATACAGGGTTGTGTGTGGTGGCTGTCGATTATCGGCTCGCGCCGGAGCACGCCGCGCCCGCCGCTCACGACGATTGCCTCGCCGTCACGCGCGCCGCGCTCGACGGTAGCCTGCCGTTCGGCCCATTGCCGCGTTCGCTGCAGCTGGCAGGCGACAGCGCGGGCGGTACGCTCGCGGCGAGTGTTGCGATGCGTCTGCGCGACGAGGGGAAAGCGGGCGTGCGCAGCGTCGCCCTGGTTTATCCGATGCTGGGCATCGAACCGCAATTGCCCGCGCGCAACTCGGAAGCCGATGCACCGATGCTCACGCTTGCCGACGTGCGACGCTGCAGCGCGCTGTATTGGGGCGGCCAGGCACACGGTTACGCGTGGACCGTTCCGCTCGAAGCATCACGCTATGATGGATTGCCGCCGACGCTTGCGATCGGCGTCGAGCACGATCCATTGCGCGACGATGCCCGCGTCTTTGCAGAACGCATCCGTGCCGTGGGAGGGCAGGCGACTGCGCCCGTCGGCATCGGCCTCGTGCACGGATCGTGGCGCGCGCTGGCGACGAGTCCCGGCGTGCAATGGATGCATCGCGAAGTGTGCCGCTTCCTCGTCGAACACGCTGCCGGTTGACGTCGGGAACGCCGACTGCCGATTGTTGCAAGAAACGTCGGTTATGCAGCGAATGCGTGCTCGAGCACTTCGGCCGCGATCATGGCAGAGGCGTTCGCGGGAGCGGGACGTTCGGCTGGCTTGAAGACGGCGTCGCCCCGCCGGATCTTTCTGCGCGAAACGGCGCACGTGCCGGACGTATGCGCCGAGCGACGGCGCCAGCGTTGCTCGCCATAGTGGCAGCGGCCGGGTTCGATCCAGCGGATTACCAGCGTCGTGTCAGAGTGTTCGAGAATCTCGATGCGCAACCCGTTAGCGCCCATCAACGGTAAACACTCCAGGGTGGTCATGGTCGGCTCCGTATTTGTGGTGTGCCGAATTTAGACCCGCGCGCGCGTGAGAGCCATTGTGCTCGCGTAGAAACACTGTTCCCGATTTAGCAATAATCGGGTCCTGGGTATGCACGCGGACGGTATAAAGCGGTTTTGCGGCTCGTTATATCGATTACACGCAAATATGCAACGAACTGTTGTATGAACGGCAGAAAAGGGCCGGACCGTTTGCGTGGTCTGCCGGCAATCGTTGCATCCTTTAAGATGAACGGTTTGGCAACGCCGTGGCGAGCGTGCGCAGGCACCGCGCATGCGTGCATCTGCTGACGATGTTTGCCCGCCCCATCATTGTGATGCGCGGTCGTTGAACGCGCATCGAGTCCATCACGAGGTCACATGAATCAGCGCCCGCCCGACGTTCCATCCGAGGCCGACATGCCGAATCGCCGCAAAGTGCAGCGGATCGCTTCGGCCGCGCTGTATGCCGTGATGGTGGCGCTGGCGATCTGGGTGATCCGTGATTTCGTGCCGGCCATTGCGTGGGCTTGCGTGATCGCGATTGCGCTGTGGCCGGCGTTTCACCGGATCGAAGAGCACAGGCTGTTCAAGGGGCGCTCGACGCTGATCGCGACCGTTCTGACCATTGCCATCGGCTTGCTGTTTCTGCTGCCTGTCGGGATCGGGATTGCGCAGGCGGCGGCCGAGGCGCACGACGTGATCGAATGGGCGCGCGACGTGCAGGAGAACGGCATTCCGTTGCCGGACTTCGTCCAACATCTGCCGTTTGGCGCAGCGCAGATAGGGGCCTGGTGGCAGGACAACCTGACGCAGCCGCTGCGCGATTCGCCCGCGATGAAGGGCTTGCACGGCGGCGCTGTCGTCACGTTTGGCCGGCATTTCGGCGCCCGGGCCGCGCACGCGCTGATGCTGTTCGGCTTCATGCTCGTCACGCTGTTCGTGATCTTTCAGGCGGGGCCGAAGCTGTCGGGCGAATTGATGAAGGGTATGCGGCGCGCGTTCGGCTATGACGGCATGCATCTCGCCGAACGGATGGCGGCGGCCGTGCGCGGGACGGTGTCGGGGCTGGTGGTCGTCGGGATCGGCGAGGGCGCGCTGCTGCTGCTCGCGTATATGCTGACGGGCGTCCCGCACGCGGCGCTGCTCGGTTTCGTCACGGCGATCGCGGCGATGCTGCCGTTTTGCGCGCCGATCGTATTCTGCGGCGCGGCGCTTTGGCTCTTCATCGAGCAAGGCGCGCTCGTTCCTGCGATTGGCCTTGCTGTGTTCGGCTTCGTCGTCGCGTTTGTCGCCGAGCACTTCGTGCGACCGGTGCTGATCGGCAGTTCCGCGCGGCTGCCGTTTCTGCTCGTGCTGTTCGGGATTCTCGGCGGCGCGGAGACGTTCGGGCTGCTCGGGCTATTCGTCGGCCCGGCGCTGATGACGGTGCTGATGGTGCTATGGACCGAGTGGGTCGAGCGCTGATGCGTTCGACCGATGTGGCTTTCCTGATGCAGTGTTTAGTTTAGTCAGGCTCGCGTAACTGCCTGATCGCGGATTTCAGGCGGGGCCCGAGCCGCGCAGGCGCAGCGTCAGCACGCGCGAGATCGGCACCGATACCTTGGCGACGGCGAATAGCGAGCCGATCGCGACGGCGTCGGCGACGAGGCCGAGCGGTATATTCAGATAGCCGTCGGTGGCCGTGTAGAGCAGCGAGTCGACGACAAGCGAGATCACCGTCCCCGCGACGAAGCACAAGAGGCCCTTGCGCCCGACGAGTCCTACCCACGGCAAGCGCTGCGCGAGCGCTCTCGCCCAGCCGATGCGCACCATATTCGCGACGAGCCATGCGATCGCGAGGAAATTCACCGCGCGCAGCCACGACAGATTCTGTTTCAGGCTGCTGTCCAGCGGCCCCACTTCCACGAACAGCTTGAACCAGGCGGCAGCCGCAACGATGCCGCAGGCGAGCACTGTCAATAGCCACCCGTGGCGGTGCGCACTCGCGCGCTGATAGACGGGCTGCGTCTGCGCGATCACGCCGAGCACGAACATCAACTGCCACGCGAAGGGGTTGAAGTCCCATTGCGCGTCTTCCGCAACGGGCAGATGCGGCAGCAGCGACGGCGCAATCGACCACACGGCGAGGCTGCCCGCCAGCAGCAGCCACGGCTTGCTGCGCGCGAGCGGCAGGATGGCGGGCACGGCGAACGCGAAGAACGCGTACATGGGCAGCACCGATGCCAGATACGGCTGGCGACGGAACAGCAGGATGTCGCGCAGGACCGCGGTGGGCGTGTCCATCATGTCGTCGAGATCGGTCGTGGCCATGTTGGGCGCGTCGATGCTGAACGCGCTCATCACGGCGCTTACGAGCAGCATCAGGACGGCCGTAATCAGAAACGCCCTATACAGCTCGAGCGAACGCTTGAAGAAGCGGTTGCGCGCGTCGGCTTCCGTGTGGCGCTTCGCGAGCGACGCGTAGGCCGTGGCCGTCGCGAATCCACCGAGGAAGACGAAGACTTCGGCCGCGTCGCACAGCGCGTACGCGTGCAGCGTCGCGCGCGAAACGATGCTGCCGCCGATGTGGTCGACGACGATAAATACAAGAACTAGCCCTCGGAAGAAATCCAGTTCGATCAGACGGTTTTTGGATGCCTGCATGCGTTTTTTCGGTGAAAACGCCTCCGCGAGACGGTGCGCGGGTGACGCGCAGCGCGGGCTCGGTGAGGCTGGAATTTGGGGTGTTGCTTTGTGGCTGTTGCGCTGGTCGCGGTCCCTGCGGTGGGCGTAGGAGCGCTTTGGCGCGGTAGGCGGCGTTGGTTCGTGGCGGTTTCTATGAGGTTTTGCAACATAGGGACCGAACGAGGAATCGCCGCACGACCCCATGTGGACCGACATTATCTCTCAGAGTTCATCCTGATTGTGTTTTTGTTGGGAACGTGGTTGGGGCGGGCGATGTCCGGTCTGAAATATGAGATGGGGGTTGGCGAAAACGGTTCGGGTATTGGCGGGAAAGGTGGTGGGTGGGTTCGTATGCTGGCGGGTCTTTGGGGGCGGGTTGGCGAAGTCGGTCCGCCCCTTTGTTCTTCGCACGGGCAACTGAAGCGAAGTAAAGCCCAACTGGATTTGCGCGCGTCGAGGCGCGGCACTTTGGCGAGCGGCGTGCTTTTGCGCACCCCGCCGCATTGGACGCAAGGAATAGCTAGGCGCGTATGAAAATCACCATAATCGGCACGGGTTACGTAGGCCTTGTCACGGGCGCATGTCTTGCCGAAGTCGGCAACGACGTTTTCTGTCTGGATGTCGATCCACGCAAGATCGACATTCTCAACAACGGCGGCATGCCGATTCACGAACCGGGCCTGCCGGAGATCATCGCGCGTTCGCGCGCAGCGGGGCGCATCACGTTTTCGACCGATGTCGAAGCGAGTGTCGCGCACGGCGAGATCCAGTTCATCGCCGTGGGCACGCCGCCCGACGAAGACGGCTCCGCCGACCTGCAATACGTGCTCGAAGCGGCCCGCAACATCGGCCGCACGATGAACGGCTTCAAGGTGATCGTCGACAAGTCGACGGTGCCCGTCGGCACCGCGCAGCGCGTGCGCGCGGTGATCGCGGAAGAGCTTGAGAAGCGCGGTCTCGCGGATAGCGCGCAGCATCGCTTTTCGATCGTGTCGAATCCGGAGTTCCTCAAGGAAGGCGCAGCTGTCGACGACTTCATGCGTCCTGATCGCATCGTCGTCGGTGTCGACAATGACGAAGACGGCGACAAGGCGCGCGAGAAGATCCGCCGCCTCTACGCGCCGTTCAACCGCAATCACGAGCGCACGCTGTACATGGACGTGCGCTCGGCCGAATTCACGAAATACGCGGCCAACGCGATGCTCGCCACGCGCATCTCGTTCATGAACGAGATGGCGAATCTGGCCGACACCGTCGGCGCGGACATCGAAGCGGTGCGCCGCGGCATCGGCTCGGATCCGCGCATCGGCTATCACTTCCTGTACGCGGGCGTCGGTTACGGCGGTTCGTGTTTCCCGAAGGACGTGCAGGCGCTGATCCGAACGGGCAGTGAGATGGGCCACAACCTGCGCATTCTCGAAGCCGTCGAAGAGGTGAACCACGAGCAGAAGGAAGTCCTGGTGCGCAAGATCACGGGCGCGCTCGGCGACGATCTGAGCAGCCGTACGTTCGCCGTGTGGGGTCTGTCGTTCAAGCCAAATACCGACGACATGCGTGAAGCGCCGAGCCGCCGCGTGATCGCGCAACTGCTCGCGCGCGGCGCGACGGTGCGCGCGTACGATCCCGTCGCGACATCGGAAGCTAAGCGCGTTTTCGCACTCGATCTGGCCAGCACACCGGACCAGCAAGCACGCCTGCATTTCGCGAACACGCAGGACGAGACGCTTGCGGGCGCCGATGCGCTCGTCATCGTGACCGAATGGAAGGAATTCAAGAGCCCGGATTTCATGCATCTGAAGTCCGAGCTCAAGACGCCGTTGGTTTTCGACGGCCGCAATCTGTATGAACCCGAGGCGATGTCCGAGCTTGGCATCGACTATCACTCGGTTGGACGGCGAAGTATTGAACGTCGCTCCTCAGAACAATACGCCGATGGGCAATCCGTCTAGTCGATTGAAAAGTTAGTGCAATGACCGCCTTTCACCGCAATCAGATCGAGTTGAGAAAAGAGTCCTGACCATGTTTTCCAACGTATTGATCGTGTGCTACGCAAATATTTGTCGTTCACCTGCGGCAGAGGTGGTCTTCAAGTCGTTGCATCCGAGAATGTCCTGTAAGCCGGTGACCTATCACTCGGCGGGCGTTCGTGCGTTCGAGGGAATGGGGATGGATGTAGTTATGAAAAACCTGCTGGTGGCACAGGGACTGTCGGTTGCGCCACACCGTTCGAGACGCTTGAACATCGGTATGGTGCGCGAAGCGGATCTCATACTCGTTGCGGAGCGAAATCAGATCGGCCTGGTGGAAGCGATCGATCGCACTGCTCGGGGCAAGGTGTTTGCATTGGGCAATTGGGAAGAGATCGACGTTGTCGATCCTCATGGTAAGTCGGAGTCGTCATATCGCGCATCCTTAACTCTGATTGAGCGATTGGCGGCGGGTTGGATTGAACGTATATGTTGAAGCAATACTTTGCGAGTCTTGTCATTGTGCCGTTTCTTTCGGCGTGTATGACTGCACCGGGCAATTATCTCGATACGTCGCGGCTCAAAGAGCAGTCGTCTGCCCAGACTTCGGAAGTCTACCCAGTAAGGGCGATCGATGGCGGGCTAATCGTGGAGCAGGCACGGTCCCGTTCAGAAGTCGAACGGGTGCAGCGGGCAACGGCCGATCAGCTCGCAAGCTCTGGGCGCTACGTGTATCACGTTCAGCCGCAGGACATTCTGGGAGTCACGGTATGGGACCACCCCGAACTGACCACGCCGACAATCACGTCCTTCTCATCCGGTGGTAACACGACTCAAACGCTTGCCGCAACCTTGCAGCAGCCGTACACCACGGCGTTACCGGGGCAGGCAGATCCATACGGTCAGACGGTAGCGGCCGATGGCACCATTTTCATTCCGTTTTCAGGGCGCCTGCAGGTTGCCGGCAAGACCGTTGGTCAAATTCGCGATCAGGTGGCGACGAGTCTTGTGCGTTTTGTCAGGAATCCACAAGTCGATGTTCGTGTGCTTTCGTTTCGCAGCCAAAAGGTGCAAGTAACAGGGCAGGTGAAGGCTCCTGGGCCTTTGGCTGTCAGCGACGTTCCACTTACCCTGGTCGATGCAATTACGCGTTCGGGAGGGACTACTACCGATGCCGACTTGCAACGGATTCGTCTCGTTCGTAAGAAGCAGTTATACGTGCTTGACGCAAATCGGATGCTGGATCGAGGTGATATGTCGCAGGATGTTCTTTTGCGGTCAGGCGATGTCATTAACGTACCGGACCGCGTCGACAGCCGCGTCTTCGTGATGGGGGAGGTAAAAACGCCAGCACCTCTCTCGATGTACCGGGGGAGCCTGACAATTGCAGACGCTCTAACACAGGCGGGAGGAATTCTCGATTCCGACGCAAATCCACGTCAGATATACGTGTTGCGAGGTATGAAGGAAAAGCCGACGACGCCTGATGTGTTTCATCTTGACATGACTCAGCCGGACTCGATCATGTTGTCGACGCAGTTCCAGCTTCAGCCGATGGACGTTGTATATGTCGGAACAGCAGCATCCACAACATTCAATCGTGTTTTGCAGCAAGTATTGCCGACATTGCAAACGCTCTTTTATCTGAAGCAGCTCACGCGCTAGGCGCTCTTACGCGGATCTGTGTCGCCTTTATTGAGCTAATAAGCGGAGGGGTCTTGTTTCCCATCCTATTGCAATACACGTTGAATAAGCCGTGAGTGTTGAAGTGAAAAATAATGGGATCATGAATCCCGGTACGCGACATGATGCAGACGAGGAATTTCTCCTCGGTGATTTGTTGCGCGTCATCGCGGAAGATGTCTGGTGGCTCGTCGGAGCGGCACTGGTGGTGCTCACTTTGGGTGGCCTCTATTGTGTTTTCGCGAAACCGGTTTATGTCGCAAACGCGTTGATAAAGATCGAACAGGCAAACGATGCCGCTCCGGCATTGATGCAGTTGAGCAGTGTCGCAAGTGCGATGACACCTCTCCCGGCGGATGCGGAAATCGCGATTATGCAGAGTCGCGATGTGATGAAAGATGTTGTCAAGAAATTCAAGTTCGATATCACTGTTGAGTCGAAGAAAATGCCCATTTTTGGGGGCTTGGTGTCGAAGCTGGCAACCCCAGGGCGGCCCGCGAATCCATGGCTCGGTTTAACTTCGTATGCATGGGGGGGCGAACTTGTAGACGTAAGGAGCGTCGAGGTTCCGCCCACGCTCGAAGGGGAAAGACTAGTACTGACCAGCCGTCCCGATGGCCGATACGATCTGCGGGATCCGGACGGAAATCTACTAGTCCGCGGGACTGTGGGGCAGACATCGAGCGGGAATGGCGTCACGCTTTTCGTCAATCAGCTTATCGCTCGTCCTGAAACACAATTTTGGGTCGTGCGGATAAATGACGTTGATGCCGTTGACAGCCTCCAGAAATTTGTCGCGGTGCAGGAGCGGGGAAAGTTAACCGGGCTCGTCGACGTGTCAATGGAAAGCGATGATCCGGCGTTTGCAGCGGAAGCGGCCAACGATTTGGCGCAAACGTATCTCCGACGCCATGTTCAGAGTAAGCAGGTTAACGCTCAGAACATGTTGTCTTTCCTGAAAAACGAGGAGCCACGCCTGAAAGCAGAGCTTGACCGGGCCGAGATTGCGCTTGCGCAATATCAACGGAAATCGGGATCGATCACTGCAGGCGAGGAAGCTAAGGTTTATCTCGCGGGAAGTGTGGAGTACGAACAGCAGATGTCTGCGATGCATCTGCAACTTGCAGCGCTTCAGGAACGATTTGGAGACGATCATCCGCTACTTAAAGCTACACGTGAGCAGATCACTCAGCTAACAGCGCAGCGCGACCGCTATGAAGGTCGCTTCCGAGATTTACCGGAGGCCGAAGTACGTGCTGTGCAATTGCAGCGTGACGCCAAGGTTGCTGCCGCGATTTACGAGTTAGTGCTAACGCGTGAGCAAGAACTCTCGGTTCAGAAGGCGGGCACTGGAGGGAATGCACAAATAGTTGATATGGCGCTTCGACCTGGCACGCCGGTCAAACCAAAGAAACTGTTGATCATGTCCGCAGCGGCAATGCTAGGTCTTATTCTTGGTGTGGTCGTGATCCTCGCTCGAAGAAGACTCTTCAAGGGGATCGAAGATCCGGAGGCCATTGAACGCATGTTCCAACTGCCTATTTGCGGAATGGTGCCGTTGAGCGAGCAGCACGTGCAGACCGGTGGCCGCCACGTGACCGGAAAGGGGGGGCTCTATTCAGTGTTGGCCCATGCAAATCCAGCGGACCCTTGCGTGGAGAGTCTTCGTAGTTTGCGTACGTCGATGCAA
This sequence comes from Paraburkholderia sp. SIMBA_054, assembly GCF_046534875.1. Lineage (NCBI taxonomy): Bacteria > Pseudomonadati > Pseudomonadota > Betaproteobacteria > Burkholderiales > Burkholderiaceae > Paraburkholderia > Paraburkholderia sp. SIMBA_054. The sequence continues at coordinate 1,836 of NZ_JAWRXV010000017.1, read as the reverse complement.
TTCACGATGCTCGATGCTCGTAATCGGATTGTCATGCTGACGGGGCCCGTACCGGGCGTTGGTAAGAGTTTCCTTACGGTGAATCTGGCCGTTCTGCTCGCAAATTCGGGCAAGACGGTTTTGATGATCGATGCGGATATGCGTAAGGGGGCGCTCGAGCGTTACGTGGGTGGTGCGGCTGACGGTGGGCTTGCGGAACTTCTTGCAGGCAGCGTTTCAGTTGAGGAAGCAATCAGGCAGACGCGCTTTGACGGGCTTGATTTCATTTCGTGTGGTCGGCGGCCTTCGAACCCAGCAGAGTTGCTGATGTCATCTCGTTTCGCCAATTGCCTTCATGAACTGGAAACGCTGTACGACGTGATTCTTATCGATACACCCCCTGTGCTTGCAGTCACAGATGCGTCGCTAGTCGGTGAGCACGCCGGGGCGAGTTTCCTTGTCCTGCGATCTGGCATGCATCGTCCGATTGAGGTCGCCGATGCTATCAAGCGGCTCAAGGTGGCGGGTGTTGATTTGAAGGGGGGGATTTTCAATGGTATGCCGTCCACCGGGCGATACGGCTACGGTGCCGTACATCGCTACCTGACCACGGACGCCTCTACAGTTTGACCCGAGATGAGAATGATGAAAATAACGGTGCTGGTTCCGACTTATCGTCGGGAGGAGGATCTCGTGCGGTGTCTTCGGGCATTGAGAATGCAGGAGCGCGGATGCGACGAGGTTGTAGTGGTAGCGCGGTCGGATGACGAGGCTACCTTGGCGTGTTTGAAGAATCCAGAAGTCGTAGGCGGGCTTCCGCTTAACGTTGCGTTGAGCCAGGTGCCCGGTCAGGTTGCAGCACTCAATTGCGGCTTGGATGCTGCCACTGGTGATGTCATTGCGATCACTGATGACGATGCGGCGCCACGCCCGGATTGGGTGCGGCGCATAGAAGCCGCCTTTAGTGCGGATCCAGGGTTGGGTGGGCTCGGTGGACGCGACTGGATGCATCTGAAGGGCCGTGTGGTGTACGGCGAGCGTCCCATTGTCGGGAAGATAGCTCTCTCCGGCAAAGTTACTGGTAATCATCATCTGGGTGCGGGCGAAGCACGCGAAGTCGATGTGCTCAAAGGAGCCAACATGAGCTACCGTCGTGACGCGATTCGTAATATTCGTTTTGATACACGTTTGCGCGGATCGGGAGCGCAGGTTCATAACGATATGGCATTCAGCATGAGTGTGAAGAGCGCCGGCTGGAAACTGATCTACGATCCACAGGTAGCGGTCGATCACTTTCCTGCCGAACGATTTGATGAAGATCGTCGAGACGCGCCGAGCATGGTAGCCGTGTGCAACGCTGCGTACAACTTGCATCTGACGCTGAGAGACCATTTGTCTCCGCTGCATCGCGGTGTAGCGTGGTGGTGGTATGCGCTCATCGGCACGCGCGTCTATCCAGGTGTGGTGCATGTACTGCTCGCATTGCTCTCTAACGAAAGGCAGGCGAAGGTGGCGCGTTGGCGGGCAGTACGCATCGGCGGACGTGAGGCGCGCCGCGAGCAGTCACGGAAAAATGGCGCTCCGACTACGAGTTTGCACGCATGACCACGAAGGTCCACGTGCATCTTTTTTACGGCGCCGATCCGCGTTTCTATCGCCCGGGCGAGAACATTGGTTGCCTATATGGCTACCACCATGCCGAGTCCGACGAATTCCAGTTGAGCTATTCGCAGGACGCGAAGGAGAGCAAGCCGGTACGTCTCGTGCGCCGCGCGCTGAAGGGCGTTGTTGCATAAATCGGTGTACCGCGCGCCGATCTGACGTTTACGCGCAACGGTAGTGACGGCACCCCTGTTA
>NZ_JAWRXV010000179.1:0-1129 GCF_046534875.1 Paraburkholderia sp. SIMBA_054 | reverse complement strand
GATCGCGGCAGCCAGCGTCACCGTGTTGCCCGAAGGCCGTCAGGTGATCGATCTGCCGCCCACGCGCTTTGAGGTGACCGAGCATCGCGTGCAGATCGCGCAGTGCCGCTGCGGCAAACATCACTCGGGCGCATTTCCCAAGGGCGTGAGCCAGGCGGTTCAGTACGGCCCCCAGATTCGCGCCGCGGCCGTCTATCTGACGCAATACCAGCAGTTGCCGGTTGCGCGTACCGCCCAGGCGTTAAAAGACCTGTTTGGTCTGCATGTGGGTACGGGAACCGTCCAGCACAGCATTGATCAGGCCGCGCAGATACTGGCGCCGGCGGTCGAACAGATCGAGCAGGCGCTACGCGGGCAACCCGTAGTGCATTTCGATGAGAGCTGTATGCGCGTGGGGCGCGAGTCCCACTGGCTGCATGTCGCCTCGACGCACGCGTTGAGCTGGTATGGCGCGCACCGCAAGCGCGGCAGCGAGGCGCTGGACAGCTTCGGCATTCTTCCCGGCTTTACGGGAATCGCGGTCCATGACGGCTGGCGGCCATATGCCGGCTATGAGTGTGAGCACGCGCTGTGCAATGCTCATCATCTGCGCGAACTGGTGTTCGTCCAGGAGTCCACGCAGCAACCTTGGGCCCAGCAGATGATTGATCTGCTTTGCCAGGCAAAGCGCGAGGTCGACCTCAGTCGGGCGTCAGGAAACACCGCGCTGAGCCAGGCGCGCCAACGCTATTACGCACGGCGCAGCCGCGTCCTGATCGCACAGGCGCGCAAGCTCAATCCGCAGCAGGCACGTGAGCCCGGGCGCCAGGAACGCCGCGGCAGGATCAGGCAAAGCTTTACCTGCAACCTGCTCACACGGCTTCACAAATATGCCGATGAGGTGTGGCGTTTCATTACCGATCACCGCGTACCGTTCGACAACAACCAGGCCGAACGCGATATCCGCATGCCCAAACTCAAACAGAAGATCTCCGGGTGCTTCCGCTCGGAATCGGGCATGGAGGCGTTCTGCACAATCCGCTCCTACCTTGCCACCTTACGCAAGCAGAACCGTTCGCTGATCGATGCGCTGGCATTGGGCTTTGCCGGATTCGTCGTTTCGCCTCTGGTTACCGCTGAATAGTTACGC
>NZ_JAWRXV010001049.1:0-261 GCF_046534875.1 Paraburkholderia sp. SIMBA_054 | reverse complement strand
GGTGAGCAGGTCGACGATCTTGCCTTTGCCTTCATCGCCCCACTGGGCGCCGAGAACGACAACTGACTGACCCATGACGGGTAACTCCTTTGCTGGCGGCCATCGGGGCCGCTGACGGGTTGATCGTGGCGGGAGCCAGGTGCACCGCTTGGCAACGCCAATCGGGGCGATGCCGGCGCAGCCCGGCCCAGACACGGAAAAAGCCGACCAGGATCGCCCGGCCGGCTTTTGTGCATTATCCGGGTTTCCGGTGGCGGTCAC
>NZ_JAWRXV010001048.1:0-261 GCF_046534875.1 Paraburkholderia sp. SIMBA_054 | reverse complement strand
ATCCCATCCCAAACCCGGCAACTGCGCCAAGTAAGGTCGCAAAAAGTGCTGCCAGGAAGAACAAGCCGAATGCGGCCGCGGTGACCTCCCCTTCTGCAAACAACACAAATTGGAAAGCAAATAAAGCAAGCAAGGCGCCGAACGGATCAACGATGATGCCTTCCCATTTCAATAAAGCTGCCGGCCGGGCCTTTAATTTAGCCTGGCGAAGCAAGGGCATGATCACAGTCGGCCCGGTGACGATAAACAAGCCGCCGATGA
>NZ_JAWRXV010001047.1:0-261 GCF_046534875.1 Paraburkholderia sp. SIMBA_054 | reverse complement strand
CGAGCGATAGCCGCTATTCACGCCCCAGTAATAGAAGACGAGCGAGAACGCGATCACGACCAACATGTCCCAGCCGTACGGCAGAACGCCACGACCGCCGAACTCCTTGCTGCCGATGAGCGAGAGGATCGCCATCACCGGCAAATAAGCGACCAGCCACCACGCCGCCTTCAGGTCGCGGCCCCAGCCGCCGAAGCCCGACTTCGCCTGGAAGTAGAAGTACACCGGCAGCGCGACGACCATCAGCAGAATGATTTCGCC
>NZ_JAWRXV010001046.1:0-261 GCF_046534875.1 Paraburkholderia sp. SIMBA_054 | reverse complement strand
CTCGCGTCGGCGGTCAGCTCCGGATAGATCAGGCGATGCGTCAGGTCGAACAGCGAACGGCCAATGTCCGTTTCGATCAGGTTGAACAATCCGACGGCGGGCGCGGTATATCGCGTGATGCGCATCTCGCTGTCGACGAAAATCGTGGCGATGCCCGTCGACGCTATGAGGTTTTGCAAGTCGTCGTTGGCCTTCGCGGTTTCTTCAACCTTTGCCTGAAGCGTACCGTTGACGGTGACAAGTTCCTCGTTGACCGACTGC
>NZ_JAWRXV010001045.1:0-261 GCF_046534875.1 Paraburkholderia sp. SIMBA_054 | reverse complement strand
CTGTGGCAGGAAGAAAACCCGCAAATCCTGAAAGTTGAAGTCGTGGTTCGCGGTGTAAGCCGCGTGGTGCGCAGCGCAGCTCCAGTGGAAGCCTGCGAAGCAGTTGAAACCAAGCCTGCTGTGGCTCCGCGCGAAAAGATGGTGTTTCCAGTTGGGCAGTCGCTCGGTGAAAAGCGCGGTTCCGCAGTCGTTGCAGAATCGGCTTCGGGTTCCGTTCTGGGTTCACCGCTCGACCCGCGCTATACGTTCGACAGCTTTGTC
>NZ_JAWRXV010001044.1:0-261 GCF_046534875.1 Paraburkholderia sp. SIMBA_054 | reverse complement strand
AGCCATGCTCGGTTTCACGCTGACACAGGATTTCGAGGGCGACCAGTTCACCTTCTTCAAGGTGCCGCTGGAAAACCTCGAAGCCCTTTATGGAGTGCGGGCGACGGAGCTTGCGATTTTCGACCGTGTGGAAAGCCATGTCGCCGAGCAGATCGCGCGCGGACGCCTCTGCATGATCGAAATGGACAGCTACTTCATGCCGGATACGCATGGCGTCAGCTATCGCACGGAACATGGCAAGACGACCATCGCCATCAACCG
>NZ_JAWRXV010001043.1:0-261 GCF_046534875.1 Paraburkholderia sp. SIMBA_054 | reverse complement strand
CATTCTGGCTGCCCAGTATAATAGCTGGTCGTTACCGCTCGCTGTATTGCTGATCGCGCCGATGGCTCTGCTTTCGGCAATTGTCGGGGTCTGGCTTACCGGTGGCGACAACAACATTTTTACTCAGATCGGTTTCGTCGTTCTGGTTGGCCTTGCTGCCAAGAATGCGATCCTGATCGTCGAGTTCGCGCGAGCAAAGGAAAATGAGGGCGCCGATCCGTTAAATGCCGTGCTAGAGGCGGCACGGCTTCGACTTCGACC
>NZ_JAWRXV010000178.1:0-1134 GCF_046534875.1 Paraburkholderia sp. SIMBA_054 | reverse complement strand
GCTGCCTACCGTTTCTTCGATAATACGCAGGTCGACACGAACGGCATCCTCGCGCCCCACATTGCGCAAACACTTGATCGCATGAGACAGGTGCCGATCGTGCTGGCGGTTCAGGACACAACAGAGTTCAACCTGTCGCATCTGCACGCGACGGAAGGTCTGGGTCGCGGCACCGGTAACAATGAGCAGGGCTTCATGATGCACAGCCTGCTGGCAGTCACGCCTGAGGGCTTGCCGTTAGGCGTGCTGGGCATGAAGACCTGGGTACGCCCCGAAGCGGTGTTCGGCAAGAGTGCCCCCGCAGTCACGCGCCCGATCGAACAGAAAGAAAGCATCAAATGGCTTGAAGGAATTGACCATCTCGCGGCACTCAGATTACGTTGTGCACAGACGCGGTTCGTCTGTGTTGGAGACCGCGAGAGCGACCTTTACGAACTGTTTTCCGCCAAACGCCCCGACGGAGTGGACTGGTTGATCCGCGCAACACACAACCGTGTAGCGCGTCATCCGCAAGGCTACCTTTGGGAAGCTGTTCTGGCTACCACGCCCCGCGGCCACACTGAGCTGCGGGTGCCAACCCGAGGCAAGGTTGCTCAGCGCACAGCGCGACTGACGTTGCGTTGTGCGAGCGTGCGACTGCAATCTCCAAGGGCGCGCGCGAGCCGCCGCAGCCTGCCTGAGGTGGACGTCTTTGCCATTCATGCTATTGAGGATAATCCCGCGCGCGGCGTTGAACCGCTTGAATGGATGCTGCTGAGTTCGGTGCCCACGAGCTCGCTTGAAGAAGTTCTCGAACGGCTGGCCTGGTACGCCAGACGCTGGACCATTGAGACGTGGCACCGTGTGCTCAAAAGCGGCTGCCGTATCGAGGCGCGCCAGTTCGGCACACTCGAGCGGTTTGTGAGAGCGACGGCTCTGTTTGCCGTCATCGCGTGGCGCATCCTGTATGCAACACTGCTTGCGCGAACGGACACGCAACTGTGCTGCGAAGTACTGCTCCAACCAGTTGAATGGCAGGCGCTCTATTGCCATACCCACGCAACCACGCAACTGCCAGAGCAGGTCCCAACGCTGCAGCAAACCATCGTGTGGATAGGCATGCTTGGCGGCTATCTGAATCGCAAGCATGACCGG
>NZ_JAWRXV010001042.1:0-261 GCF_046534875.1 Paraburkholderia sp. SIMBA_054 | reverse complement strand
CGGATAGCGCTCGAGCGGCTGCAGCGTGACTTCCGTTGCGAAGGCCGGGTTTTTCGCGAGCCCGAGAAAGCTGCCTGCGCGAGCTCGCGTGGCATTGTATTCCGGCAGGTAGCGGCCAGCCTGCCGCATCAACCAGACGGGCGTGTAGTCGGTGGGCTGGCGCAGCAGCGCGCGCAGGAAAGTGTCGTTCAGGAGGTTATGGGCCACGTTGCGTGCGACTGAGGGCAAAGGGGCATTTTACCGGACGACGCCGCCGCATTC
>NZ_JAWRXV010001041.1:0-261 GCF_046534875.1 Paraburkholderia sp. SIMBA_054 | reverse complement strand
CCGAGCGGCTTTTCGAGCACGACGCGTGAGTTGCCGTCTACGAGGCCCGCGCCCGAGAGGTTCTCGCAAATGTTCATGAACAGATCGGGCGACGTCGCGAGATAGAACACGCGGCGTACGCCTTCGCGCGACGCTTCCTTCAGCCGTTGATAGTCTACGGGCGAGTCCACGTCCATGCGCACGTATTCGAATAGCGCGAGAAATTTGTCCCATGCGGCGGCATCGAATGCCTTCTTTTCGATGAAGGGCTTGGCCTTCTGC
>NZ_JAWRXV010001040.1:0-261 GCF_046534875.1 Paraburkholderia sp. SIMBA_054 | reverse complement strand
ACTTTGCCGGCGCCACACCGGCAAAGAGAGGAACGCGTCGCAACAGCTCCACTTCGTCTTTTAGTAGCATGTACCCACCATTTCCTTCGCCCTGCCCTCTGTCCCGGTGGAAACCGATCGAACAAACTTATTGTGCAATCAATTCCTTGAACACGCCTTCCTCCTTGAGCAACGTCTCGTAAGTTCCGTCCTGAACCAGACGCCCCCCGGCAAATACGATAACGCGATCAAAATTACTGGCGAGTGGAAAATTGCTCAGTG
>NZ_JAWRXV010001039.1:0-261 GCF_046534875.1 Paraburkholderia sp. SIMBA_054 | reverse complement strand
AGTGTCAGCACCGCGCCGAGGCCGGGCAGGCGGAAACCGAACACGCGCTCGGGCTGCCAGGCGCGCGGCAGCAGCAACAGCGTCTGATCCATCGTGCCGATGATCAGACCGAGCACCCACAGCGTGATGGCCAAAGGCACCAGCACCAGGAGGCCAGTCAGAAACACCGATTTGAGCGTCGTTTTTTTCGTCGTCATGTGTACCGCCAGAAAGCCGCGCCGCCGAAGCAATGCGCGGCGTGTGCGCCGCCCGCGAGGGCGG
>NZ_JAWRXV010001038.1:0-261 GCF_046534875.1 Paraburkholderia sp. SIMBA_054 | reverse complement strand
ATATTATTCTCACAGCTCCTGGATACTATCACTCACTTGCAAACTGGTGTTACTTGAATAATGGTATATTAGATATAGTAAATACAAAAGAAGAAAATAAATATAAAATATGTGAAAATGACCTGAATAATTGGATGAAAATTAACGGTAAACCCCCTAAGGTTTTAGTAATATTTAATCCAACTTATACGGGGGCATTTTATACAAAAGATGAGTTAAATGGTATCGCTAACTTTGTTGAGAAGTACAATGTACGAGTGG
>NZ_JAWRXV010001037.1:0-261 GCF_046534875.1 Paraburkholderia sp. SIMBA_054 | reverse complement strand
CAATTTCTTTTATGTATTTAGTTGCTTTACACATTCAATCATCCCCCTTTTTAAATTAAAAAAGATAAACCGATTTGGCTTATCTTTATAATATATGTAATTTGTATTTTAGTCAATATAAATTATATGTTATTTGCATTTTTATAATGGATGAAACTGTACCCAACAGGTCTCCCTTTGTCTCTGTAGTGATGTTCACTACTATTTCTTAACCAGTTGTCATTAAGACTAGGAAAATATGAGTCTGCTTCAGACATATCA
>NZ_JAWRXV010000177.1:0-1159 GCF_046534875.1 Paraburkholderia sp. SIMBA_054 | reverse complement strand
ATCCCAACCACAACACTTATCGCCGCACTGCCGCGGGTGGCCTTATGGCGACTCTCTGGCCTGCCGGATATCTTGTCGCCTGAGGAGATCAGACAGCTGCTCAGCGCCTTTGACCGCAACAGCGCCACCGGCATGCGCGACTACGCCATTACCCGGTGCCTGCTGGACCTTGGCTTGAGACGCGCTGAAGTCGCACAATTGTGCCTCGACGATATCGACTGGCGCGTGGGAACCTTGACGCTTCACGGCAAAGGTAATCGAATCGATGTGGTACCGCTGCCGCGGCGAACCGGCGAAGCGATCGCTGGGTATCTGCAGTACGGACGTCCTCAAACAACGCGGCGAGAGGTCTTTGTACGCCATCGACCGCCGATCAATGCAGGAGCTGGTCTGGACATCGTAAGAAACGCAGTGCGTTACGCCGCCGAACGTTGCGGGCTTCAACAACGCGTGCGTGGCACACACATTTTCCGACACACAGTGGCATGTCGGATGGCACAAGGCAGCGCCCCATTCAAGGAGATTGCCGACCTGTTACGCCATCGCAGCCTTGACACGACGACCATTTATGCCAAGGTGAATGTTCCAGCGCTTCGACTGGTAGCGCTTCCCTGGCCGGGGAGGCACTCATGAGACACCGCAAATCACTTATGCAGTGGATCGACGACTACCTCGCGGTTCGCCGCCAAGCGGGATTTGCGCTCAAGGCGGAAGGCGAACAGCTTCGACACTTCGCGCGATTCGCTCAACAGATCGGCCACAAGGGCTCGTTGACCACACAGCTTGCCGTGCGATGGGCAAGCAGTTCCGTAGGAGGCCGCCGGCTTACGGCCGCACGCAGGATCGAGCTACTACGGCCCTTTGCCAAATACTGCCGGCAGTTCGATCCCGCAACGGACATTCCACCTCGAGGGCTTTTTGGGCCGGCACATCGCCGGCTGGTCCCACATGTCTTTAGTGACAATGAGATCATCGAGTTGATGGCCAGCTGCGAGGGGCTTTATCCACCACACGGCTTGCGTGGCGCGAGCTGCGCGGCAATCTTTGGATTGATGGCATCCTCAGGTCTGAGGACCGCTGAAGTGGCGGCGTTGACGCGCTCGGACGTCGATCTCGACCGCCGATTGCTGCTCATTCGGTGCGGGAAGCTCGGTAAATC
>NZ_JAWRXV010001036.1:0-261 GCF_046534875.1 Paraburkholderia sp. SIMBA_054 | reverse complement strand
GCATCGTGTCCCATCGCCGCCGACATTCACTACAATGCGGGAGCTGTTCCGGCGCCCGCGGCTTTCCGCCCGGGTGGACCCCCTCAATCGCCGCGCGAGCGCGGCGCTGCGCAAACGCCAGGACCCCATGACCCAGATTGCCAAGATCCACGCCCGCGAAATCCTCGATTCCCGTGGCAACCCCACGCTGGAAGCGGAAGTCACCCTCGAGGACGGTTCGTTCGGCCGCGCCGCCGTGCCCTCGGGCGCCTCGACCGGCAC
>NZ_JAWRXV010001035.1:0-261 GCF_046534875.1 Paraburkholderia sp. SIMBA_054 | reverse complement strand
CGCGTGCAGCACGTCCCAGCCGATGCCGAGCCTTTCGAGCGCGCCCGGACGCAGATTTTCGATGATGACATCGGCCTCGGCCGCGAGCCGCTTCACGATCTCGACACCATCGGCCGATTTGAGATTCACGCAAACCGACTTTTTGTTGCGCGACTGCAGATACCACCAGAGCGAGGTGCCCTCGTGCAGCTTGCGCCATTTGCGAAGCGGATCGCCCGTTTCAGGCGCTTCGATCTTGACCACGTCGGCGCCGAACTCGGC
>NZ_JAWRXV010001034.1:0-261 GCF_046534875.1 Paraburkholderia sp. SIMBA_054 | reverse complement strand
ATAATAGTCTTCTAAAAATCCCTGACCTGTTGAGTAAATAGAAATACTATTAGCCCCTTTTTCTTTTAGTGACTTCTTTGTCTTTGTAACAATAAGGTTCATTGCTTCGTCCCATGTTGCAGGAGTAAGCTCTCCTGATGAATTACGTATTAAAGGCGTCACTAATCGATCGGTGCTATTATTGGCATACCATTGATTTTCCCCTTTTGGGCCAAGTCGTCCCCGATTTGTAGGGTGTTTACCATTCCCTTTAATTCCTAC
>NZ_JAWRXV010001033.1:0-261 GCF_046534875.1 Paraburkholderia sp. SIMBA_054 | reverse complement strand
CATATCGGAAAAATGCCGACAGCCAGCGCACTGCTGTTCGATCTTGGCGTCTTCACCCTCGTGGTTGGTGCTACCGTGCTGGTTTTGATTGCACTCGCACACCAATCACTCCGTAAACACCGTGTCGAGAAGCTTGCCGCAACGAAGGAGGAGAACTGATGGAACTCGTTCTTGCTCTGGCAATCGGCGTGTTGATGGCATCCGGCGTTTGGTTCATTCTCCGCCCGCGTACCTTCCAGGTGGCAATCGGCCTGTCGCTGA
>NZ_JAWRXV010001032.1:0-261 GCF_046534875.1 Paraburkholderia sp. SIMBA_054 | reverse complement strand
CTGCCAGGAATGCTGTCCCCAACCCGTTCAAAGACCTGACCATCGCGGGTCACAATCTCGATTCGACCGTCAGGAAGCTTGAACGTCCAGTTTTGGTTCGGGTCCTGTACTGGCACGACCTTCGCCGCCATGGCTAGCACGTCCGGATCCTTCAATGCCGCTTCGCTGAAGTCCGCGATGCCCATCTTTCCCTTGCTCGCCGCGATACCGACGATGAATGGCAGGCTCATCTTCGCATCGACGAGCGTGGCTGGTGCGCGC
>NZ_JAWRXV010001031.1:0-261 GCF_046534875.1 Paraburkholderia sp. SIMBA_054 | reverse complement strand
CTCAAGTCACTCAAGCTGCACGGTATGGCTCAGGCACTGGGCGAGCTCGCCGCTCAGGACTCGCCGGCCTACAAGGCGGCTTCACTGGTGCTTGCCGGATTGCTCAAGGCAGAAATTGCAGAACGGGAAGTGCGCTCACTCGCTTACCAGATGAAGGTGGCGCGCTTCCCGGCGTATCGCGATATCGGCGGCTTCGACTTCAGCTGCAGCGATGCCAACGAGGCGCTGGTGCGGCAGTTGTACGAGTGCGAGTTCATCGAC
>NZ_JAWRXV010000176.1:0-1176 GCF_046534875.1 Paraburkholderia sp. SIMBA_054 | reverse complement strand
TGCATCCGCAGCTTCGGTATATGACTTAGCCCCGTTACATCTTCCGCGCAGGACGACTCGATCAGTGAGCTATTACGCTTTCTTTAAAGGATGGCTGCTTCTAAGCCAACCTCCTGACTGTTTTAGCCTTCCCACTTCGTTTCCCACTTAGTCATATTTGGGGACCTTAGCTGGCGGTCTGGGTTGTTTCCCTCTTGACACCGGACGTTAGCACCCGATGTCTGTCTCCCGTGATTGCACTCTTCGGTATTCGGAGTTTGCTATGGCGAAGTAATCCGCAATGGACCCTTCAACCATGACAGTGCTCTACCCCCGAAGGTGATACACGAGGCACTACCTAAATAGTTTTCGGAGAGAACCAGCTATTTCCAGGTTTGTTTAGCCTTTCACCCCTATCCACAGCTCATCCCCTAACTTTTCAACGTTAGTGGGTTCGGACCTCCAGTACGTGTTACCGCACCTTCATCCTGGCCATGGATAGATCACCTGGTTTCGGGTCTACACCCAGCGACTGAATCGCCCTGTTCGGACTCGCTTTCGCTACGCCTGCCCTAATCGGTTAAGCTCGCCACTGAATGTAAGTCGCTGACCCATTATACAAAAGGTACGCCGTCACCCCTTGCGAGGCTCCGACTGTTTGTATGCATGCGGTTTCAGGATCTATTTCACTCCCCTCCCGGGGTTCTTTTCGCCTTTCCCTCACGGTACTGGTTCACTATCGGTCGATCACGAGTATTTAGCCTTGGAGGATGGTCCCCCCATCTTCAGACAGGATTTCACGTGTCCCGCCCTACTTGTCGTACACCTAGTTCTTCCTCGCTGTTTTCGCCTACGGGGCTATCACCCACTATGGCCGCACTTTCCAGAGCGTTTGGCTAACAGCAAAGATAAAGAGTACAGGCTGGTCCCATTTCGCTCGCCACTACTTTGGGAATCTCGGTTGATTTCTTTTCCTGCGGTTACTTAGATGTTTCAGTTCACCGCGTTCGCTTCACGTAGCCTATGTATTCAGCTACGGATACTCCATAAGGAGTGGGTTTCCCCATTCGGACATCTTCGGATCATTGCTCGTTTGCCAGCTCCCCGAAGCTTTTCGCAGGCTACCGCGTCCTTCATCGCCTGTGATCGCCAAGGCATCCACCACATGCACTTGTTCGCTTGACCCTATAACGGGTG
>NZ_JAWRXV010001030.1:0-262 GCF_046534875.1 Paraburkholderia sp. SIMBA_054 | reverse complement strand
CTTCATTTTCGTGCGCCCGGCGATCTCGACCGAATATATCGAGAACGACGAGCCCGCGGCGAAGCCGACTTATCGCGCGTATTACCCCGGCAAGGACGGCCTCGCCGCGACGCTCGAGCGCATCGTCACGAATTTTCAACTCGAGCCGCCGTTCGAAGATCTGACGCGCGACGTCGGCTGCGTGATGCAGGCGATTCACGCCGCGTCCGGCACCTTCGACGAAGCTCTGAACTCCCATATTCATGTGCACTCGTCGCTGTTC
>NZ_JAWRXV010001029.1:0-262 GCF_046534875.1 Paraburkholderia sp. SIMBA_054 | reverse complement strand
CACCTGTGCAACGAAAGATGAACTTCCTTCGGATGCAAAGAAGTCTCTCGCTCGCTTGGAGGTTGCGATCAACCTGTTGCTTGAAATTTTCGACAGACCGGTTCCGGAATCGCGTAATGCGTTGCCATGGTCGAGGCCGGAAATGAACGGCCTGCAGGATAATCAGGTCTCGCAACTACGGTCCGCGACCATGCGTAATGGTCGCGCACGTGCCAAGGCCGCGCGCGCAGTTTTTGCCGGAGCCTCGGCAGCCGGCCGTCTC
>NZ_JAWRXV010001028.1:0-262 GCF_046534875.1 Paraburkholderia sp. SIMBA_054 | reverse complement strand
CTGGCTTTTAACTTCTCGGTCAGCAGACGCAGATGATCGCGCAGTTTCGCCATCTCCATTTCATGAGCGGTCACCGTGACGTTCAGTTCTTCAATGGTGATTTCCTGAAAAGCGAGTCGGCTCTCCAGCTCTGCCAGGCGTGCTTCCAATGATAAATCCTGCATGATTCACCTCTTTTGTCGAATGGTCGCCGCGGATTCTACTTAACTTTGCTGCCCGAGACAGCACTCATTTCGCGGTCATCGAAACTAATTTAAACAAA
>NZ_JAWRXV010001027.1:0-262 GCF_046534875.1 Paraburkholderia sp. SIMBA_054 | reverse complement strand
CCACCGAGCAGCCCGAACAGCGCTCCGAGGTGCTCGGTCCGTACCTGAACATCGGCCTGGATGCCGACGGCCAGCCGACCAAGGCGCTGCAGGGTTTCGCCGCCAAGGCGGGGGTCGAATGGGACGCGCTGGAGCGCACCACCGACGGCAAGGGCGAGCGTTTCGTCCACCGCGCGGTGAAGCCGGGCGCGCGCACCGCCGAGCTGCTGCCGGAGATCCTCGCCGAGGCGATCGCCGCGATGCCGATCCCCAAGCCGATGCG
>NZ_JAWRXV010001026.1:0-262 GCF_046534875.1 Paraburkholderia sp. SIMBA_054 | reverse complement strand
CTATCGTGGTATGCTCGTGTCAACGATCATGGATGAATGGGAAAAGGAGGGGATCAAACCCGGTCGCGGCAATGATCTTTTCCGCGTCGATGGCATCAAGGCGTGGGCCGATGGTTCCAATCAGGCGCAGACCGGTTATCAGCGCGAGAACTATCTGGGCACCGATGCGCGCGGCGCCCTGAACTACAGCCTTGAGCAGGTAACGGAAGTTATCCGCCGGGCGCATGAAGGCGGCTGGCAGGTTGGCGTTCACGCCAATGGC
>NZ_JAWRXV010001025.1:0-262 GCF_046534875.1 Paraburkholderia sp. SIMBA_054 | reverse complement strand
CGGCGGACATCTTCGCGAGCCTTGTCTCGCAAGGTGGCGCTCTGACCAGCCGGATCGCGCGACGCGATGAACTCACAGAAAGGGTAGCAATGGTTTTGACCACCGTCGAGCAGCCGCTGGCAGCGCGGGCCGGCGCGGCATTGCTACCGTTCCTGGTCGACGATCGGCAACTCTCTGCCGCTACGCCTATTTTTGACACGCTCAACACGGAGGGAATCGCTATACAAACTGCGCGGATTGGGCAAGCCAATGCTTTTCGCGC
>NZ_JAWRXV010000175.1:0-1187 GCF_046534875.1 Paraburkholderia sp. SIMBA_054 | reverse complement strand
TGATTTCCTTCCGGCCACGGTGCTCGGTATCACGTCGGCCGCAGTGACGTGGTGGTGCCCGCCGGCGCTCCGACGCGTGTTTTTCAGGTGCGAGGAGCTTGGCGAGCGCAGTGCCGTGGTGCCACATCCGGGCCTGGTGTTTCAGGCCAGTACGAGCGGCTTCCGGGTCTTCGCGCTGAAAGGCGACGGCAGACCGGAACCATCGACGGCGCTTTTCGAGCCTCCGTACTTCAACACGTGGGACCGGGGCAAGATCTGCATTGGATCGGCCAATGTCCCGCGTCGCATCGAAGTGGCGGCGATCCCAGGATGGGAAGAGGCATTCTTCGCGTCCGCGTTCACGCACCCGAATCACGGCAGCAAGCGGGTCGAGTACAAGAACGGTTTCTACGCGTTCTGGAAAGACATGCTGGATGGCAACTTCGAGGCGTTTCCGCTCGATGCGCTGGTGCAGATGAAAGACGCCACGGCGGGCAAGCTCGTCGCCGGAGAGATTGGAGGTCAGGAATGAACCCAGTCGATCAGGTGTTACAGGGCTCGTTTCCGTCCGTGATGGTGCCGACGCGCGAGCCGGTCGTCCCGATGTCCGCACCGGGCGAGCGGCTGCTGATTGCATCCAATGGTGTATTCCTCGAAATCAACCGTCCGTGGATCCGACTGGTGCGGCGTCTGGGCTCCTACAGCTGGTGCACGCCTGTGCCGTATGGCGAGGCGGCCGATGCAACGGAAGTCCGCTGCGGCGCGGTGCCGGCCGATCTGGTGGCCGGTTTCGCCCGTATGGCTCGCGCAGCGTTGCCCAACGAGGTTGGGGCTTGGATCACCTGGAATGCGTCGACAGGCGCGTTCCGGCTGGTGCCGCTCCCTTCGTTGTCACATAGCCCGGCGCACCTCCATTACCAGCGTCCGGAACTGCAGGCCGACGAGTGGCTGGTGGTTGACTGTCATTCGCATGGTCGCGGCAGGGCGTACTTCTCGTCGACCGATGATCGCGACGATCAGCACGATGTCAAGCTGGCGCTGGTGCTGGGTCACTGCCATCAGGTGCCGTCGGTTGCGCTGCGGTTGTGCGCGAAGGGCCGCTTCGAGGTCCAGCGGGCCATACCGGAGCGCTGGAAGGCTGTGCTGGCTACGTTGGCTGCGGAGGTCGTATGACGCATCTGCATACGACACCGCCGCATATGTTGAGC
>NZ_JAWRXV010001024.1:0-262 GCF_046534875.1 Paraburkholderia sp. SIMBA_054 | reverse complement strand
TCCGTCGTGCAGGAAGGCTCGATTGCTCGCGCCGCCAGCCGCAATCACATTGCCGCTTCCGCATTGAGCCGGCGTATCGCGGATCTGGAGTCGGCAATGGGCCTCGCGTTGCTGATTCGTTCGCCGTCGGGAGTCGAGTTGACGGAGGCCGGGCGGCATGCCTTTTCTCGTGCGGTGTCGGTCCACGATCAGTTGCAGTCATTCGCCCGCGAGGTGCAGTCGCTCAGCGGCGAGGTCGCCGGCGTCGTGCGTCTGTATGCGA
>NZ_JAWRXV010001023.1:0-262 GCF_046534875.1 Paraburkholderia sp. SIMBA_054 | reverse complement strand
ACATCAGTCCATACCAGCGCACGGCAAGCGGCCCCAGGTGAATGGCGACGGGGTCGAAGTTCGGGTGAATGAGCATCGTGTTGTTATGGGCAGTTCGGGTTCAGAAGCGGGTTGGTAGGGATGACGGACGGCTCGGGCGCCGTCTGCATTGGACGGCTTTGCGCGCAATGCGTTCGCCGCCGTGGCGCTAGATGCGTGACGTGGCCGGCTGCGTGTCTGCAGCGGCCGCATGCGCCCGCGCGATGTCGATAAAGCCCGCGAG
>NZ_JAWRXV010001022.1:0-262 GCF_046534875.1 Paraburkholderia sp. SIMBA_054 | reverse complement strand
CTTTCAAAAAATTTTCCGAAGCGTTTGAGAAGCGGGCCGATCAGATATACGGACTAACCTGAGAAGAGCCCTGGTTTTCCGGGGCTCTCATTTTTTCTTTTCACGCACATCTTATCTGAAAACCGTTTCACACTTTTCAGGATGTGCTTTTACTGCGCCGTATAACCGCCATCGACCAGTATGGATGCTCCCGTGACGAAGGAAGATTCGTCGCTTGCCAGAAAAAGCACGACGCTGGCTACTTCTTCGGCGCGACCGAGAC
>NZ_JAWRXV010001021.1:0-262 GCF_046534875.1 Paraburkholderia sp. SIMBA_054 | reverse complement strand
CCCGCGATCCCGCCGCTGGCCACGCCGCCGTCGCCGCCGATGTGGCCGGCGTGCCGCTGCGGCTGTGGATCCACAACAAGGCCGACCTGCTGGCCGCGCCGCTGGCGCTGGGCGAGGACGCCATCGCGGTTTCGGCCGCCACCGGCGCCGGCCTGGCGCAGCTGCACGAGCGGCTCTCGCGGATCGCCGGCAACGTCGCCGGCGAAGCGGTGGAAGGCGAATTCTCCGCGCGCGCGCGCCACGTGGAGGCGCTGGCGCTGAC
>NZ_JAWRXV010001020.1:0-262 GCF_046534875.1 Paraburkholderia sp. SIMBA_054 | reverse complement strand
GATCCTCGTCCATCTCCTCCAGCCAGCGGCCGATCGCCGGCAGCGCGGTCTCGTCGCCGAACAGCACGTAGCGATCGTAGTCGTTGGCCACCACGAACGAGCCGCGCGGGCCGCCCACCACCAGTTCGTCGCCGGGCCGGACCTGCTCGGCCCAGGACGAGGCCGGACCATCGCCGTGCAGCACGAAGTCGATCGCCAGCTCGCCGGCCTCGGCGTCGTGCCAGCGCGGGGTGTAGTCGCGCGTGGGCGAATGCGGCTGCCC
>NZ_JAWRXV010001019.1:0-262 GCF_046534875.1 Paraburkholderia sp. SIMBA_054 | reverse complement strand
GACTTTCTGAGTGGCGATATCAAAGCCGAGCGCGTAGCCTGGCCATCTCCATTCGACGAAGCTTTCGTGATGATTGAGGCGTATCGCGGCCAGCCGGTGGTTGTGCTGGCAAGCGGCGATCCAATGTTTTTTGGTGTGGGAGCGACTTTGTCCCGGCATTTCTCGCCAGAGGAAATGCTTGTTCTTGCCTATCCGTCCTCTCTTTCACTCGCCGCTGCGCGCATGGGCTGGCCTCTTCAGGATGTGCGGTCTGTTAGCGTGC
>NZ_JAWRXV010001018.1:0-262 GCF_046534875.1 Paraburkholderia sp. SIMBA_054 | reverse complement strand
CTACAACGACGACAAACTGCTGCAGGCGCTGCCCGACGGCGAGGCCGACGACATGATGCGCCACTGCTTCGCCAATGCCGACGCGATGAAGGCACAGGGCCAGCTGCTGCAGTCCCAGCAGCTCGAAGCGGCCGCCAGCGCGCGCAGCGTGCGCATCCGCGACGGCCGGGTCAGCGTGTCCGACGGTCCCTTCGCCGAGACCCGCGAGCTGCTCGGCGGCTTCAACCTGATCGAGGCCGACAGCCTGGAAGAGGCGGTGGAG
>NZ_JAWRXV010000174.1:0-1188 GCF_046534875.1 Paraburkholderia sp. SIMBA_054 | reverse complement strand
TCACCCCGTTGGGGTAAGACACACCTGTTATAGGATCAAGCCTTACGGGCAATTAGTATCAGTTAGCTTAACGCATTACTGCGCTTCCACACCTGACCTATCAACGTCCTGGTCTTGAACGACCCTTCAAGGGGCTCGAAGCCCCGGGGATATCTCATCTCAAGGCGAGTTTCCCGCTTAGATGCTTTCAGCGGTTATCTCTTCCGAACATAGCTACCCGGCGATGCCACTGGCGTGACAACCGGTACACCAGAGGTTCGTCCACTCCGGTCCTCTCGTACTAGGAGCAGCCCCCTTCAAATATCCAGCGCCCACGGCAGATAGGGACCAAACTGTCTCACGACGTTTTAAACCCAGCTCACGTACCTCTTTAAATGGCGAACAGCCATACCCTTGGGACCGGCTACAGCCCCAGGATGAGATGAGCCGACATCGAGGTGCCAAACACCGCCGTCGATATGAACTCTTGGGCGGTATCAGCCTGTTATCCCCAGAGTACCTTTTATCCGTTGAGCGATGGCCCTTCCATACAGAACCACCGGATCACTATGACCTGCTTTCGCACCTGCTCGACTTGTCGGTCTCGCAGTTAAGCACGCTTATGCCATTGCACTATCAGCACGATTTCCGACCGTACCTAGCGTACCTTCGTACTCCTCCGTTACACTTTGGGAGGAGACCGCCCCAGTCAAACTGCCCACCATGCACTGTCCCCGACCCGGATCACGGGCCAAGGTTAGAACCTCAAACAAACCAGGGTGGTATTTCAAGGACGGCTCCACTGAGACTGGCGTCCCAGCTTCATAGCCTCCCACCTATCCTACACAGATCGGTTCAAAGTCCAATGCAAAGCTACAGTAAAGGTTCATGGGGTCTTTCCGTCTAGCCGCGGGGAGATTGCATCATCACAAACACTTCAACTTCGCTGAGTCTCGGGAGGAGACAGTGTGGCCATCGTTACGCCATTCGTGCAGGTCGGAACTTACCCGACAAGGAATTTCGCTACCTTAGGACCGTTATAGTTACGGCCGCCGTTTACCGGGACTTCAATCAAGAGCTTGCACCCCATCATTTAATCTTCCGGCACCGGGCAGGCGTCACACCCTATACGTCCACTTTCGTGTTTGCAGAGTGCTGTGTTTTTATTAAACAGTCGCAGCCACCAGTTTATTGCAACCCCTTCACCCT
>NZ_JAWRXV010001017.1:0-262 GCF_046534875.1 Paraburkholderia sp. SIMBA_054 | reverse complement strand
CGGCCGGTCTCGAAGCGGGCGGCGTGGAGGCGGTGACGACGCTGAAGACCCACACAGAGACCGTGCCGCAGTCGTTCATGGTCGCCGACTACAACCCTGAGAGCGCGTGGGAGCGCTTTCGGGACAGTGCCAATGTCGCACCGCAGGACCCGACGACGTATGGCCAGCCGTATGTCTACGGCACGCATCATCTCGACCAGGCGGGCGCCAGGTGGGAAGCGCAGTTGCGCCACGAGGCGGCCATCGCTCGACAGGTCATTTA
>NZ_JAWRXV010001016.1:0-262 GCF_046534875.1 Paraburkholderia sp. SIMBA_054 | reverse complement strand
ACAACCCAGGAAACCAGAGAAGTCAGCACACGGAATATGCCCTTCACCGAAGAAGGCGCAAACTCCGCCAGATGGCGGTAGCCACGGAAGCCGAGCTTCAGAATATCCAGCAGACTTTCCAGCGGCTTATCTTCCGGATAGCTGTCCTGCCAGAGCGCCCATGTATCCGCACGGGCAAACGTACACTGCACAAAATCGATATGTTGCTGGGTGGTGAGCGGCATTAATTTCAGCCCAACTTCATTACCCATCACGCGCGCCA
>NZ_JAWRXV010001015.1:0-262 GCF_046534875.1 Paraburkholderia sp. SIMBA_054 | reverse complement strand
CTACTTCGATATGCTCGCTCGTCAGAAAATGAACGTTGGTCGCGAAGTGCGGCGTGGGCGGCAGGTAGCGTTGCAACATCGCGACGATGTCCGCCGGTCCCTGCAAGCGGCCGAACTTGTTCGCATACTGCGGGCCGATGCCTTCCCACACGGCGTCATCGGTGAATAGTGCCGCGAGCGATTCGTGTTCGAGCGCGCGCGCCGGTACATCGCACAGTGCCATATACCGCGCGATGGTGTTGCGCACGGCGTTTTGCGCTTC
>NZ_JAWRXV010001014.1:0-262 GCF_046534875.1 Paraburkholderia sp. SIMBA_054 | reverse complement strand
CGAAGCCTCGGCGGGCACCGGCAAGACGTGGAACATCTGCGCGCTGTATGTGCGCTTGCTGCTCGAGAAGAACCTGAACGCCGATCAGATTCTCGTCGTAACCTTCACGAAGGCCGCGACCGCCGAACTGCACGAGCGCATTCGCGGCCGGCTCGCGGAACTGCATCGCGCGATCGAACTTGACGACGACGGCGGCGATCCGTTTATCCGCCGGCTCTTCGAAACGACGCTTGCGCCGGAGCGCGGCATCGACCGCGAGACC
>NZ_JAWRXV010001013.1:0-262 GCF_046534875.1 Paraburkholderia sp. SIMBA_054 | reverse complement strand
ATATGACCGTATGTTCGCACAAAGAACAAAACGGCTGGCAACTCGAACGCATCGTTCACCATCCTGCGCTAAGCTGAATTCACGCGACGGCTGCCCGGCAGCCGCCCGGCCGATGCTCGACGCATCCGCCCGCGCCACGCATTCATGCTGACGGCACGGCGCGCGCAGCACATCACTGGAGACATGACATGACCGAAGCATTCCTGTGCGACGCGATTCGCACCCCCATCGGCCGCTATGCGGGCTCGCTGTCGTCGGTTCG
>NZ_JAWRXV010001012.1:0-262 GCF_046534875.1 Paraburkholderia sp. SIMBA_054 | reverse complement strand
GCCGGGCATCGAAGGCCTCATCCACGTTTCCGAAATGTCGTGGACCAAGAAGAATGTCCATCCGGGCAAGATTCTTTCCACCACGCAGGAAGTCGAAGTCGTTGTGCTCGAAGTTGATCCGGTCAAGCGCCGTATCTCGCTGGGCCTCAAGCAGACCCTCGACAATCCGTGGACGACCTTTGCCCAGAAGTACCCTGTCGGTACCGTTGTTGAAGGTGAAGTCAAGAACAAGACCGAATTCGGCCTGTTCATTGGCCTCGAC
>NZ_JAWRXV010001011.1:0-262 GCF_046534875.1 Paraburkholderia sp. SIMBA_054 | reverse complement strand
CAGCCCGCCATCGGGCGCCACCTTCGCGCTGCTGGCGATGCGGTCGCGCTCCACCGCCAGCAGGGCCAGCGAGCGCGGCGGCGCCGGCCATGGACTGCCGCCGGGCGCCGAGCGCCCGCCGTGGCGGGCGGTATCGATCAGCACGCGCCAGTGCTCGTCGTGCATCGGCGGCAGCTGGAAGTCGACCGCGTTGGCGGGATCGGCGTTGAACAGCATCAGCAGGGTGACGTTGGCCGCCACCTGGCGCAGGCCGGTGGCCGGC
>NZ_JAWRXV010000173.1:0-1212 GCF_046534875.1 Paraburkholderia sp. SIMBA_054 | reverse complement strand
GGCAATGCTGATCAAGTCCACCGTTCATGACTGTCATGCGTTATAGCGTGGACATGCAACGGCGAAAGTAAAAACGCGATGAAGCAACTGACACTGGCGATGGCTGTCGATCAATGCGCGGGATTTGGGGCGCAGCGCAAACCTACGCGACGCGAAGCGTTTCTCGACGAGATGAACGCGATCGTGCCGTGGGCGCAGCTGTGTGCAGTGGTGGAGCCGTTTTATCCCAAACGCGGCAATGGTCGCCCGCCGATTGCGCTGGAGCGCATGTTGCGGATTCATTTTGTGCAGCACTGGTTCAATCTTGCCGACCTTGCATGCGAAGAGGCGCTGTACGACAGTCTCAGCCTGCGCCGTTTCGTTGGCGTTGACCTTGGCAGCGAGACGGTGCCGGACGCCACGACGATGCTCAAATTCCGGCACCTGCTGGAAGAACACAAGCTCGGCGAGCGGATTTTCTCGGAGGTAGGCCTTGTGTTGCAGGAGCGGGGAGCGAAGCTCAAGAGCGGCACGATTGTAGACGCCACCCTGATCGGCGCACCCTCGTCGACCAAGAACAAGGAGAAGGCCCGGGATCCTGAGATGCATCAGACTCGCAAGGGCCAGCAGTGGTATTTCGGCATGAAGCTCCATATCGGCGTGGACAGTCAGAGCGGGCTGGCGCATAGCGCGGTCGTGACGGCCGCGAATGTGCATGACAAGCATCCGCTGCCACAACTGCTGCACGGTGAGGAGCAACGCGTGTACGGCGATAGTGCGTACGCGAGCCAGAAAGCGCTGATCCATGGCAAGGCACCGAAGGCGCGTGACTTCACCAACAAGCGCACGCGCCGCAAGGACATCGTCGACGAAGTGGCGCGGCGCAAGAACCGCAACAAGTCGAAGATCCGCGCCCGGGTGGAGCACGTGTTCGCGGTCGTGAAGCGGCTGTGGGGCTTCACGAAGGTTCGCTACCGCGGTCTGGCGAAAAACGCCAATCGCGCTTTCGTCGCGCTTGCGCTGGCCAATCTCTACATGTGGCGAGATCGTTCGACGGCACAGGTGCGCCCGTAAAGGGCCGACGACGGGCGAAAAACCCGTGCAGAGCCCCTCAAGGGGCCCAACATCAGCTGGAATGCCCACTTTCACAGCTGTCGTGACCGATCTCGGAAGTTTACACATGTCCTGGTCGCAACTCAGGCGTGTTTACCGGGCTTGATCAGTGTTGCCTTA
>NZ_JAWRXV010001010.1:0-262 GCF_046534875.1 Paraburkholderia sp. SIMBA_054 | reverse complement strand
ACGCCGAAGCCGCCAGCATCATCCTTCAGCAATATCTTGACGGACTTTCCGACACCCATGAGTTCCATTGACGCTGAAGCGCTATACCGCGCGCTGCTCGACCAGATTCGCGCCGCGTACGGCGACAAGCTCGGTGCGCACGACGGCGCCGACGACGCCGTGCTGGCCGGCATTTACAGCGGCGGCGCATGGCTCGCCGAACGGCTCGCGCGCGATCTGAACCTGGCGAGCTTCGGCGTCGTCAATGTCGCGTTGCATCGCG
>NZ_JAWRXV010001009.1:0-262 GCF_046534875.1 Paraburkholderia sp. SIMBA_054 | reverse complement strand
ACTCTTTTTTATTAATTAATATATATAGTTTTATCTTTACTGTAACAAAGTATAAACATACGGTAGCATATAAAATCATAAACAGTAAAATCTAATAACACAAAATTAGCCATTGGTAATGTATAAAACCTAAAAATAATGATAAATTTTTATGTTAACCAATGTATGTCTACAATCCAATTCAAATATTACATATATTGGATG
This sequence comes from Paraburkholderia sp. SIMBA_054, assembly GCF_046534875.1. Classification (NCBI taxonomy): domain Bacteria; kingdom Pseudomonadati; phylum Pseudomonadota; class Betaproteobacteria; order Burkholderiales; family Burkholderiaceae; genus Paraburkholderia; species Paraburkholderia sp. SIMBA_054. Next base: position 58 of record NZ_JAWRXV010001009.1, on the reverse strand, counting down.
TTTAGTGGGTGTAATAAACGTCTATACTACATGCGTAAATCAATTTTTATATTATAAA
>NZ_JAWRXV010001008.1:0-262 GCF_046534875.1 Paraburkholderia sp. SIMBA_054 | reverse complement strand
CATTTGCACCGAAACGGCACGCGACTTGCGTGCAATCCTGCCGCACATGTCCGCATGCAACGAAACAACTGAACTAGGTGGAGCACCAATGAGCAGACTGATCGTGGTATCGAATCGTGTCGCGCCGACCCAGGAGGGCCGGCCCGCAGCGGGTGGCCTGGCGATCGGCGTGCTGGACGCGTTGAAGGAAACCGGCGGAGTCTGGTTCGGCTGGAGCGGCGAGACGGTGAGCGAACCGTCGGCGCCGGTAATCGAGAAGCAG
>NZ_JAWRXV010001007.1:0-262 GCF_046534875.1 Paraburkholderia sp. SIMBA_054 | reverse complement strand
CCGCAGAATCGCATCCGCAAAACGACTTCATGACCGCCGCGCGCAAAGAACGAAAGCGCGTTGAGATTTACCTTGTCAACGGCATCCGCCTGACAGGGTGCATCGAGTCGTGCGACCAATATCTGGTGATGCTGCGCACGCCCGTCGGCCTGCAGGGCATCTACAAGCGCGCCATCTCGACGATCCAGCTCGATACCGGAACCCGTCCGGCTCCGCGCGCGGGCCGCCCGTCGCATGGCGAGCACACCACCCGCGGGCCGCA
>NZ_JAWRXV010001006.1:0-262 GCF_046534875.1 Paraburkholderia sp. SIMBA_054 | reverse complement strand
CCGCGTTCGCGAAGTCGATGTCGTGGCAAACCTTTTGCAAGACCTTGCGGCTATTCGGGCCGACCACGGCGAAGGTCGCCCAGTGATCGGTGACCGACGCGAGGCGCACGCGCATGTCGGGCCATTCGGTTTGCAGCCAGCGTTCGAGCCACGTCAGCACGCGCGCGGCGCCACCGGTCGTGGTCGTCATCATGTAGTGCTGGTCGGCGAGGCGCACGGTCACGCCGTCGTCGAAGATCATGCCGTTTTCGTCGAGCATCAG
>NZ_JAWRXV010000172.1:0-1218 GCF_046534875.1 Paraburkholderia sp. SIMBA_054 | reverse complement strand
TAGAGAATGAAAGGGACTTCCCCGTCCCGAGGCTGCGGCGGAAGCCGCGAGTCGGCATCAATGTGCCAGGATGAAGTTGCGAACGTTCATCGACACCAGCGAGAGGGGAAGTCCATGCCTATTGTCACTATCGGAATCGATCTTGCCAAGAATGTATTCGCCGTTCACGGCGTGAACGAGGCCGGCAAAGCGATGCTGGTCAAGCCACGTGTTCCGCGCGATCAACTGGCGATGTTGATTGCGCAGTTGCCGCCGTGCGTCATCGGCATGGAGGCCTGCTCCGGTGCGCATCACTGGGCACGCCTGTTCCAGCAGCACGGCCATACGGTCAAGCTCATGGCGCCCAACCTTGTGGCGCCGTATCGCATGTCCGGCAAGCGCGGCAAGAACGACGCGGCGGATGCTGCTGCGATCTGCGAAGCGGTGACGCGCCCAAGCATGCGTTTTGTGCCACTGAAGGACGAACATCAGCAGGCAACGCTTTGCCTGCATCGGACACGACAAGGTTTCGTTGAAGAGCGGACCGCGACCTACAACCGGTTGCGAGGCCTGCTCTCGGAATTCGGCGTGGTGCTGCCTCAGAGCCCGGAGAAGGTGCGCAGACACATCACAGAACATCTGGACACATTGCCTGGCTGGGCGAAGCGCAGCATCAGCGATCTGCTTGAGCATGCCGGCCATATCGAGGATCGCCTGCTCGAATACGACCGTGCGATCGCTGAGATCGCGCGTGAGGATGCGCGCAGCAAGAGGCTGATGCAGTTGCGCGGCATCGGCCCAACCACGGCCAGTGCATTGCTCGCCAGTATCGGAGCCGGGCACGACTTCAGAAACGGCCGGCAGGTGGCAGCCTGGATCGGACTCACGCCCGGTCAATACAGCAGTGGCGGCAAGGCCCGGCTGGGCAGCATCACGAAGGCAGGCGACGCCTATCTGCGAGGCCTGCTGGTCAACGGTGCGCGCGCCGTTATTGCCAGTCTCGGCGAGAAACAGGATCGCTTCAGCCGGTGGGCTCGAACCCTGATCGAGCGACGGGGCTACTGGCGGGCGGCCATCGCGATCGCCGCAAAGAACGCAAGATTGGCTTGGGCCATGCTGAAATATGGCCATGATTTCAAGCTCGAACCAGTTGCAGACTGAGTTCGATTCGGGTCTATCGATCAACCGACAACTGGACACGAGCGCGAACATCATGAGCACATAGAATCGATCACTTTG
>NZ_JAWRXV010001005.1:0-262 GCF_046534875.1 Paraburkholderia sp. SIMBA_054 | reverse complement strand
AGGTGCCCTTGCCGCCGGTCGTTCGGGTTGCCCATACATAGACGGCGCCGAACGTATGCGGCTCGGCCGTTTCGATCTTCGAGTCATCGGAGCGGCGGACCGGCGTCGCAGAGTGTTGCGTCACATATATTTCGGTGCGTCGCCACAAGCGTTCACAGTCGGCCTGGGTCGGGCAATCGACGCGCGCCGACTCGCGCGCGTTTCCAAGCGCGATTTCGGTGTCGCGGTATGCCGCAGTGGACCTTTGCGTACTGCAGCCCAC
>NZ_JAWRXV010001004.1:0-262 GCF_046534875.1 Paraburkholderia sp. SIMBA_054 | reverse complement strand
AGAAAGTAGCGGCAACACGCACAGAAATTGGCACTGATGTGAACTATGGCGAGATCACCCGCCAGTTAATTGCTTCCTTGCAGAAGAAATCTAACTTCTCGCTGCAACTCAGCAGCGAAGTCCGCGCCCTAAAGCGTAATGACGATAACACCTGGACCGTTACTGTTGCCGATCTGAAAAACGGCACTGCACAGAACATCCGCGCCAAATTTGTCTTTATCGGCGCGGGCGGTGCGGCGCTGAAGCTGTTACAGGAATCGGG
>NZ_JAWRXV010001003.1:0-262 GCF_046534875.1 Paraburkholderia sp. SIMBA_054 | reverse complement strand
GAGAGCCAATAGCGGCAAGGCTTCCAGCGGTGGCGGCGGGTTCAGTCAGTAGCAAAAACCTGTTGACGGCGCGACGGAAGTTCTTCATAATCTCGCTTCTCTGCTGCTGATGCAGCGACGCAGAACGAAGCAGTGCCAGGGTGGTTGCAGTGGGCGCTGTGAAGTGTGCGAACCGATCTTTAAAAACTAACAGCCGATAAGTGTGGGCGCTTGATGCGCGACGCGCGCCGGGTTGCGGGGTTTAACTCCGAAATCTGGCGGT
>NZ_JAWRXV010001002.1:0-262 GCF_046534875.1 Paraburkholderia sp. SIMBA_054 | reverse complement strand
AATATTAGGAAATATATTCTTTGTTGAGGGTGGTATTTTCTTTGTATTGCTGGGTATTCTACTTTATTTAAGTAGAAGTAAAGTAGGAATTACTATTGTATATATCATTTTTCATTTGATTATCTTTACTGCTTACGCTAAATGGGGAGTAGTCAAGGACGGTATTATAAATCATTTATTTCCGTTTAGTGATTACCAATGGATGATGATTTCTGCACTACCACTATTATTACTCTACAATGGGAAAAAAGGTACTGGATTA
>NZ_JAWRXV010001001.1:0-262 GCF_046534875.1 Paraburkholderia sp. SIMBA_054 | reverse complement strand
CGCGCGTTGACGGTGCCGTCGTTCAGTACGAAGCGTTTGATCGAGAGGTCGAGCGGCGGTGCGGGTTTGTCCGCGCTTTTTTGCGCTTCGTGCTGAGCGTTGTTCTGCGCGCCGCTTGCCGCCGATGCCGCCGACGGTGCCGCCGCTGCGGAGCCAGGCGCCGGCGAACTAGCGGCTTGCGCCGCATTCTTCGCAGGCGCAGTCGCAGCCGAAGGCGCGGGCTCGGGCGCGGGGGCGAACATCTTCTCGACGCTCAGCGCTC
>NZ_JAWRXV010000171.1:0-1229 GCF_046534875.1 Paraburkholderia sp. SIMBA_054 | reverse complement strand
GCCCCCGGCGTCACACTAGTTGTCGCCTCTGAATTTTCATCATTTGAAGAGAACTCAGAGGTGCAGGTTGAAGACGAAACAGACGTATTCTGTAGAATTCAGAGAGCAGGCGCTGGCGAAGGCCCTGCAACGCGGCAACCGCTCCGTAGGAGCGGTTGCCGCGGAACTGAACATGAATGTATTAACCTTGAGGAAGTGGATCCGGGTGTCTAACGCCGCAAGCCGCAATCCGGGCCCGAGCGATGCACGGCGCCCACAAGACTGGTCTCTGGAAGAGCGCCTGCTGGCCTTGCAACAGAGCCATGGACTGGATGAGGAAGCACTGAACGCGTGGTGTCGCGAACGGGGCCTGTTTGTCCATCATCTGGCCCAGTGGCGTGCGCAGTTCTGCTCTGGCGACACCGTGAGCCCACGCGCCAACGCGCCGGAAGTGCGCGATCTCAAACAGGCCAATGCGCAATTGCAGCGCGAACTCAAGCGTAAGGACCGTGCGCTGGCGGAAGCGGCTGCGTTGCTGGTGCTCTCAAAAAAGTATCAGGCGCTGTTCGGGGACGAGGACGAATGACTTCTGCCGAACAGCGCGCGACATTGAAGGCTCTGATCGACGAGGCGATCGCAGCCGGGGCTCGCCAGGCACGTGCGTGCGCCATGCTGGGGCTGAGCGCGCGCACCGTGCAGCGCTGGCAAGGCGCCGGTCCTGAAGCGGTGGACGGGCGCACCTTGCGCCGCCATGAGCCTGCCCACAAGCTGTCGGCCGATGAACGCGCCGAACTGCTGGCGGTGGCCAACTCTGCTGAATTCGCTCATCTGCCACCGAGCCAGATCGTGCCACGACTGGCCGACCAGCAACGCTACATTGCCTCGGAATCGACGTTTTACCGGGTGCTGCGCGAAGCGAACCAGCTCGCCCACCGGCGCAGCGAACGGCCGGCCCGCGCACGCAGCAAACCGCGCGCAGTCTGCGCCGACGCGCCGAACCAGCTGTATTCCTGGGACATTACTTACCTGCCGGCGACGATTCGTGGACAGTTTTTTTATCTGTATCTGTTTCTCGATGTCTTCAGCCGCAAGATTGTCGGCTGGCAGGTCTATGCCGAGGAAAGCAGCGCGCTGGCCAGCGAAGTCCTCAGAGACCTTTGCGCACGCGAAGCGATACAGCCCGAACAGGTGATCCTGCACTCCGATAACGGCGGCCCGATGAAAGGCGCGACGATGCTCGCTACCCTCCA
>NZ_JAWRXV010001000.1:0-263 GCF_046534875.1 Paraburkholderia sp. SIMBA_054 | reverse complement strand
CGGCAAGCCTACCGGTTGTGCGCCACTTAAGGCACTCGACCTGACGCCAGAAAACAAGATCTTCCTCGCAGACTGGATTGGAAAGCTGGTGGGGTCGTTGTCGGGGCAGTTGTCTGTCACCGAACTGCGCGACATTGCCACCGCCATCGATGGGCTTGCGGATCTTCCGGTGGAACAACGTACGATCGGAGCGCTCCGGCCTTTCCTCGACAATCCGAACCCCGAAGGCATCGCCGCCCGGTTGCGCCGATGGGAGAGCGGAG
>NZ_JAWRXV010000999.1:0-263 GCF_046534875.1 Paraburkholderia sp. SIMBA_054 | reverse complement strand
CGCCTTGACGCGGCGCAACGGCCGGATCGGGATACTGGAGCCTCCACGACAGACGGCGGGTCCGCCCGTGCTGCCGCGATGAGCGAACCGACCACCCTCAAACTCGAGATCGTCAGCCTGACCGGACCGATCTGGTCGGGCGAGGTGCGCGAGGTCGGGCTGCCGGGCACCGACGGCGGCTTCGGCGTGCTGCCGCGTCATGCGCCGCTGCTGACCACGCTGCGCGAGGGCATGGTGCGCGCGTACCCGGCGCAGGGCGAACC
>NZ_JAWRXV010000170.1:0-1229 GCF_046534875.1 Paraburkholderia sp. SIMBA_054 | reverse complement strand
GGCCGTGGAAGGTGGTGGTTGTGGGCGCTGGCGGTACCGGCAGCGCCTTGCTTCCCTCGCTTGCGCGGCTGCATCACGCAATGATCGAGCTCGGACACCCGGGCGGAATTGAATGCGTGGTCTATGACGACGACACGGTCAGCGAGTTCAACGTTGGCAGGCAGGGCTTCTATCCCAACGACGTCGGCCAGTACAAGGCGACGTTGCTGGTCAACCGGCTGAACCTGCTGATGGGCACGAACTGGAAGGCCGAGCCGCGACGCGTCGATTCGAAGCTGAATCTGTACGCGGATATGGTGATCGGCTGCGTTGATTCGCGCCGTGCGCGTTACGCGATCGCGCAGGCGGCGAAGCGCGGCAAGGTTCGTTATTACCTTGACTGCGGCAACGAGACGGATCGTGGCCAGGTGATTCTCGGCGAGTTCGGCAAGGCACGGCGTGACAGGTTGCCCCATGTGGGCGATCTGTTTCCGGACCTGCTGAATCCGAAGAATGACAAGGGCGACGATGCGCCGTCCTGTTCGATGGCCGATGCACTGCGCAAGCAGTCGCTGGTCATCAATCAGGCGATCTCGGTGCAGGCGTTCAACCTGTTGTGGTCACTGTTTCGCAATGGTGGCCTCAACTTCTCGGGCGTATTCGTGAACCTCGCAACGGGGCGAACGAATCCGATTCCCATCGATCCGGCGGCATGGGCGCGCTTTGGCTATGACGCGCCAAAGCCACCTGTGAAAAAGACCAGAAAGCCTGCGAAGGCCAAGGTCTCCGTCTGAGTCGTACCCGTTCTGGGCGCGACGCTATACCTCTCTGATGTCCCCGCTTCGGCGGGGCATCGAATTCCCAATCTCAAACTGGAGGAGTCTCAATGACCCCACAAAAACCGTCGACTCCGGTCGGCAAGATGTTCATTCGTTGCGCCCAGTCCGCGGTGGCTGGCGCTGCGGTTTCGTATGCGGCCAACCACTACGCGGTCGTGCCGGTGCTTCAGTCGCTCGCGCGAGCCGTCCTTCATCACGAAGAACTCGTCAGCCCTGAAGTCGGGAAGCGGCTGCTCATGGTGCTTGCAGTTGCGGCGTTTCTGTTCGCGGTGTCGATTGCGACTGAGCGACGCCGCAATGCACTTCTCGATGCCGTCGCTTCGCGTGGCCGTCGCCTTGCAGACTGGCTGTTGGCCGGTGTTGCGGCGAAGGTCTGCTTCGTTTGCGGCGCGCTGGCGGGTTTCGGCGGTC
>NZ_JAWRXV010000998.1:0-263 GCF_046534875.1 Paraburkholderia sp. SIMBA_054 | reverse complement strand
CTCGAGCCGTCTCGTTCACGCAGCCTCGTCTCCCAGAATCGGTTCGCGAGCCATGAACCAGTAGAACAGTGCCGCGCATCCGGCAATGGCGCCGCCCGAGATGAATGCAAGCGCATACGAGCCGGTACGGTCCACGATGAACCCCGCGACGACCGGCGAGAACGCACCGCCAAAATATCCGCCGAAGTTCTGGATCGAACTGACAGAGGCAATCATCGAAGATGGCGCAATGTCCGCCGCCAGCGCCCACGCCGAACCGACCA
>NZ_JAWRXV010000997.1:0-263 GCF_046534875.1 Paraburkholderia sp. SIMBA_054 | reverse complement strand
AGTGTCATCAAACGCAGCTATGGTTTCACCATTGAGCTGCATCATGCGGCGTGCATAAAGCAGAAGCCGCTCGCCCTCTTCAGTAAGACGATTGATCCGTCCATCACGTTCAAATAACGGTTTACCAATACGCTCTTCCAGCCGGCGCATCTGCATGGAAACAGCGGATTGCGTCTTGAAAACAGCATCGGCTGCCCGCGTAAAACTGCCCGCATCCGCTATGGCTATGAAGGTTTGCAACTGATCGAGATCCAGAGGCGTGC
>NZ_JAWRXV010000996.1:0-263 GCF_046534875.1 Paraburkholderia sp. SIMBA_054 | reverse complement strand
AGTCCCGAGCGCGCCGCGCATCGCGAGCCACATGATCGTTTCGACGCTTTCCGCGCCGCCCAGGCGCACATAGTCGACATGCTTCATCGCGGCAAGACGCTCTGGCTCGTGAACGATCAGGTCCAGAAACTCCATGTCCCATTCGGTGTTGTTAAAGCCGCTGCGCTCGCCGTGCACCTGATGCGAGAGACCGCCCGTGCCGACCACCACGACATCAAGGTCCGCTTCATACGATTCGATCGCGCGGCGCAGTGCCTGTCCGA
>NZ_JAWRXV010000995.1:0-263 GCF_046534875.1 Paraburkholderia sp. SIMBA_054 | reverse complement strand
CCACGAAATCGAGCGGGATTGCGACGTTGCCATTGTTGGTGCGGGTTATGCGGGGCTTTGCGCTGCTCTTTATCTGGCGCGCGCAGGGCGAAAGGTTCAGGTTTTCGAGCGGGAACAACTGGGGTTTGGCGCTTCCAGCCGCAACGGCGGCTTTACCAGTGGCAATATTCGTCCCGACGATAAGACACTGGTGCGCAAGTTCGGCTTGGAACGTGCGGTCAAGATTGCTGCTGAAGGCCATGAAGCGCGTCGCTTCATGATCG
>NZ_JAWRXV010000994.1:0-263 GCF_046534875.1 Paraburkholderia sp. SIMBA_054 | reverse complement strand
CCTGCGGTATTAACTGCTACGGTTTTCCACTGCGGATTGTTGCTTTCGCCCAGTCCATCCACCAGGTCAGATGCGCGGATCATGCGCCCGGGAACGTAGCTACCATCGTCGCGAGGCTCCAGCATTACCAGCATCGGCATGTCGCTGTAGCGGCGGCAGTAGTTGATAAAGTAGTCGCTGGGATTATCGAGATGAAACTCTTTTAAAATCACATGGCCCATTGCCATCGCCAGGGCGCTATCAGTGCCTTGTTTCGGTGCCAG
>NZ_JAWRXV010000993.1:0-263 GCF_046534875.1 Paraburkholderia sp. SIMBA_054 | reverse complement strand
GCGATCAGCAGATACGAGTTGCCGTAATCCCATTTCGCGCTGGACGTATGCGTCGCGCTGATCAGGCCGGCAAGCGACGCGAGCACGCCGCACATCGCATAGGTCGTGATGAGCATGCGCGCGCGCGGAATGCCCGCGTAAAACGCGGCCTTCGGATTCGTGCCCATCAGATAGAGACGCAGGCCGAAGGGACTGCGCCTGAGCAGCCATCCCAGCACGATCACCGCGGCGATGAAGATGCAGAACGCAATCGGCACCTGCAA
>NZ_JAWRXV010000992.1:0-263 GCF_046534875.1 Paraburkholderia sp. SIMBA_054 | reverse complement strand
CGACGCTTTGCTGAAAACGCCGATCGCGAAGCTGCAACCGCAGGAAGCGAAGCTGTACCAGCTTCATCCGCTGCATGGCCAGATGGCGCTCACGCCTGTTTCGCAATTGAGCGCGGTGCAAACCATGATCCGCCACCAGTACGAGCGTTACGATGGACGCGGTACGCCCGATGGCCTCGTCGGCGGATTGATTCCGTTGGGCGCGCGCGTGCTTGCTTTGGCGCGCGACGCCGAAGACTTGCGCATCGGCGTAATTGCACCGC
>NZ_JAWRXV010000016.1:0-194553 GCF_046534875.1 Paraburkholderia sp. SIMBA_054 | reverse complement strand
GAACACAGCAATCGCGCGATCTCTTCCGCGTTGCCGGGCCGCTGCGAGTGCCTTAGTCAGGGACGTGCTCATTACGCATGTTTCCAATCATTGATGTTCTCGTGCATCGACAAACAAGGCTCCGTCAGACTTGCGCGCGCGCTGCGGCGGTCCCGGCTACAAACTCACATGGTCCGGAAAGGAAGCCGTTTGCTGCTGCATGGGCCTTGTCATGGCCGTGGCAAGGAAAGCCACACGCACGCCTGCAGTTTGCTGCCTGCATTGAACGGCGGCGTTTCTCGGCTGTTGTTTTCCGCTGACTAGCTTTGGTGACGATGCCTCGATCGGCTCGGGAACGCCCCCAAGAGTCAGCATTGACGATCGCTATCCCGCCCATTGAAAACCGCACGACACGCCCGAGAGCCGACCGAAAGCACATTCGACGAATCCGCAGATTACTTCAGGAACTAACAGACAGGCTCCGTAGCTCGGCTGGTGCCGTAGCCGCTGCCGTCATCGGAAGGTTCTAAGGGGCCACCCGTTGACTCCAAGGCGGATCCGCCACCCCGCGTGTCCCTTGCCGTGATAACCCGCGCCTTATCACGGCAATCCTCCTAGGTCGGGCGCCGCGCGTGCGAGGGAAAGGGCGGAGTCCGTCGGCTGATCGGCCTAAGCGGTCGTTGATCCCTCATGGTGTCAGCGGCTGGTATGGGTTCGGGAGCGTGAGTTCGCTGATGCCGGAAGCTGCCCTCCGGCTGGTCGATGCTGCCACCGTCAGCAATCCGCCATGTTGCTGACGTAGAGCCCAACCTGCCCCAATGTCGGCATTGGGTGCGACAACAGGCGCTGGCTGACAGCGGGTGGTATGGTTTCACGCGGGCGCCGCATCTGCGTGTAGACGGCGCGGTCGCCACGACGATGTCGCGTCGTGAACAACTATCTGAAGGGCGGGCGCACCGCAGGCGTTCGATCTGCTCTACTGGAACGCCAATGGCACCAACGTGCCCGGACCGATGTACGCCTGGTATCTGCGCAACATGTATCTCGGGAACAACCTGTGCAAGGCGGGACGGCTCGTCGTGTGCGGCACGCCGGTGGGCCTTGGGCACGTCGACATGCCGGGCTACATCTTCGGCACGCAGGAGGATCACATCGTCCCGTGGAAGGGCGCGTATTGTTCGACGCAACTCGTGCGCGGCGAGACGCAGTTCGTGCTCGGCGCGAGTGGACATATAGCGGGCGTGATCAATCCGGCGTCGAAGAACAAGCGCAGCTACTGGACCGACGGCATGCTCGGCGACGATCCGGGGCGTTATGTGGCGAAGCATCCGCCGGACGTCATGGGTGCGTGACCCGTGGCGAGCGCTTCAGGGCCTTGACAGAATCAAGGGGTTCCTCAACGCACTACGACAAGATCCTTACCACGAACCTGGCGATGGTGTTCTTCGAGCCCGTGTCATCACCTTGCATCGGCCGCAACAGCTGAATGCGCTCAATGACGTGCTGGTGGATGAACCCGGCGCGGCACTGCTTGCATACGATGCGGGCGATTGCATCGGCTGCATTGTAGTGTTTGGCAGTGAGTCGTTCGCTGCAGGCGCAGATATCGCCGCGATAGCGAACCTTGACTTCGCTGAGGTCGGAAAGCGCGCACTTCATCATGCGCAATTGAGAAACGATATGTCCGGTGCGCAAGCGTGCAATTGCTGCTATCGCGGGCTTTGCGCTTGGCGGTGGCTTTCAGCTCGCGATGACGTGAGACTTTATTACCGCTGCCGACAACGCCCGGTTCGGTCGGCCTGCAACCGGGCTCGGCATCATCCCCAAGCTTGCAAAAGGCGTCGGGTCTATACATGCATTGCATCACGGGGGATCCCGCGACACGGTGTTGTGTGTGCCGGCCACGGGCAGAGGCACCGCACTTAGCATCACGTTGGCCGGTCTCGCGAGTGATACTGCGCTGGGCAGCGGAGGTCGAGGCCCTTCGCTGCACGGTTCAACGCAGCAGAAAGGCGGCGAACGGTCCAGATGAGAAGGCTATAGTCGGGCCGGATCTTAAAGCCATGTTGTGCATCGACTTCGGGCAATGCTGGAGCGCACGTACTTGCCGCGTCCGCAGCCATGCACCCATTGGTCGCCATGGTGACGATCACAATGCAAAGAATCCTGCATGTACTAAGCATTTCCCTTCAATTGCTGTCTTGCGGAACGCAGAGGGGTAGGCGGTACATCCTGCGTTCAGCCACGGCATTCCGAGGAGCGGGTGCTCAACCAAACCAGGGAGGCCGGCGTCGACGGCGCGCGGGGCCCATTCAGGGCACTAATGGCCGTCGGTTCGACCTGGATCACCTGCTGGGGCGATCGGCGGTGGTCTATACCTGATCATGGCGACTATGCGGCAGGCTGACGCGACCTCACCGGCTCGCGTTTGAGGGTTTTCCTTAGCCTCAGGCAGGCAACAATGTCGATGGTTGGCCGTCGGCGGACATGCTAGGATTTCTTTCAAACAACTCCGGAAACCGCTATGCCGTTCATCTGCGAAAACGTTGAATGTCGTGCCGTGCTGGCTCGCGGGCAGGTCAGATCCAATCACGAGGACGAGGGGTGGTGCTTCTACTGCCCGGACTGCAAAGTCAGGAACGAGTTGAAAGATATCGGTGTACCTGGCGGTCCTGTCGAGTTGGTCCAGCTAGAAAGATCCGACCTTCCGCACAAGGTAATAGCGACAGCTCGACCATTGGAGGACGGCAGGTACGCAGCGCAATTGCTCGTTCAGAGGGCACTCGGTATGAAAGGAACATATGGGGTCGAGGAACGCTGGGAGCAGCTCGGAGTATTCCTCGACGCGCACGAGGCCGTAGCGCACGCAAAGTCTTTCGCAACAGACCTGCTGGAGCGAAAGGTCTAGTCGAGAGTGGCACGCTGGATTGCTCCATACCAATCAATGCGCGGATCTTTACGGCAGGCCCACGACCGTAGATCCGCGCGACAACCTGGTGCTTTACGGCGTGCATGCCGTGCAGAAAGCGTTTCAGCGTTCGGTGCGCTCAATAGGCGGTGTAAACGGATACCGCACCACTCCGAATACTTCACCGTACGGGATGACCGGCTTGAATTCAACCAACCTTAACTCACGAAGCACCATTGACAGCGAGCTTGACAAAGAGTCTGGCTGCTTCGTTGCCATGGGACAAAGCGCGCAGTGCGAGGGAGAGTGCTAGCTGTGCGTCGTGGGAGACCGCGCTACGATCCTGATCGAAGAGATTGACAGCGTGGCGCATATGCTGCGCCGCCTGCGTGTGAAGCTCCACGGCCGCCGCATGATGTTTTGCCACGTCCGCGGCACTTACGCCTGAGCCGGTCGATGGAGGCGTTATCGACGGCGTATTGGTGCTGTGCGCACCAGCGTCGTGTGCGTGATCGATCGCATGCAACGTGTGGCCATGGGCCATCATCGCCTGATGTGCGGCGTGAGCAAAGTCTCGACCTTCCTCGAAATGCCGGGAAGCCTCGCGGTGATGTCGCGCGGCCTGCTCGTGGTGTGACGCCGCGGCTTCGAGATGCCCCTTCTTGCTATGCTTCGTGTTCACGCCGGCTCCTGTGCAACTTCAGAACTAACTCCGATGGCGACCGATTCGAAGATACAGTGGTGGGTCGTAACGAGATCCTAATCTACATCACTTGCGCCTTCTGTGGCATTTGCGTTTCGTGGAAAATCAGCATCACGTTCGGCCTGCTTTTCGAACCGTGTGTTGTGGTGAGCGTGCGTATTGGATCGCGCGAACCGGAACGAAGCCGTGTAGAGCCTCTTTAGTTTTCTCAGTCGTGCAGAAAAGAGGGCGAACCGGCACTTGGTAGCGAGCAGAACCTGTTCAGCCACTATGTGAATCCGCCGGTGCCAGTCGGAGGGTCGCAGTCTCCGAAAGGGGGCGGCATTGGATATTCGAGGGGACGCCTGTCTCAACCACGGGGTGGCGACATCGAACTTACGGATACGGTCAAGCGTCAATCGCTCGCACCGTCGCTCAGACATTCAGGCGTCCGTTCCGCATCATGGGGACCCGCTCGACGGAGGTGAGAGCTGCCATTCGCCGACGCCGGTTGGCGAATGGCGGCAAATCAACCCGCAGTCGACGCACCGACACCTGTCGATGAACGTCGGCTAAGGCCGACATCCGTGCTTTGAGCATCGGGCGGGTTTCGTTCAGGGTTTATTCGACGCCTGTCGACATGCGCGGAGGCAGGCACATTCCTGCGGCCGATGGCAGGCATCGAATAAACCTTAACGCCCAGCAGTCGTCGGCCAGAACTGTCACTCAAGCTCGCCTCGCGGGTTTCTCGATAGCGGTCACCCGGGAGCCGTTCCCGGAATTTCCAAATGGCGTGGCATCGGATGGATCATCCACGCATTAGATGTATTGGCGGGGCATCGCAGCGCTACGGGAGCGGATGAAGTTGAAGAAAGACAGCTGTGGCGTTGCGGGCACGTGCCGCGACTTCGCGTGAGTTCGGCCGCTCGGCGACGCCAAGCAACAGGCTAACCATCAAATTACCCCACAGCAACCCGCCGTACTGTTCGGCAAGGTCGGCAGGACGGCCATTCAGAAGTCCGGACGCCTGAGCCCGGGCCATGATTTGACGCAAGGCGGCACGACTTGTCTCTCGCCCTGTCGAGTCGAGCGCTTGCGCCACCTCGGGCGCGTGGACCGCCTCGGCGATTGCCAGTCGGAAGACCGCGATGACCGTTGGATCGGTGATCTCGCGGACGAGCTGCGTCCCGAGGGAAGTCAATACGTTCGCGAGTGTCTCGCGGTCGTGCGGCACAGGCAAGTCAGCGGGTACCTGCAGTCTCGTGGCGCGCGCGCTGATGCATGCGATTAGCATTTCCTTCTTGTTGCCCACCAGCGCATAAAGTTCTCGTTTCGAAACCCGCGCGCGCGTGGCGATCTCAAGCGTGCTGGTCGCCGCGTAGCCACTCGTCATGAACGACGCGAAGGCTGCATCGAGAATACGCGCGCGCACCTCAGTTTCGTCGCGGCCTTCCTGGCGGTCCTTTGACAGCGATACCTTGGTCATCATTGTCTATCTTGACATTCGGTACCGCAGAGTACCATACTGGAGCAACCATCTGGTACTTATGAGTACCACGACTGCTCGGAGGCGATCGTGCTCAAGCCAAGGATCCTCGTAACCGGCGCGACCGGGAAGACCGGCAGCGTCGTCGTTGCCGAACTGCTGAAGGCCGGCTATCCCGTACGCGCTATGGTGCGCCGGGAAGATGGCCGCAGCGTGCGACTGAAAACGCAGGGGGCCGAGATAGCGGTCGTCGACATGAGTGACGTCGAGCGCGTCGCCGACGCGCTGAAAGACGTTCAGCGCGCCTACTTTTGTCCGCCTTTCGATCCCTACATGATTCAGGGCGCGGTCGCGTTCGCCGTCGCCGCCAGGGAATCCGGGCTCGAACACATCGTTAGCCTGACCCAGTGGCTGTCCAGTCCCTCGCATCCCGCCCTCATGACCCGGCAGCTCTGGCTCGTCGATCGGCTGTTCTCGATGACGCCGGGAGTCGCGCATACGATCGTGAGGCCGGGCTTCTTCGCTGACGCCTACCTCGCACTGACTGGATTTGCTGCGCACCTCGGAGTATTTCCCTGGATCTATGGCGATAGCCGTAACGCGCCACCGTCCAACGAGGATATCGCGCGAGTCGCCGTCGCGGCCCTGATGGATCCTGCGCGGCACGCCGGGAAGCGCTACCGCCCCACTGGGCCGGAGCTCCTTGGCGCGGGGGACATGGCCAAAGCGATCGGCCGGGCCGTCGGACGATCGGTCAAGGTCGTGCCGATGCCGATCTGGCTATTCATGAAGGCCGCCCGGATGGGCGGCTTGCCGATCGACCTGATCAGCGGCGTTCGCTACTACATTGACGATCACAGACGCGGGGCTTTTGAGCTGGGCGCTCCGACCACGGACGTGCTCGATGTGACCGGTCAGCCCGCCGAGGACTTCGAGACGATCGCGCGTCGCTACGCGGCGCTTCCCGGCAACCGGCGGGCGCCTGGCAATTGGCTTCGCCAGTTCGCGCAGTTCGTGTTCGCCCCGCTCAGCCCCGGTTTCGATCTCGAGCGCTACGACCGTGAACTACGCCGTCCGTTCCCGTCAGAACCGCAGTTTGCCCCTGAGTCCAAGGTCTGGCTGCGCGAGCATGCGATGCCTCACGCGGAGCGAGGCGCTGTGACCACAGAGCTACGCACGCTGCGCGCTTAAGTTTCTCACGAGCGATCGCGGGAATTCGTACCAAAGGAGAGTCTCATGCTGCCCCAGCTCTGTTTTTTCGTTAGCATCGCATTCAGCTTCAGCACATGGGGAATCGTCACCAGGCGATACGTCTGGCCAAAACTCCGTCTCCTGCGACCAGTCGATGCGCTGCGGCCTCTTCTCATCCTGCACAGCTTCCGCTTCATTGGGTTGGCATTCCTCGTCCCAGGCGTCGTGTCGCCCGAACTGCCGTCTGCCTTCGCGTATTCCGCCGCCTACGGGGACCTCGCTGCGGCGACACTCGCGTCGCTATCACTGGTATTGTTGCCACGCGGGGCCGGCATTGTGGTCGCCTGGATCTTCAACTGTTGGGGCCTGGCAGATCTCCTGAACGCGTTCTATCAGGCCAATGATGCCGGGCTCGTGGCGGGACAGTTGGGCGCGACCTACTTCATTCCGACTCTGGTTGTACCCCTTCTGCTGATCACGCACGGACTCATCTTCCGGATTCTTCTGCAACATCAAAATCAGCCCGCAATGCGGGAAAGCCGGCAGCCCGGCGAAGGGCTATCGAGTGGAGGGCCCATGATCGATGCGACGACCTCCACAGAGCCCCAATCGGTCGGTGCGGCTACCCGTCTGACGAGGTGAGGCACAATCCGCCCAGCAGCGGACATCGCAACTCCAGCAGCAACATACCGCATAGTGGGCCGTCAGGATCACCTTTCAAAGGGGGCGTTACGACACGGGCGAGTCTCTCAGAGTGGTCTTGAGTCGGTAGATGGTGGACCAGGCGTCTTCGAGCGAAGCCGCGGCCCCCGTCTCCGCAGAGCGAGTTCTGTGTCGGCAGCAGCGAATCAAGGTCTGTAGCGACGACTACATCAGTGTCCGCGGCTGTCTCAATCAATGTCCGCTAGCAGCAGAGCAACCTGACGGCTCTGAGTCCATTTCATCGGTTCATCGCGAGCCCTGGCAGGCCAGCGCAGATCGTGAACCCAGCCGTCCGGTGAACGGCATTATGCATCCGTCGACATTCGCTGACCCTACCGATTGATGCCAATCCTTTATATCCGATACTCTGGCGAAGACCTGCTTAACGCGATCGGCGGTTGTGATGAATCTGGATTATCGGCAGGCCGTACCTGAAGACTCGGAATGGCTATTTGACACGTATCGGCGAACTATGAAAGGTTTCGTTACCTCAGCGTATGGCTGGGACGACGACTTGCAACATGCTGGGTTTGCCAAAAGCCTTCGCCAAGGCTCTTGTCAAATAGTTACATGGGAAGACAACCAATGCGGGTTTGTGCACTGGGACGTCGAACCCGATCTCGTATGGCTGAGGATGCTTTGTATCGTGCCGGAGATGCAATACAAGTCGATTGGCAGTGCAGCGATTGCCAAGGTGATGTCGTTCTCCAGTTACTTACAAAAACCGCTGTACTTGAATGTCTTCGTATGCAACCGAGCTGCCTATGACTGGTACAGCCGAATCGGCTTTGTGGAAATCGAAAACGATGGCAAGGTCTCGACTTTGGTGCTTCCTTCGTCATCACCGGGCCACAAGGAACGACATGCGTAGTCTTCCAGGCACCGTGCTCCCATCGTAAACTTCCGGGTTCGTTGAGGTTCATTCGACGCTTGCCGGCACGAGCCGAACAACTCTCAACGCTTCCTGACCTCCGGACCGGCACAAAGCTGCCGTTCAAACTAATCGCGGGCCGGACGCCAGTAGAGCACACCATAGCCGCCGTTGGCCGATGGTCGCGCCAGCGGCTGCTATGGCCGGTTCTCGGACCGTCGTTGGAAACGTTCTTGAGCGGAGTGAACCCCACGATAGCTAAAGTTCAGAGTTCCGAGGCCTTCGCGGTGACGCGATGTCCTCCATATAGATGCCGCGCTGTAGGAGACGATCCGCGAAATCTCAACTCGGAAGTTGCGGATTTTCAATGGCGCAATCGTATATCGTTATGGCGGGTTCGACACCGATCAATGTTCCCGTAAAGCCTCACCGTTCAACGCTGCGACTGGCTCAAAGTGACGACCCGCACGCGAGCCGAATATTATGAAAAGTCATGGCCGCAAATGGTCGAAGACCGCGCCGCTGTTCGGGGTAGTCACGCTCTATGCCAGAAGTTTGCCCGACATGTGATTTTTGTAGCTTTCGGAATTAGACTTAATTGTTCGTACAGACGCGAGATAGTTTCTCGGCGCACCGACCGACGCTAGGCTGGATAGTGTTATTTCAACCAGCTTTCAGTTTTTGTTCTTTTTTGTCTGGAGCTTTTGAGGTTTTCGGGGTTTATTGTCGGTTTTTTTCCTCTTTATTGTGAAGGAACAATCTTTGAGTTTTTCACAGTCCACACTCGATAAAGGATCACCCCAGGATAACCAGGAGTTATCGCCCCCGCAGCAGCTTTCATTATTCAACCCGGTCCCGTTTCCCTACATTGTGCGGCAGACGCAATGTAGCTCAGTCAACTGGAAACGAGGAGTCACATGAAATTGCTGCGATATGGCGCCCCAGGTCACGAAAAGCCCGGCATTCTCGACCGCAACCGCGCAATCCGCGACCTGTCCGGCGTGATCGACGATATCGCGGGCTCGACGCTGTTGCCCGAATCGCTCGAACGCGTTCGCGAGATCGATATCGAGTCGCTCCCCATCGTTTCCGCTCAAGCGCGCATCGGCGCCTGCGTGGGCCGCATCGGCAAGTTCATCTGCATCGGGCTGAACTACGCGGACCACGCGGCCGAATCGAATCTGCCCGTGCCGAGCGAGCCTGTGGTGTTCGGCAAGTGGACGTCGGCTGTCGTCGGTCCGAATGACGACGTGCGCATCCCGCGCGGCTCGCAAAAGACCGACTGGGAAGTCGAACTGGGCGTCGTGATCGGCAAGGGCGGCGCGTATATCGACGAAGCCGACGCGCTCAGCCACGTCGCCGGCTATTGCGTCGTCAACGACGTCTCCGAGCGCGAATATCAGATCGAGCGCGGCGGCACGTGGGACAAGGGCAAGGGCTGCGACACGTTCGGCCCGATCGGCCCGTGGCTCGTCACCGCTGACGAAATCCCCGACCCGCAGCGCCTCGCCCTCTGGCTCGAAGTGGACGGCAAGCGTTATCAGAACGGCAACACGAGCACGATGATCTTCAACGTCGCGCAGATCGTCTCTTACCTGAGCCGCTTCATGAGCCTGCAACCGGGCGATGTGATCTCGACGGGCACGCCGCCGGGCGTTGGCATGGGGCACAAGCCCGAGCCCGTCTATCTGCGCGCAGGGCAGACGATGCGCCTCGGCATCGAAGGGCTGGGCGAGCAGCAGCAACGCATCGTCGCCGCATAAGAGGAGCGCACTGATGAACCAGTACGACTTCACGCAGCGTGCCGCCGTCGTCACGGGCGGCGCGCAAGGCATCGGCTATGCGGTCGCGGAGCGCGGTGTTCGATCTGTCCGGCGGCCGCGCCACGTATTGAGCGTCACGTAATCGCACCATAAAGCTCGCCGGCCACCTGCTTCAACGCGCGCACCACTTGCGTCGAAGCGGGCGACAGCAACTGCCCGGTGCGCGTGATGATGCCGAAGTCGTCCATCCGCAGCGGCATGTCGAGCGGCAGGATCGACAGCAGGCCGTGCGCCGCGTAGTAATGCGCGACCTCGGCGGCGAGCACGGCGAGCATGTCGCTTTGCGACAGCAGGCTTGTGACGAACAGCAGTTCCGCGCTTTCGACCACGTTGGACGGCGGCGCGAGGCTTTGACGCTGGAACATCAGCTCGAAGCGATGGCGCAGCACGCTTTGCGCGGGCGGCACGACCCACGACGCGTCGACGACATCCGCCAATGTCAGCGATTGCGCCGCCAGCAACGGATGACCCGAACGGGCGACGGCGAGTGCCTGTTCTTCAGCGAGAGGTTCGTAGCGCAGATGCAGCTTGTCATGTTCAACGGACAGCCGGCCGATCACGAGGTCGAGCTTGTCCTGCGCGAGGCTTTCGAGCAGCACGTTGCTGCTGTCGATCTCGACGCTCACGCTCAAGCCGGGATGATGCTGCTTGACCTGTGCAATCGCGGCGGGCAGCAGGCTGACGGCGGGCGACGTGATCGTGCCGACGGCCACGCGCCCGAGCTGCCCCGACTTCAGCGCGAGCACTTCCTCGCGCGCCTGATCGAGGCTGCCGACCACGGAACGCGCGTGGCGAATCATCACTTCGCCGTACAGCGTCGGCCGCATGCCGCGTGGCATCCGCTCGAACAGCGGCGCATCGAGCATTTCTTCCAGTTCGCGCAGCAGCTTCGACGCGGCGGGCTGCGACATGCTCAGCGCGTCGGCGGCGCGGTGGATATTGCCTTCCTCGTCGAGCGCGACGAGCAGCAGCAGTTGCCGCGTCTTCAACCGCGTGCGGACGTACCAGGGGTTCGAATCGAGCATAAGGGTTAATACCAATAATTAAAGCGATATCAGTTCGACGCCAATTTTCATTAGAAAGATATCAGACCGCTTCGTAGACTTCTCTTTTTCCCCATGATCCGCAACCACCATTCGTCCTTACTCAAACGGTTGCGCAAACATCAGCAGTTGCCTTCAGGAAGTCAGCATGTCGGATAAGAAAACGAAGCTGCGCTCGGCCCAATGGTTCGGCACGGCCGACAAGAACGGCTTCATGTATCGAAGCTGGATGAAGAATCAGGGCATCCCCGATCACGAATTCGATGGCCGGCCCGTCATCGGTATCTGCAACACGTGGTCGGAACTCACGCCGTGTAATGCGCATTTCCGCAAGATCGCCGAGCACGTGAAGCGCGGCATCTACGAAGCAGGCGGCTTTCCCGTCGAATTCCCCGTGTTTTCCAGTGGCGAATCGAATCTGCGCCCCACCGCGATGCTCACGCGCAATCTCGCGGCGATGGATGTCGAAGAGGCGATTCGCGGCAATCCCATCGACGCCGTCGTGCTGCTGACCGGTTGCGACAAGACCACGCCCGCGCTGCTGATGGGCGCGGCGAGTTGCGACGTGCCCGCGATCGTCGTCACGGGCGGCCCGATGCTGAACGGCAAGCTCGACGGCAAGGACATCGGTTCGGGCACGGCCGTGTGGCAGTTGCACGAATCGCTGAAGGCGGGCGAGATCGATCTGCACAAGTTCCTGTCGGCGGAAGCGGGCATGTCGCGCTCGGCGGGCACCTGCAACACGATGGGCACGGCATCGACGATGGCGTGCATGGCGGAAGCGCTCGGCACGTCGCTGCCGCACAACGCGGCCATTCCCGCTGTCGACTCGCGCCGCTATGTGCTCGCGCACATGTCGGGCATGCGCATCGTCGAGATGGCGCACGAAGGGCTCACGCTGTCGAAGATCCTCACGCGCGAAGCGTTCCTGAACGCGATCCGCGTGAATGCGGCGATTGGCGGCTCGACAAATGCGGTGATTCACCTGAAGGCGATTGCAGGGCGTATCGGCGTGCAGCTCGATCTGGACGACTGGGTGCGCATCGGCCGTAACACGCCGACCATCGTCGACCTGATGCCTTCGGGCCGCTTCCTGATGGAAGAGTTCTATTACGCGGGCGGTCTGCCTGCTGTGCTGCGTCGACTCGGCGAAGCGGATCTTCTGCCGCATCCGGGCGCGCTGACGGCGAACGGCAAGGCGTTATGGCACAACGTGATGGATGCACCCATCTACAACGACGAAGTGATCCGTCCGCTCGACCAGCCGCTCGTGAAGGACGGCGGCATCCGCGTGCTGCGTGGCAATCTCGCGCCGCGCGGCGCAGTGCTGAAGCCTTCGGCGGCGACGCCTGAGCTGTTGAAGCATCGCGGCCGCGCCGTCGTGTTCGAGAACTTCGAGCACTACAAGGCACGCATCGTCGACGAAACGCTCGACGTCGACGCGAACTCCGTGCTCGTGCTGAAGAACTGTGGACCGAAGGGTTATCCGGGCATGGCCGAAGTCGGCAACATGGGTTTGCCGCCGAAGCTGTTGCGCCAGGGCGTGAAGGACATGGTGCGCATCTCGGATGCGCGCATGAGCGGCACGGCATACGGCACGGTCGTATTGCACGTGACGCCGGAAGCGGCCGACGGCGGCCCGCTTTCCGCCGTGCAGGACGGCGACTGGATCGAGCTGGATTGCGATGCGGGCACGTTGCGCGTCGATATCAGCGACGAAGAACTGGCGCGCCGCCTCGAAAGCCACACGCCGCCCGAGATGCCCGCCGGCGGCGGTTATCAGCGGCTGTATATCGATCACGTATTGCAGGCGGACGAGGGTTGCGATCTGGACTTCCTCGTCGGCTGCCGGGGCGCAGACGTGCCGCGCCATTCGCATTGAGGAGAAAACGAATGAACCTGACAGGTGAACTGCTGATTGGCGCAAGCGCGCGGCGCGGACAAGGCGCTGAGTTTCATGCCATCGATGCCGCAACGGAACAGGCGCTGCAAGCGCCGACGTATTACAGCGCGAAATCGGGCGATGTAGACGAGGCGTGCGCGCTAGCCGAAAGCGCATTCGACGCCTACCGTACGCTGCCCGCCGAACGCCGCGCGCGCTTTCTCGACGATATCGCCGCGCGCATCGAAGCACTCGGCGATGCGCTGATCGAACGCGCGATGAGCGAATCGGGTTTGCCGAAAGCGCGTCTCGAAGGCGAGCGCGCGCGCACGGCGAACCAGTTGCGCATGTTCGCAACGCTCGTGCGCAGCGGAGACGCGCTCGATGCGCGCATCGAACCCGCGTTGCCCGAACGCCAACCGCCGCGCACCGATCTGCGCTTTCAGCGCATCGGTGTTGGTCCCGTTGCCGTGTTCGGCGCGAGCAATTTTCCGCTCGCGTTTTCGGTCGCGGGTGGCGATACGGCGGCGGCGCTCGCAGCGGGTTGCCCTGTCGTCGTGAAGGCGCATCCGGCGCATCCGGGCACGTCGGAACTCGTTGGTCGCGCGATTCAGGACGCCGTGCGTCATGCGGAGCTGCCCGAAGGCGTGTTCTCGATGCTGTTTGACGCGGGCCATGAAGTGGGCGCGGCGCTGGTCGCGCATCCGTCGATCAAGGCCGTGGGCTTCACGGGTTCGCGTGCAGGCGGACGCGCGCTGATGGCGATTTCGAACGCGCGCGCGGAGCCGATCCCCGTCTACGCGGAAATGAGCAGCGTGAACCCGAACCTGCTGATGCCCGCAGCGCTGACCTCGCGCGCCGAGACGCTGGCTCGCGATTTCGTTGCATCGGTGACGCTGGGTTGCGGTCAGTTCTGTACGAATCCCGGCTTGATGCTCGGCATCGCAGGCGAAGGCTTCGAGCGTTTCGCTGCAACCGCCGCGCAGAGCATTGATGGAGTGCAAGCGGGCGTCATGCTGACAGGCGGCATTCTGCGGGCGTACGACGCAGGTATCGAACGGTTTGCTGCGAATCCCGCTGTGACGACGCTCGCGCGTGGCAAGGCGCCCGAAGCAGGCAGCCGGCGCGCGCAAGCGGTGTTGTTCCGCGTGAGTGCGAAGAGCCTGCTCGCGGATCACACGCTGGCTGACGAAGTGTTCGGCCCGTGCAGCGTGCTGGTCGAATGTGCCGACGCCGATGAGTTGCGCACCGTGTTGAATCGTATCGAAGGGCAACTGACGATCACGCTGCATCTCGATGATGCCGATCAACCCGCCGCACAAGCGCTGCTGCCGATTCTCGAACGCAAGGCGGGCCGCATTCTTGCGAACGGCTTTCCGACGGGCGTCGAAGTCTGCGACGCGATGGTCCACGGCGGCCCGTTCCCCGCGACTTCCGATGGACGCAGTACGTCCGTCGGCACGGCGGCGATCGAGCGTTACATGCGGCCTGTCTGCTATCAGAACTTGCCTGCCGCGCTGTTGCCTGAAGCGTTGCGCGATGCGAACCCGCTTGGCGTGCATCGGCGGTTCGCGGGGCGGCACGAGCGAACGCCCGGTTGAGCACGCAATACCTCGACGCAGAACATAACGACATAGCTTTGCATGGGACCAGAGTAGGAGCTAAAGCTCCAACTCTGGTCGACAGCTTTGCATGGGACCAGAGTAGGAGCTAAAGCTCCAACTCTGGTCGACAGGAGACATAGCAATGACCACACCTTACGCCAGCGCGCAGCAGGCCGCGCCCGCAGTCGATGCGGGAACGGGCGCAGCGCTCGCCGACGAACAGCGGATCATGAGTCTGCTGGTTCGCCGGCTGATTCCGTTTCTCGCGCTGATTTACGTCGTCGCCTATATCGACCGCTCCGTGGTCGGCTTCGCGAAGCTGCACATGAACGCGGCTGTCGGCATCAGCGACGCGTCCTATGGCCTCGGCGCGGGGCTGTTCTTCATCGGCTATTTTCTGTGCGAAGTGCCGAGCAACCTCGCGCTCGAACGCTTCGGCGCGCGTGTATGGTTCGCGCGGATTCTGTTCACGTGGGGCGTCATCACGATGCTGATGTCGCTCGTGAGCGGTCCGGCGAGCTTCTACGTGCTGCGCTTTCTGCTCGGCGCGGCGGAAGCGGGCCTGTATCCGGGCATTCTGTACTTCCTCACGAAGTGGTTTCCGATGCGGCATCGCGCGCGCATCATCGGCTTGCTGGTGCTTGCGCAACCGCTTGCGGGGATTCTGACGGGACCCGTCGCGGGCTTCGTGCTGTCGACGCATGGCGTGTTCGGCCTGTCGAACTGGCAGACGCTGTTTGTGCTGAGCGGCTTGCCCGCCGTGCTGCTGTGCGTGCCGACTTTGCGCGTGCTGCCCGAGTCGCCCGCGAACGCGAAGTGGCTCGCGGCGTCGGACCGCGCGTGGATCGAACGCGAACTCGCCGCCGATAGCGCGTCGTATGGGTTGCAGTCGCACGGCAATCCGCTTGCGGCGCTGAAGGACAAACGCGTGCTGCTGCTCGCGCTGCTGTTTCTGCCGTTTCCGCTGAGCATCTACGGTTTGTCGTTGTGGCTGCCGACGATCATCAAGGCGTTCGGCGTCACCGATGCCGTGACAGGTCTGTTGTCCGCCGTGCCGTATCTGTTCGCGGTGGTGGGGCTGTGTGTCGTGCCGCGTCATTCGGATCGCAAGCGTGAACGGTACTGGCACATCGTCGTCGTGTCCGGCGCCGCAGCGATTACGATGGCATTGAGCGCATGGACGCACACGCCCGCGCTGCAATTTCTGTTCATCTGCCTGACGGCGTTCTCGCTGTATTCGATCCAGGCGGTAGTGTGGGCGCTGCCCGGCCAGTTTTTGTCGGGCGCGCGCGCAGCCGTCGGCATCGCGACGATCAATTCGCTCGCGAACCTGGGTGGCTACGTCGGGCCATACGGCATCGGTCTCATCAAGGATGCGACGGGCAGCCTCGCGTCCGGCCTGTACTTCCTGTCCGCGACGCTGCTGTTCGCCGTCGTGATCACGTTCGTCGTGCGGGCGTCGTTGCCCGAACCGAAGGCGCATGCGCGCTGATGCGCATGTGACCCGTTCAAAACATTTTCTAGCGGAGCCCAAGTCATGACCTCACAACGCACTCCACGTTATCGCGGCATCTTCCCTGTGGTGCCGACCACGTTCACCGAAACGGGCGCGCTCGATCTGGAGAGCCAGAAACGCGTCGTCGATTTCATGATCGACGCGGGCTCGGACGGCCTGTGCATTCTCGCGAACTTCTCCGAACAGTTCGCGCTCTCCGACGACGAACGCGAGACGCTCACGCGCGTGATGCTCGAACATGTTGCGGGCCGCGTGCCCGTCATCGTGACGACGAGCCACTACAGCAGCGCCGTGTGCATCGAGCGCAGCCGCCGTGCGCAGGAGCAGGGTGCGTCGATGGTGATGGTGATGCCGCCGTATCACGGCGCGACGTTCCGCGTGCCCGAGACGCAGATCTATGAGTTCTATGCGCGGCTGTCGGACGGCATCGACATTCCCATCATGATTCAGGACGCGCCCGCGAGCGGCACCGTGCTGTCGGCGGCATTTCTTGCGCGGATGGCGCGTGAGCTCGAACAGGTGTCGTACTTCAAGATCGAGACGCCGGGCGCGGCTGCGAAGCTGCGCGAGTTGATCCGCCTCGGCGGCGACGCGGTGGAAGGTCCGTGGGATGGAGAAGAAGCGATCACGCTGTTCGCGGATCTCAACGCGGGCGCGACGGGCTCGATGACAGGCGGTGGCTATCCCGACGGCATTCGCCCGATTCTCGAAGCGTTCCGCGAAGGCAAGCGCGATGAAGCGTTTGCGCACTATCAGCGCTGGTTGCCGCTGATCAATCACGAGAACCGTCAGACGGGTCTGCTCGCGGCGAAGGCGCTGATGAAAGAGGGTGGCGTGATCGCATGCGAGGCCCCGCGTCATCCGCTGCCGGCGATGCATGCCGATACGCGTGCTGAACTGATCGATATTGCGCGCAGGCTTGATCCGCTGGTGCTGCGATGGGGGAAGTGAACGCGTAGGGCGTTAGCGGCGCTGGGCGGGGTGGTTGTCTTTGCGCTGGCATCCGCGTTACGTTCTTTGCTGTGCACGCGTTGGCCCTGTGCGGGGCGGTAGGTATTTTTGTCTGCGACGGCTTGTTGGTTTGCTTCGGGTTTTCGCTGGCATCCGCGCTATGTCTTCGTGCTTCAAGCGTTGCCCCTGTGCGGGGCGGCACCTACTTTTCTTTGCCGCCGCAAAGAAAAGTAGGCAAAAGAAAGCGGCTCACACCGCCAACATTTCTCCCTGCCTGAGGGCCCCCAACCGGTCCCACGCTTCACACGGCAACCTTCCTGTTCGCGTTCGTTGCCAACGCTCTTGCGCTGCGCCTCACCCGCTTCACGCGCCCGCAATCCGGCATGCCGTGCCAGATAGTCCACCGCCGCCCAGGTGGCAAACTGTGTGTAGGCCGTAGTACTGCACGCACCTCACTCCAGACCGATAGCGCACGCGTCCCACCCTGTAAGAGCGCTACCCTATACGGCGCGACAACCTACACACAGTTTCCCACCTGGGCGGCACATACCATTCGTTGCCACTAATACGTGTACGGGTGTGTGAAGTGGGTGAGGCGTTCATTCAAAGCGTTGGCAACTAACATGAGTCACGTGAATGCCGTGTGAAGCGTAAGAACCTTTGGGGGCCCTCAGGCAGGAAGAAGAGTTAGCGGTGTGAGCCGCTTTCTTTTGCCTACTTTTCTTTGCGGCGGCAAAGAAAAGTAGGTGCCGCCCCGCACAGGGGCGACGCATGAACGGCAAACACCGTCACGCGGATGCCAGCGCAAACACAAGCAAACCAAACCGCCCGCGCCACGAAGGCAAAACGCGGATGCCAGCACAGAGGCAAAAAACAAACCGCATGCGCAGCAAACCCCGCATCGCGGATGCCAGCGCAAACCCCGGCTTAGCGTCGCAGACAAATCACCCGGGAACCCGAACCAACCCTTCCATCAAAACCCGCGCACTCCGGCTCATAACGGCCTTCTTAACGGCCCACTCGCCGTCCTCGAGTGTAGCCACCGCACCAACCCGCAAAGTCCCCGAAGGATGCCCGAAGCGCACAGCTTCGCGCTCGCCACCGCCAGCGGCAAGATTCACCAGCGTGCCAGGAATAGCCGCCGCCGTACCAATAGCCACAGCCGCCGTCCCCATCATCGCGTGATGAAGCTTCCCCATCGACATAGCCCGCACGAGCAGATCGACATCATCAGCAGCAACAACCTTGCCGCTCGAAGCGACATAACCAGAAGGCCGGGCCACAAACGCCACCTTAGGCGTATGCTGCCGCGTGGCGATCTCATCGAGACTCTTGATCAGCCCCATCCGCAGCGCCCCATGCGCACGAATGGTCTCAAACTTCTTCAGCGCCGCGTCATCGCTATTGATCGCGTCCTGCAGTTCCGTACCCGTGTAGCCGATAGCATCGGCATCAACGAAAATCGTAGGAATACCCGCATTGATCATCGTCGCCTTGAGCGTGCCGACGCCGGGCACCTCCAGATCATCGACGACATTACCCGTCGGGAACATCGCGCCTCCCGCGCCTTCCTCTTCCGCAGCAGGGTCCAGAAACTCGAGCCGCACTTCCGCAGCAGGAAAAGTCACGCCATCGAGCTCGAAGTCCCCCGTCTCCTGCACGGAGCCCTTAGTAATCGGCACATGCGCAATGATCGTCTTGCCGATATTCGCCTGCCAGATGCGCACGACAGCAACGCCGTTATCCGGCACACGTTCAGGATCGACAAGTCCACCCGAAATCGCAAACGGCCCCACCGCCGCCGACAGATTCCCGCAATTCCCACTCCAGTCGACAAACGGCTTATCGATCGACACCTGCCCGAACAGATAATCCACATCATGATCCGGCCTGCTGCTCTTCGCGATGATCACCGTTTTGCTGGTGCTCGACGTCGCGCCGCCCATGCCGTCGATTTGCTTGCCATAAGGATCAGGGCTGCCGATCACCCGCAGCAGCAACGCATCGCGTGCTGCACCCGGCACTTGCGCCGCTTCGGGCAAATCCTTCAGGCGAAAGAACACGCCTTTGCTGGTGCCGCCGCGCATATACGTGGCGGGAATCTTGATCTGAGGTGCGTGTGCCATGTGTTTTGATCCTGTTGAATCTGATGACGATCCGTCTCAGGCCGCTGCCTTCGACGACTCCAGGAAGTCTTGCGCAAAGCGCTGCAGCACGCCGCCCGCTTCGTAAATCGACACTTCTTCCGCGGTATCGAGACGACACGTGACGGGCACTTCAACGCGCTCGCCGTTCTTTCGATGAATCACGAGCGCCAAATCCGCGCGCGGCTTGCGCTCGCCGATCACGTCATACGTCTCGGTCCCGTCGATACCCAGCGCGAGCCGGTTCACGCCCGGCTTGAACTCGAGCGGCAGCACGCCCATGCCGATCAGGTTCGTGCGGTGAATGCGCTCGAAGCCTTCGGCCACGATCACTTCGACACCCGCGAGCCGCACGCCCTTCGCCGCCCAGTCGCGTGACGAGCCTTGACCATAGTCCGCGCCCGCAATGATGAGGAGCGGCTGCTTGCGGTCCATGTAGGTTTCGATGGCTTCCCACATGCGCGTGACCTTGCCTTCCGGCTCGATGCGCGCCAGCGATCCCTTCTTCACCTGTCCATCGACAATAGCCATTTCATTGGCCAGCGTCGGATTGGCGAACGTCGCGCGCTGCGCGGTGAGGTGATCGCCGCGATGCGTCGCATACGAGTTGAAGTCCTCTTCGGGCAGGCCCATTTTCGTGAGGTATTCGCCCGCTGCGCTGTTCGCGAGAATCGCGTTCGACGGCGACAGGTGGTCCGTCGTGATGTTGTCGCCGAGCACGGCGAGCGGACGCATGCCTTGCAACGTGCGCTCGCCAGCCAGCGCGCCTTCCCAATACGGCGGACGGCGAATGTACGTGCTTTGCGCGCGCCAGTCGTAGAGCGGGCTGATCGGCTCGCCGCTCGCGGCCGTCACGGCGAACATCGGCTCGTAGACCTTGCGGAACTGCTCGGGCTTCACGCTCTGCCTGACGATCTCGTCGATCTCTTCATCGCTCGGCCAGATGTCCTTCAGATAAACCGGCTTGCCGTCCTTGTCGGTGCCGAGCACATCGCGCTCGATATCGAAGCGGATCGTCCCCGCAATCGCATACGCGACGACGAGTGGCGGCGACGCGAGAAACGCCTGCTTCGCATACGGATGAATGCGGCCATCGAAGTTGCGGTTGCCCGACAGCACAGCCGTCGCGTACAGATCGCGATCGATGATCTCCTGCTGGATGTTCGGATCGAGCGCGCCCGACATGCCGTTGCACGTTGTGCACGCAAACGCGACGATGCCGAAGCCGAGCTTCTCCAGATCGGGCAGCAGGTTTGCTTCCTGCAAATAGAGTTCGACGGCCTTCGATCCCGGCGCCAGCGACGACTTTACCCACGGCTTGCGCGTCAAACCGCGCGCATTCGCATTGCGCGCGATCAACGCCGCTGCGATCACGTTGCGCGGATTGCTCGTGTTCGTGCAGCTCGTGATTGCCGCAATGATCACAGCGCCATCGGGCATTTGCCCCGGCACGTCTTCCCATTTGCCGGCGATGCCGCGTTCGGCGAGATCGGACGTCGGCAGGCGCTTGTGCGGATTCGACGGACCCGCCATATTGCGCACGACCGTCGACAGATCGAACCTGAGCACGCGCTCATATTCGGCGTTCTTAAGCGAATCGGCCCACAGGCCAGTTGCTTTCGCATACGTTTCGACGAGCTTCACTTGCGCGTCGTCGCGGCCCGTAAGGCGCAGATAGTCGATGGTCTGTTCGTCGATGAAGAACATCGCGGCCGTCGCGCCGTATTCGGGCGCCATGTTGGAGATCGTCGCGCGGTCGCCGAGCGTGAGGCTCGACGCACCCTCGCCGCGAAACTCCAGATACGCGCCCACTACTTTTTCTTTACGCAGGAATTCCGTCAATGCGAGCACGATATCGGTTGCGGTGATACCCGGCTGACGTTTGCCCGACAGCTCGACGCCGACGATATCCGGCAAGCGCATCCACGAAGCCCGGCCCAACATCACGTTTTCCGCTTCCAGACCACCGACGCCCACGGCAATCACGCCAAGCGCATCGACGTGCGGCGTGTGACTGTCCGTGCCGACGAGCGTGTCGGGATACGCGACGCCATCCGCAGCATGAATGACAGGCGACATCCGCTCCAGATTGATCTGGTGCATGATGCCGTTGCCCGGCGGAATCACCTCGACGTTCTTGAATGCCTTCTTGGTCCAGTTGATGAAGTCGAAGCGGTCTTCGTTGCGCCGGTCTTCGATTGCGCGGTTCTTCGCGAACGCATCCGGGTCGAAGCCGCCGCATTCGACCGCAAGCGAGTGATCGACGATCAACTGAACGGGTACAACGGGGTTCACCTTGGCCGGGTCGCCGCCCTGATCGGCGATCGCATCGCGCAGTCCGGCGAGATCGACGAGCGCTGTCTGACCGAGAATGTCATGACACACGACGCGCGCCGGAAACCACGGAAAATCCAGATCGCGCTTGCGGTCGATCAATTGCCGCAGCGAATCGGTCAGCGTCGCGGGATCGCAGCGGCGCACGAGGTTCTCGGCGTGCACGCGCGACGTGTACGGCAGCTTGTCATAAGCGCCTGGCTGGATCGTGTCGATCGCGGCGCGCGTGTCGAAGTAATCCAGCGAAGTGCCGGGCAGCGGTTTGCGGTGTGCAGTATTCATGGCGTAGGGACACATGCGATATTGATCGTGAGCCGGCGTGCGATGCCGTGTCGCGGCTTCGGCACACAAGGCTCCGTGTGGTGGCCGGGCTTGCCGTCCACGTGTTTCTTGCGAAGTGTAGCGCTTCAGCGGGTGCCGGGTGTAGCGGCGCAAACATAAAAAGCGCATAAAAAGCAGCCTTGGCTCGCGGGTATGCCGAACCAAGGCCGAACAGGATTGCGGCTCTCGCACCGCACTTCCAGGAGTCGAGTTGCTCGTTCAGGCGCGCTTCGAAAGCGGCACGAACGCGAGATCGTCCGGACCCGTGTAATTTGCGCTGGGTCGAATGATCTTGTTGTCGACGCGCTGCTCGATGATGTGCGCGGCCCAGCCGGACGTGCGCGAGATCACGAAGAGCGGCGTGAACATTGCCGTCGGCACGCCCATCATGTGATACGACACCGCGCTGAACCAGTCGAGATTCGGGAACATCTTCTTGACGTCCCACATCACGCTTTCGAGCCGCTCGGCGATCTCGAACAGCTTCGTGTTCGACGCTTCTTTCGACAGCTTCTTCGCCACTTCCTTGATCACCTTGTTGCGCGGATCGGAGATCGTGTACACGGGATGGCCGAAGCCGATCACGACTTCCTTGTTCTCGACGCGGCGGCGGATGTCGGCTTCTGCCTCATCCGGCGTCTGGTAGCGCGACTGGATCTCGAACGCGACCTCGTTGGCGCCGCCGTGTTTCGGGCCGCGCAGCGCGCCGATCGCGCCCGTAATGGCCGAATACATGTCCGAGCCCGTGCCCGCGATCACGCGGCCCGTGAACGTCGACGCATTGAATTCATGCTCCGCGTAGAGATTCAGCGACACATGCATCGCATCGACCCATGATTTCGGCGGCTCCACGCCATGCAGCAGATGCAGGAAGTGGCCGCCGATCGAATCGTCGTCGGTTTCGACTTCGATCCGCTTGCCGTTGTGCGAGTAGTGGTACCAGTACAGCAGCATCGAGCCGAGCGAGGCCATCAGCTTGTCGGCGATATCGCGGGCGCCCGGCAGGTTGTGATCGTCTTTTTCCGGCAGCACGGTGCCCAACACGGACACGCCTGTACGCATCACGTCCATCGGATGCGCGGCGGCGGGAATCCATTCGAGCGCGGCCTTCACGTTCGCGGGCAGGCCGCGCAGCGCTTTGAGCTTCTTCTTGTAAGCGGCGAGTTCGGCGACGTTGGGCAGCTTGCCGTGCACGAGCAGATGCGCGATCTCCTCGAATTCGCAGGCGCCCGCGAGATCGAGAATGTCATAGCCGCGGTAGTGCAGGTCGTTACCCGTCTTGCCGACCGTGCACAGCGCGGTGTTGCCCGCCGTCACGCCCGACAGGGCCACGGATTTCTTCGGCTTGAATGCGCCCGCGCTCGTTGCGCCGTTGTCTGCTTCGCTCATGTGTCTTCCTCCAGGTGCCATTACTTGTGTGCGGCGAACAGCGCGTCGAGCTTGTCCTCGTACGCGTGATAGCCAAGGTATTTGTACAGATCGTCGCGCGTTTGCATCGTCGGCACGGCGGCCTTTTGCGTGCCGTCGCGCAGCACGGTTTCGTAGAAGTTGAGCGCCGCCGCGTTCATCGCGCGATACGCGCCGCAGCAGTACAGCGCAATGTCGACGTTCGCTTCGCGCAGTTCCGTCGTCGTGAAGAACGGCGTTGCGCCGAACTCGGTCAGGTTCGCGAGAATCGGCACCTTCACGGCGGCCTTGAAGCGGCGGTAGTCGTCGAGGGTCTTCATTGCTTCGGGGAAGATCATGTCCGCGCCTGCTTCGACATACGCGACGGCGCGCTCGATCGCGGCATCGATGCCTTCGGCAGCGGCCGCGTCGGTGCGGGCCATGATGACGAACTGGTCGTCGGTGCGCGCATCGACAGCGGCTTTCACGCGATCCACCATCTCTTCCGTTGCGACGACTTCCTTGTTCGGGCGATGCCCGCAGCGCTTCTGGCCGACCTGGTCTTCGAGGTGCACGGCTGCGACGCCCGCCTTGATGAACGAGCGCACCGTGCGTCCGATATTGAAGGCGCCGCCCCAGCCCGTGTCGATATCGACGAGCAGCGGCAGGTTGGTGGCGTCGGTGATGCGTCGGGCGTCCGTCAATACGTCGTCCATCGTGCTGATGCCGAGGTCGGGTACGCCAAGTGAGTTTGCGGCGACGCCGCCGCCCGACAGATACAGCGCCTTGAAGCCGACGGCTTCGGCCATCTTTGCGACGTACGCGTTGATCGCGCCGACGACCTGCAGCGGTTGTCCTTCTGCAACAGCCAGGCGGAATGCCGCGCCGGCGCTGGTGGGTTGTTTGGCTGAGTTCACTGTGAGGCTCCGTTGTTTGCGCTGCCTTATCTGCAAGTGGCGTGCCATGCAGCGTCGCATCGCTAAGTCTCTGATTTTGCGAGGCAGACATCCGCACGGACGTTCGTAGAAATTTCAAAAATGAAATCGGCGGTTTCTGTTGTGAAATTAGGCGCGCATAATGGAGAGTCCCGCCGCTTTTGAGCCCGATCGCTTCGATGAGCACGCCTTCCATCGTTTCAAATCCACGCCCGCGCATCTGGGCGATGGGCATCAGCCGCTTGCGCGACCTGTTCGTGGATATCGCCAGCGAGTACGCGGGCCGTGCGGAACTGCGCGTCGTCGCGCGCGGCTTCGACGACGCCATGCAGGAAATCGACGCCGCGGGCGCCGAGCGTCCCGACGTGATCGTCGCAGGCGGCTCGAATGCCGCGTATCTGAAAGGGCGCGTCAACGTGCCCGTCGTCGCGATCACGCCGACGGGCTTCGACGTGATGCAGGCGCTCGCCCGCGCGCGGCGCGACGGCGATTCGGTGGCGCTCGTCACGCACGGCGAAACGCCCGACGAGGTGAAGCGCTTCACGGCCGCTTACGGCATCGACGTGATCTTCGCGTCATACCGCTCGACGGAAGACGCGGAGAACTGCGTGCGAGAGCTGCACGAACGTGGCGTCGATGCCGTGGTCGGGCCTGGGCACGTGACCGATCTCGCGGAGCGCGCGGGCATGGGCGCTGTGTTTCTGTACTCGCGCACGTCGGTGCGCAGCGCATTCGATACCGCCCTCGAAGTCGCGCAGGCTACGCGCGCCGAGGGCGTGCGGCGTCAGCGCCTCGATAACCTGTTGCAGCACCTGCGCGATGGCGTCGTCGCGCTCGACGCGCAGGGACGCGTCGAAGCGATCAATCAACGGCTTGCGGACGTGCTCGGCATCGACGCCGCGAGGGCCGCGGGCGTGCCGTTGCAGAAGCTCGCGCCGGATCTCGCCAGCGCGCTGCCCGATGCCGACGGCGATACGCTGGTGTCCGTGCGCGGCACGAGCTATCTCGTGCATCGCGGGCCGCTGGCGGGCGCGGGTCACGCGGCGGGCACGGTGCTGACGTTCCAGGAATCGCGTGCCGTCGAACGGCTCGACCGCACGCTGCGTTCGCGGCAGCGCGGGCAGCAGTTCACCGCGCGCTACCGGCTCGACGATCTGGTCGGCGAATGTCCATCGATCGAGCGCGTGCGCACGCTGGTGCGGCGCTACGCAAAATCTGACGCGACCGTGCTGATCCTCGGCGAAAGCGGCACCGGCAAGGAAATGGTCGCGCAGAGCATGCATCGGCTGAGCGCGCGGCGCGACTTCGCCTTCGTCGCGATCAATTGCGGCGCGTTTCCGGAGGCCTTGCTGGAAAGCGAGCTGTTCGGCTATGAGGAAGGCGCGTTCACGGGCGCCCGCAAGGGCGGCAAGGCGGGTTTGATCGAGGCCGCGCACCGCGGCACGCTATTTCTCGATGAAATCGCCGAGATGCCGTTGCCGCTGCAAAGCCGGCTGCTACGCGTGTTGCAGGAACGCGAAGTGGTGCGGCTCGGTTCGACGGAACCGACGCGTGTCGACATACGCGTCGTCGCCGCGACGCACCGCGCACTGACGGAGGGTGTCGAGGCAGGGACGTTTCGCGCCGATCTCTACTATCGGTTGAACATTCTGAGCATTGCACTGCCGCCGTTGCGCGAGCGTACGACGGACGTATTGCCGCTTGCCGCCGAACTCCTGTTGCAGGCCGCCGCGCGCGAGCCGAGGCTGGTGGCGCGCGTCCCTGATTTGCAGGCCGCGACGCGCGTGCTCGCGCAGATCGGCGAGCCGTTGCGCCTTTATGCGTGGCCCGGCAATGTGCGCGAGTTGCAGAACGTGATCGAGCGGATCGCCGTCGAACTGGCCGACGCGGAAGGCGACACCGCCGACGTGTTCACGCGCGAGATGCTCGATGTCGTCGCGCCCGAACTGGTCGCGTCCTCGGTGTCGCAAAAGAAGGATGCGTTGACGTTGCGCGAGCGCAGCCGTCATGTCCAGGCGGACGAAATACGCGCGATGCTGGCTGCGTGCGGCGGCGACCGCGACGCCGCGTGCAAGGCACTCGGTATCAGCAAGACCACGTTGTGGCGCAAGCTCAACGCGATTCAATGAGCAGCGTGCTACCAGCCCATCAACGCGGTGGCAAAAAGACCAACTGCCACGACGGCCATGCCGATCGTGAGCTTTTGCAGCCAGCGCTTTTTCGTGAGCAGCGTGATCGCGGCGAGCGCGATGGAGACCTGAATCAGCGTTGTCGCCTGCGCCCAGCGGTGATGCTGATGCTGCAACGACTCGCTCACTTCATTGTCCTCCGTCACCTGCTTTTCGAGCGTCTCCGCCTGCTGTCGAATCGGTTCCTTCTCGGTCTTGTAGCGCTGCGTGTCGGTGACGAACTTCGCGTGCGCAGGTGACGCCGGATCGGTCAGCGCGGCGCCCAGTTCGGCGAGGTTCTGCTTTTCGCCCTTGGCCTGATAGTAGGCCCACTGGTTCGCGGCTTCCGTCTTGAGTATCGAGGCCTCATTCTTAAAGACGAGCGCCTGGTTTTCGTTGGCTCCGCTCTGATACGCGGCAATCGCGCCGACGCTCGCCAGGATGGCCGTCATGACAGCGAGGCGCGAAGCGTTGCTGTCGCCACCGTGGCCGCCTGCATGCTCGATCGCATGATCATGTAGGCCGTGCACTTCGTATTCGTCTGACATCGTGATTCGAAAAGTCGAAAAGCCGCCAGCATACCGCAGCGTGCGCCCGGTAAAAAAGCGGCAACAAACAGGTGTTGTATCCTGGCGAATTTGCTACGGGGCAGGGGATAGCGCGCGATTCAGCATTGGAGCCTGCGCTGCGCACGATACTCGGTCGGCGACGTTTTCATATGCCGCCGGAAGCTGCGCGCGAGATGGTCGCCGCTGGTCAGGCCGGCGCGCTTCGCCACCTTGTCGACGGGCAGGTCGGTTTCGATCAGCAGATTGCAGACGACCTGGAGCCGCGCATGCATCAGATAGTCGGATGGCGTCATGCCGAGTTCGCTTCTGAAGTGACGCAGGAGGCTACGTTCGCTCATCGCGGCGACCTGTGCCGCGTCTTCTATCGTGACCTGGCGGCGGCAGTTGTCCTGCAACCAGTGCGCGGCCACACGCACTTTCTCCGCCGGCGTGTTGCCGACCACGTCCTCGAAGATCGCGTTGAGCACGTCGTGCGAGCAGATCGACAGACGTTCGGCCACGCGGCGCGCCATGCCGTCGCCCATGTCGCGGCGAATCAGCTTCAGCGCGCCTGTGAGCGCGTCGTGAAGGCTTTGCGATCTCGTCTTGCATTCCCCGGAATGGCGCGCCGCGCTCGCTTGCGAATCGCGCTCCTGTTCATTCGATTCGCTGCACGTGTGACCATCGAGACCGGGCAGCGGCGCGCCGACGATCCGCACGTCGGCCGCCTTCGAGCGCGCGCGGTTCATCCATGCAATCAGCGGCACTGAGCGCGAGTCGATGCACGCGTCGGCGCCGACAATCGCAAAGATCGCATCGAATTCGTGGCCGGCGTGCGTATCGAATGCTTCCGCGCTGACGAGCAACGCGGCGGAACTGGCGATATACCCGTCGTGGTCGGAAAGCGTGGTGATCTGATAGAGCCACTGGATGGGACCGCGCGCCGACAACTCACTCGCGGCTTCGAGTGCATTGGCGATGACACTGGCGCTCAGCAGGTCGAAGCCGTCGAACAGCACGACAGCGACGCGCCGCAGTCGCCGGGGAATGACGTCCGTGCCGTCGGAAGCTTGCGTTTCGGGTCTTGGAGCCGGACGTGTCGACATCATTTCTTCCCCAACCTGAATGAACAGGACCAGAACCTCGAGGGCCGACTCCGATACGGGAAGCATTCCGCGCGATGCCTATGCGAGGAAGGCTCCAGTGCGCTCGCTAACAGGTTATGCTGCCTCGATAAATTGATCAGCGAATGTGGGCGAGCGCACGCAACGCGATGTATTTTCGAAGAACAGCCGTGCTCCCCCATTGACAGTCAATCGCGCATTCACACTCTTGCGCGCAATCTGCAGATCACTCGCTGACGG
Organism: Paraburkholderia sp. SIMBA_054; assembly: GCF_046534875.1. Classification (NCBI taxonomy): domain Bacteria; kingdom Pseudomonadati; phylum Pseudomonadota; class Betaproteobacteria; order Burkholderiales; family Burkholderiaceae; genus Paraburkholderia; species Paraburkholderia sp. SIMBA_054. The sequence continues at coordinate 166,715 of NZ_JAWRXV010000016.1, read as the reverse complement.
TTGGCTAACGTCTTTTCAGTTTTCGCGCGAAACACAGCCTTCCTTCTGCGTCGCCATGATCTCGACGAGCATCGCCTGATAGGTCGAATGGCATTGCGCGGCGGCGTGAAAGATCTCGGCCAGTGCCGCGCGGGCGGACGCGGCGTCGTGGTGGCGCGTTGTGTCCGAGAGCGCGAGTAGGGTCCGCAGCGTGTTGCGTTGCTGGCTCACCAGCATATGGAGCGCGCTGCCGAAGCTGTCCTGCTGGTTGGATGTGAGGCTCATGTTGGTTCCGTGGGGCGTGTATCTAATAGCAAAACGTTTGAAGGAGAGATCTTGTTCCCACGCTCACATCGATGATTCGTTGCTCTCCAGCGCCGATATCGACGACTCCGTGGCAATGCCTCTCGCTTTGTAAATGGCTTGCGCGATCTTCAGGTAGTTCTCTGCCGTGTCGTGCAACGTATAGCCGTCCAGCGCGCGATACGCGCGGGGCACACGCAACGCGTGCAGCAATGCGCGCGCATAGGTGGAAGGATCTTTCGTGTCGACGAGCGATACGCCCGGAAAATCGCGGGCAAATTCGAATGCCGCAATGCGGCTCGCGACAACGGGAATACCCGACGCCAGTGCTTCGAGAAAGCCGATGCTATGTGCCTCTCTGAGTGACGGCATCGCAAAGACTTGCGAGGTCTGCAGAATCGCCGCGACATTCGACGCGGGACCGCACAGCGTCACCCGGTCATCCAGGTTCAAACGTTGCACGAGTTTCATGGCCATATCGTGATAAGCGGGATCTTCGACGACGCCATACAACACCAGCCGCGCGTCAGGCTCCTGTTGCAGCACGATTTCAAACGCGTGAATGGTTTCCAGTTGCCCTTTGTCGACGACGTAGCGGCCCAGTTGAACGATCTGCTGTGAAGCGCCGCAATCGACAAAAGCGGAAGTTGCAGTTTGAAAGCGCGGCAGATCCACGCCGTTGGGAATCACCGTTACGAGTGGATGTGGCCCAACTTCGCGCAGATAGTCGAGCGTATTCTGCGACGAGACGCCGACCACGGCCTTCGCGCGATGCGAAAGCACGCGCTCCGCCCACCTTAGTTTCGGGTTCGCGAAGTCATTGGAGCCCGAGTGCATTACATACACGACGGGCGCGGCATTGGGAAGAAGACGCACATAGAGTGCGGCTAGCGTCGCGTGGGCAATGATCACGTCCGGTCGGAATTGCCGTATACAGCGCCATAGATGCATGAGACGCCCAATACGTCCTTGCGGAGAAGCGGGAAAGTCGCACAGTACGTCGGCTGCCGCGAGTTCGCTGCGGCTATGATCGAAATCCGCCATTTGCGGCTGCATCGACGCGATGCAGACTTCGTGGCCACTCTCCCTGTGCTGGATCGCGAGACCCTTTGCCAGAATCTCCGCACCAGACAAACGTGGCGCATAGACGACCTGTAGTATCCGCACTTTTCACCGTCTCGAATGGGGCGTGATCTTGGAGAGCCGTGTCTCTCGTCTTTTCTGCAGCGTACGGTTGCCTGTGTCAATCGTCAATGTCGCAATCGACATATGTGCATATACCATAGCCAATCGACACATTGCGATTCGGTCAAGCACTAGGTGTTGCTGGACACGGGTACTCGTTCAGAGAACTTTTCCATTTTCGTCGAGCAAATGATGGTGAGAGCAGTCCTCATCCGAGTGCGACTGCAATGTCTCTATTGAGCCAGGCGATCGAGCCAGAGCGTTTCCGAGTAAACGGCTGGCAACGGAAAACCTTCCATCGGAATACTTTGCAAATTGTTTCCGTCGAACGCGTATCGCGCCAGGGCGGCAGTGCCCGCCGAGAAGAGCGTGTTGGCGAGTACGGCGTCCGTTCGTTCGTAGAAGACGAGTGCAGTGCGGTTGTTATCGCGGAGCAGGGCAGGCGCGGCGTCCTGCCACCGGAGATCGCGCAGATAGGCGAGTAAAACGGGCGCAGTCTCGCGATGCTGTACGTTCCACTTCCATACATCCACGCCGCCGGGCTCCTGGAAATGCGGCACGGTCATCACAATCGTTGCGTCGGCGCTGGCGTCGCGCGTAAAGCGGGTGGTGTCGCGCTGGAATTGAGACGGCAGAAGAGATGTTGCGCCGAAGCTCCAGCGCTCCTTCTCGACGCTGAGTGCCGTGACGGCCAGGCGACGGTAATCGTCGGCAGATTGGATGGCAATGAACGTTGCCGTGTCTTTGCGAGTGCTGCCCACGGTGAGCAGTTGGACGTTGGACTTCAAATAGTTCGTACCGTTGACTTTTGTCTGCTGGATCTGCCCGGCTTGATCGGCGCTGATCGTCCATAGATCGACAGCTTTGTCTGATCTTTGCACTGCAACAAGGATCTTTTCGCGCGATGTTTCTTTGGTCGAAAAGGCAAGGTACTGCTGCACGCGTTCCGCGGGAAGGCTTTTGTCGCTCTGAAACCAGAGAACGGGTGCGGAAAAGTGATTGCCATTGCTGTGCAACAACCAGAAGGCAGAGCCGCCGTTTCTCGGCGTGACGACCATGAGATCTGCCCGGCCGTCGCCATCGAAGTCGCCAGTCAGAAAGCGCGCGCTGTCGAAACACAACGTATCGGCACCGCATGTCGGCATCGTCGCGCGGCTATCGAAGCGCACGGCATTCGCGTACCAGTTCTCGGGCTCTTCAGGTTTGCCCAAGATTGAAGTCTGAACATAGACGTCGAAGCCGGGGCCGTCGGAACGTCTTTGCACGTAGACGGCCGAGAGCGTACCGTCGCCCGTCACGTCGCCGTACATTGCGCCCGTGAGACGCAAGTCCGTCGACCATGACGGACGCATTGTGGACCAGCGGTAGCGCGTCGTCATGGACGCGCATCCCCTGATATGAAGGCGGTTGTTCTCTGCGCCAAGGCAGCGACGCGAGGGCGTGAATATCAGACCAAAGTCCCACGGTGTCCAGCGTTGCGACACATTCCATTCTTCACATGGTTCTTCCGCGAGTCTGCCGTCGTGTTCGGCGACGCATTGCCCCGTCGAGACGGAGACGAGTGCCGCATTGTGCTGGTTGCCCGCGTACGCAGCGCGCGGTTCCCATTTCCATTGCTGGCTGGCCGACTCATCGCAATCCGCGAGTTCAGGGCTGCGCGCATTGCCTCGCGAAGTCAGGCATTGACTGGAACCGGTATTAAAGAGCACAGAGGGAATGGCGACGAAATCCGGCTTTGTATGAAGCGTGGTGTCGTCGCGCAAATAGTTGCGCAAAACCCAGTTGCCGTCCCATTGGTACTCGCCGAACACATGCGCGATATCGCCACCGTCGATCGAGAAGTAGCTGGCCGCTATGTCGCGCTTGCGTTGCGCTTCTTCGCCGAACAGCGTCGCGGGCCAGGTTCCTGTCGGATACGTTGTGTAGAAGGCAATGGGAATAGCGCGCCCTAACGTTTGCGCGACATGGCGCGTCATGCGGGCGGCGTAGATATGGTCGGGATGCTCGATGAAGGGCACTGTGTCAGGGTTCAGCGTGGCGATTCGCGTCGCGTCCTGCAGTATCGTTTTGAGGACGACGGAAAGCGAATCGCGTGTGTAACGCGTTGCCGGCAGTTCTGCATGTCCCATCGGAAAGGTTGTGAGCGTTGCGCCCTGATCCCAAAGCAGGGCAAGCGGCACGCGGCCGCCGCGGACCGCGCCGCCGGGAAGCCTGAGTTCGAGAAGCCGCACGCGCGGTTGCGCTTTCAATGTGAGCTGGAACACCGGCTTTCCCGCAATTTGCACTGTCGCTTCGTCCCACGTATTCCCGACTCCGGCAAGACGCGCATAAGCCAGTCGCGAGGCTTCCTCACGCTTTTGCACGTAGGCGAAATTCGCTCCATTGGCGCCGCCAATCAGATGAACGGTGGTGACGCACCATCCCGCGCGCAGTCGCTCGCTGATTGCGGGCTCAACGAACAGCAGATCGTCATCGAGGTGTGCGACAACTGTCACGAGCGTGCCCGCACTGCAATCGGCGGATGACGCGCGTGCCGTCCCGATGAGAATGAAGCACATGCAAGGAAGAAACAGGACATAGCGGGACAATCGAAAAAGCCCGAATGACGACGTGTTCATATGATTGCGATCGTCCCTTTTTTTCTTGGTGTTGTCCCCGAGAGCCGTAGTCGAACTGATGAAGTAGCCTCGGCTTGTTGACGCTTGCTATTACACCAGTCGTTTTCTTACTGTTTGAAAGATAATCGTCCTTTTTCGCGAAAAAATATTAAAGTGGCCGCTTCCGGATAAGCACGAAAACCAGTCTATATTTGTGAGCCGTCCTTCAATAGAGCGTAGTTCTCCCGGTTCGAACGCGGATTGTAGTGCGGCGAACAGCCTTTAATAGACAGATTGCAGTTGTCAGTGGCAATCCATACAAACGTAAGCTCGCACCCGTAATAAAGTAAGTGGCCGCTGACGCAGCGTTCGTCAGTAGCCTGAGCAATGAAGAACAATTCGATAACGGCATCCCGACGGGTTCGCGCGTCGTGCGTTTCTGCCAATAGTGGTGTTTTGAGGACGTCATGCGGATGCTGTTCGTTATCGGTCACCTCGGTGACTACCACGTGCCGCGCTATGAAGCGCTGATGCGGCTTGCGAGGAGGCGTGGCGACGAAGTCTCTCTGGTCGAAGTATTCGGGCGGTCGGGTTTCTATTCGTTTCCGCAAACCCGGCGCGCGTCGTTTTTCGAGCAACGTCACGAGTGCGTCACCACCCTGGAGAATGATGTCAGCGATACTGGCGGACGCTGGCTGAATGTCTTCGCGCGTCTTACTGCGATCATCCGGCAAATCGAGCCGGATGTCGTCGTCACGTTGGGCTATGACACACCGTACTCGTTGTGGCTCTGTTTCGTCAGAAGGTTCACGAGACCGTTTGGCCTGATCTACATGTCGGATTCGAAGGCCGACGACGGCCCGCGCAGCAGCGTCAAGGAATGGCTGAAGCGCCGGCTGGTGCGGCGCTTCGATGCCGCGCTGGTCGCGGGAGAAAGGCATCGCGACTACGCGGAGTCTCTCGGCATTCCGCGCTGGCGTTCGCGAGTCGGTTTCGATGTGATCGATGTCGACCAGTTTTCGCGCCGTGCAGCGGCTGCGCATGCCGCTGCCGACGACGTTCGTCGTGTGCGTGGCTTGCCGCAGCGCTATGTGCTCTGCGTCAGCCGCTTCGTGGCGCGCAAGAACGTCGATGTCGTCATCAATGCGTTTGCGCGTTCCCATCTCGCGGACCATGCAATCGAGCTGGTTCTGATCGGGCAGGGACAAGACGAGCCCATGTTGAGAACACTCGTATCGCGACTCGAACTCGAAAAGAGCGTGCGCTTTCTCGATGCACTGCCCAACGGCGAAATGCCTGCGATTTACGGCCTTGCCGATTTCGTGGTGCTCGCCAGCGAGTTCGATCAATGGGGACTCTGCATCAACGAAGCATTCGCGGCGTCGCGCACGGCGATCGTTACGCATACCTGCGGCGTGGCGCGTGAGCTTGTTGTGAACGAGACGAACGGCTATGTCGTTGAGCCGGGCAACGCGGAGATGCTCGCGGCGCGCATGCGAACACTGGCATTGGACGATGTGCTGCGCGAACGCTTATCTGCCCGCGCGCGGCTGAGCGTCGAGCAATGGAAACCCTCCACGTTCGCGAGCAATCTGATGGAACTTGCCGATTGTGTGCTCGATTCCGATCAGGTCATCTCGCGAGCCGAGCATGAGTAAAGCGCATCGTCACGCATCGCGCGGGGAGAGAATCATGAATGAGCCGGAAAGCCTCGGGGCGTGCACGCCGTTCCAGTTATGCATGATGGCCGAGGAACAGGACGAAGCGTTCACGGATGTCATGGCGTTGGCACAAGCGAACAGCGAACTCGATCTGAGAGCGGCCGTCGACACGCTCGCTGAGATTCACGAACTCGTGAAGGGCTATCTCGAGCCTTGAGTCGAGAACATGCTGCAGATCGCATCGCGCAACCATGCAATGCCGGGGTCGGCGGAAAACTGCATATGCGTGTGTACCTGAATTTCAATCGGTGGCAATGAAAAAGGCAACGGCAGAATTCGGAATGCCTTGTTTCGATTGAACCGCTGCGCAATGCTTTTCGGAAAGATGACAGCGAGGTCGGTGTTCTGGACGATCTCCGGCGCAACCACGAAATGCGGCAACCGCAGCACGATATCGCGGCGCAGATTCAATTCCTCCAGCCATTGCTCGACCATCCGGTGACCGGTTGCGTTCGTGCTCGCATAGACGTAACGCAGCGCGGCAAGGTCGTCCTTGGTCGGATTGCGCTTGCGCAGCGGATGCCCCGCGCGCACCACGCACACGTGCTCGTCGACGAACAGTGTCGTGCTGATGCAGGCAGCGTCCAGTCCCGGCACATAACCGAGCGCGAGATCGATCTCGCCGCTTCGCATCGCGGTGCTCACGGCATCCAGGGAGAAGTTAGCGACCTCGATGCGTATGCCGGGCGCCGTGCTGTCGATCATCGCGAGCAGCGGCGGCAGAAAATAGAACTCTGACATGTCCGACATCGACACGCGGAACACGCGATGTGCCGTCGCGGGATCGAACTTCGCTAGTTGCTGAACCGCGACGTTGATGATGCCGAACGCCTGCGCGAGCGGCGCGTGCAGGCGGACAGCCGCGTCGGTGGGGACCATGCCCGTCGGCGTGCGAACGAACAGGGGATCGTCGAACAGCGTGCGCAAGCGGCGCAACGCGTGACTGACGGCAGGTTGCGTGAGCCCAAGCCGCGCGCCCGCCGCCGTGAGGCTGCGCAGATCTGCGATGGCCAGAAACACGCGCAGAAGATTCAAGTCCGTGATGCCTGGGGGCGTCTTTGTCATGTCGTTCGGAACCCGGCCGTGGCGGCGCGCGACCCGCATGCGGTCGGACGCGCCTCGCTGTTGGACCGAACCCGCATGCCCGCGTTCGGCGCTTTCACTCGCGCGTCAGATTACCGTAAATGCTGTGCATCGGGTAATGTGGCGTGGTCCCGCTATACGGCGGAAACGAATCGAAGTCCGCTTTCATTCGCGCACGTACGGGCGACGCGAGCGCGGCGTCGAGTGAAGCGACGTCATCGAATACGACCTTGTTGCGTTGCATGGCCGTCGCACGCGCGTGCTTCAACGCCGAACGATAGTCGATGCGCGTATAGATCTCCAGTTCGCGAATGCCGGGCAGTTGCGTCATCAACGGAGGATGATGCGTCAGATAGTGCGTGAGCCATGCGTTGAAGTCGTCCGCTTCACCTTCATAGCTGACGAGGTAGGTGCAACGTTCTTCTCGTGCATCGATTGGATGCGGCGTCGAGAACTTGCGCACGGCCATTGCCTGCTGTAACAGCGTGCAGTCATCCATGCTTGTCGCGATGCTGTCGGCGGCGGCCTGTATTGCACCGCCCGGTTGCAGCGCGGCTTCGAGCCGTTCGAGATCGTCGAAATACCATTGCGTTACGCAGAACGGTGCCAACGCTGTGCGCTCGTCGCGCACGGCAGGAAGATGCGACACGAAGCGCCGCAAACCCGCCACGTCATGCGCGGCCGACTGCAAGCGGGAGATATTCGATCGATCGAACACGCCGCGCGCGTGAGTACTTTCACCAATCAGAAAGAAGCAGACTTCCACACTTACCTCGCGCATTGAGTGGAAGCGGACGCTGCCGCCGCGACCGGCCGCACTAGACGATGAAACTGCCGCGCGAAATAGATCAGTCCATCGCCATCGGAACTGACCGAGATATCGTCGATACGTACGAACATGACCGAGTGCGACCCGACGCTCTTGAGTTCGACGATCGTGCCTTCGAGGTTCGCAATGGCGTGCGAAAGCACGGGGACGGCCGAGCGGCCTGGCTTCCATGCGTGGCGTGCGAAGCGCTCGTCCATCGGGCACGATGTCATGCCCGCGAAGTCGCGCGCGAGGTCCTGATACTCGCCGGCAAGCACGTTGATGCAGACGCTGCGGTTCTCGCGCAGCACGTCGTGCATATAGCTGGCCTGGTTGATACAGACGAGCATCGTTGGCGGCTCGTCGGTCACCGAGCAGACGGCGCTCGCGGTGAGACCGCAGCGTCCGCTTGGGCCGTCGGTCGTAATGACATTGACGGCTGCGGGCAGGCACGCCATCGCGTCGCGAAAGCGCCGCTTCATCTCTTCGTTCGTCATCGCTTGCTCCTCGTGTTCGTTCGCGCGTTGCATCACGGATACGGCGTGACGGGCGGAATGCCGACGAACAGCGCGCCCGACGCGTCATACGTGCCCTCGCCGAGAAATGCATGCTGCGTCACGACGATCGAGTCGCGCACCAGACGCTGCAATCGGCTCTCGCGATAAATCGCGGCGATGCCCGCCATCTGATACGCCTGCATCACCACTTCGGCGCATACGTGGGCCGCATGCGTCGCGCTCAGGCGCATCAGATTCGCCTGGTCCGGCGTGACGGGATTGCCGGCAAGAATCGTGTCCCACGCGGCTTGCGAGGACTCGTAGAAGAACGCACGCGCGCTGCGCCACTGCGCTTCCGCTTTCGCGAGACCCGAGCGGTAGTAGCCCCGGTCCGCGAGACGCGGCGCGCCCGTCGTCGTTTTTGTCGCGCCGGACATATCGGTCAGGAGATCGAGCGCGGCGCGAGCCAGGCCGACGTTCACGGCCGCATGCACCTGCGCCTGATACGCGACGGCTGGGTAGCGGTACAGTGGCTCGTCGATCAGCGCGTTACCGCCGCGCACGAAGGTCCATTGCGCATCGACGAACTTGTCGCGCAAGCGCAGATCGTGACTGCCCGTGCCCTGCATGCCGACCACGTTCCAGTTGTCGACGATCTCGACCTCGCTCGCGGGAAACACGGCGGTGAAGGGCTTGCCCGCGCCCGCATCGCCCGAATTCGCGGGTGTGCCGCCAATGCCGACGCCAATCCAGTCCGCGCCTTTGCAGCCGCTCGCGAACCGCCACTGGCCGCTGACCTTGTAGCCGCCCGGCACTTGAAACGCAGGTTGCAGCGGATAGAGACCGCCCGCAAAAACCTGGTCCGGTCCCTTCGCGTAGATCTGCTGTTGCGTTTCGACGGGCAGCGACGCGAGGTACGTATTCGCCGATCCGAACGCGGCGACCCATGCTGTCGAGCCATCCGCGATCGCAATGCGTTCGAGGATCGCGAGAAACTGCGGCGGCGGCAGTGCGTCTCCGCCGAAACGGCGCGGCGTGCTTGCACGGTAGATGCCCGCGCGTTTCATCTTCGCGATCATGTCGCGCGGCACATGGGAGAGCTGATCGAACTCGTCGCGGCGGCGTTCGATTTCTTCGATCAGAACATCGAGCGAAATGGGACCGGCATACTCGGGATACGGCTCGCCCTGGTCGATGAAGCGCGGCTCGTGGGCGTACGTCGAAATGCTATGGAGGCTTTGCATGATGAATACGTGTTGAGTTGAATGGAGCAATCGATCAGGCGGTGACGGGCTCGACGCTCTGTCTTGCCTGCAGCCGTGCGGCGCGTGGGAAGGTTTCGGGTGCGATCAAGGTCGCGATCACCGTGACCAGCGCAAGTGCGACGAGATAGATCGCGACGGGTGTGGCGCTGCGATAGTGAGCGAGCAGCGCGGTTGCGATCATCGGCGAAAGGCCGCCGCCGAGTACCGACGAAATTTCGCGTCCAATGCCGAGTCCCGAGAAGCGCAGATGAACGGGCAGCAGTTCGCTGATGAACGCGGGCTGCGCGCCTTCGAGAATGCCGAGCGTGATGCTGTTGGCGAGAATCAGCGCGGCAATCACTTTCCACAGCACGCCGGAGGCGAGCAGCGTGAAATACGGATACGCGACCAGCACCATTGCAATGGCACCCACGAGATAGACCGGCTTGCGCCCGATCTTGTCGGTGAGATGTCCCATCAGAAGCGACACGGGAATCATCAGCAGCATCGACAGCGTGAGCCCACCGAGAATCCATGTCGACTTCAGGCCGAGAAACTGACCATACGCAATCGAGAACGCGAAGAAGATGTACGACGCGCCGCCTTCGCCGAAGCGCAGGCCGAACACGGTGAGCACCTGACGCGGGCAACGGCGCAATACTTCGACGATGGGCATGCGGCTTTCGCGGTGTGTCGCCTTCACTGCGACGAATTCGGCGCTTTCTTCGACCGAGCGGCGCATCCAGAGGCCGAGCACGACGAGCACCACGCTGCACAGGAACGGCACGCGCCAGCCCCAGCTGAGGAAGTCGTCGGGCGACAGCGTCTGCGCGAGCAGGAACGCAGCCGTCGACAGCACGAAGCCGAATGCCGCGCCGCTCGGGCTCCAGGCGGACAGTGCGCCGCGCCTCGATGCGGGCGCGCTTTCGTGAATCAGCAGAATGCTGCCGCTCCATTCGCCGCCCGCTGCGAGCCCCTGAAGAACCCGCAGCAGCACGAGACCGATGGGCGCTGCAATGCCGATCTGTTGATACGTCGGCAGCAGTCCCATGCACATGGTCGCGACGCCCATCGTCAGGAGCGTGAGCATCATCACCGTCTTGCGTCCGTAGCGGTCGCCGATATGGCCGCACAGCACGCCGCCGACCGGCCGTGCGATGAAGCCGACCGTGAATCCGCCGAATGCCGCGATCGTGCCCGTCAACGGATCGCTGCCGACGGGAAAGAACAGCTTGCCGAATACCAGCGCGGCCGCGGTTCCGTAGAGAAAGAAGTCGTACCACTCGAGTATCTGGCCGAGCACGGCCGTCGTCACCGCGCGGCGGACGGTGCTTGTCTTGCGTACGGGAGAGGAAGAGGAAAGCGTGGCTGTCGCGTGAGGATTCATGGCATTGGGCTGAGCAAGACGTTGAAGTTTCCGCTTCCCGATGATGGGGACGGGCAGGGCGACCTGGCGAATCAGACAAACATGGGCGAACAATAGGAGCGTGCGAAAAGACCGTCAAATTCAAGCCAAAAATGCGCGACATAAATGGCATTCATGTCGCTCGTGCCTTTGTCGGCGTGCGTGCAGCCGCAAATAAAACACGCTTATCGCACCTGTTCTATTTGACTGATTTGACCACGCATAAAGGCGAACTTAGATTGCGGTCCGCGTAACAGCCGCGGCGCAGTCATCATTCGCTGCGTCATTCAATCGAAGCAGTCGGGATGAACGGGATGACGAATCTATGAGAGTCAAATTGGCAGCCGCATTGGCCGCATTGACGTTGGTCGAGTGTGCATTCGCTGGCGCGGCGTACGCGCAGAGTTCGGTGACGATGTACGGTATCGTCGATGATGGTTTCAACTGGACCTCGAATTCAGGGGGCCACAATCTGTACAACGTGTCGAGCGGCGTGATGCAGGCGAGCCGCTGGGGTTTGCGCGGCAAGGAAGATCTCGGTGGCGGGCTCGCCGCGCTCTTCGTGCTGGAAAACGGTTTCGATCTGAATAGCGGATCGCTGGGGCAGAAGAATCGCGGTAGCACGCAAGGGCTGATGTTCGGACGCCAGGCGTATGTGGGGCTGTCGAGCGCGTATGGCTCAGTGCTGGTTGGACGCCAATACGATTCTGTTGTCGATTATGTCGGCCCCTTTGAAGCAGGCGATCAATGGGGCGGCTATATTGCCGCGCATCCGGGCGATCTCGACAATATCAACAACGCGTATCGCGTGAACAATGCGCTCAAGTACACGAGCGCCAATTACGCGAGCGCCAATTACGCGGGCCTCACGTTCGGCGGCGTGTATAGCCTGGGCGGCGTGGCGGGTGAGGCGTCGCGCAATCAGGTGTGGTCGCTTGGTGCCGGCTATGCGAACGGTCCGCTTTCGCTTGGAGTCGGCTATCTGAATGCGCGTAATCCGAATGTCGGATTCTTCGGCGACAACGGTGCGAGCACGGCAGCGACAGCAAGCACGAACTTCGTTTCGTCGCCGGTGTATAGCGGCTATGCTTCGGCGCGAACGTATCAGGTGATTGCAGCGGGCGCGGCCTATGCGTTCGGCGCGGCGACGTTCGGCGCAACGTATTCGAATACGCAGTTCAGGAATCTCGGCGACACGGTCGAATCCGGTCCGAATCCGCGCGGCTATCGCGGCAACGCGACGTTCAATAACGCGGAAGTGAACTTCAAGTACCAGGTGACGCCTGCATTCCTGCTCGGCGCGGCATTCGACTATACGCACGGCGGCAGCGTCGATGCGTCGACAGGGACGAACCCTGGCGCGCGCTACTATCAAGGCGCGCTCGGCGCGGATTACTTCTTGTCGAAGCGCACCGACGTGTATCTGATCGGCGTTTATCAGAAAGCATCGGGCACGGACTCGACGGGCACGGCGGCCGTCGCGGCCATCAACAATCTCACGCCGTCTACGAGCGACCGGCAAAGCACCGTGCGCGTCGGCATCCGGCACAAGTTCTGATTGTTGCGTTAAAGCCGCCGGTTCATGTGAACGCGGCGGCTTTAACACCTTTAGAACCGATGCCGCATCCCAACAGCAACGACAACCTGTTGATCGTTCGATGACGGACTTTGCCCGCTGATATCGGCAGTCAGGCCGGAGCCGTCGCTGGAGATATGCTGATAGCTCGCCTGCACGTAAAGATCGGTTCGCTTCGACAGAAAGTAATCGGTTTGCACGGAGACTTCCTGCCACTTCGGATGATGCTGGCCTGTCGCGTTCGACATCGAGCCTGACGTGTACGTGTATTCGCCGTTCAGCGCAATGGTCGGCGTGAGCGAGTAGCTCGCGTTCAGTTCGTAATTGCTGAAGCTCATACCTTCGCCATTCGCAACGAGGCCGAGGCTATTCGCGCCGTTGATCGTCGCGAGCCCGCCGAGTTGCGTGCGCGTCCAGACCGCGCCAAACGTCGCCGCGCCGATCGAGTAGTTTCCGCCCGCGCCATACGTGCGCTGACGCGCTGCGATAAACGTGCGGTCGGTCAGCGTCAATGCGCCGCTGGTGTTGCTGCTGCCGCCGTTGTTCGCCTGGAAGTAGCCTGCGCCGAGACGCAGCGGGCCTGCATCGTACGAGGTGCCGAAGCTGTATAGCCGGTTGTCGTCGAAGCCGCCTGCTTCGTTCGAGAAGCCGTACAACGCGCCGAACTTCACTCCCGCGTAGCTGTTGCTAGCGAACTTCACCGAGTTGTTCACGCGGAACGAGTTGTTCAGATTGTCGTTGTCGTACGGATGCGCGGACAGATTGTTGCCGCCCGGATGATGACCCGTAAAGCTGAGCGGCGCGAGATAGTCGACGACGGAATCGTACTGACGTCCCAGCGTAAAGGTGCCGAACCGGTCATTCGACAGTCCCGTATAAGCCTGATAACCGAACAGACGGCCGCCCTGGCGCGAGGTGCCGTTCATCACGCTGAAGCCGCTTTCGAGCTGGAAGATCGCCTTCGTGCCGCCGCCCAGGTCTTCGCGCGCGAGCATGCCCCAGTGGCTGCCCGTCACGTCGCCGCTGCCCGCTTGCCACGCGCTGCTGCCTTTCTGGTTGTTCGTGTACGACAGGCCCGCGTCGATCACGCCATACAGCGTGACCGTGTTTTGGGCCTGCGCATGGCACGCGTAGCTCGCCGCGATCGCGACCATCACGAGTGTCCTTTTCATCTTTTTCCCCTATTGTTTGATTTGAACGATGTGACGACCCACGCCGCAGCGCGGCGCCCACCGGGAGGCGGGCGTCGTGCGTTGAAACGAATGCGGCGTGGTGAGGTGGCTGGCTGGGACGCTCGACGAATGTCTAGCGGCTGGCGATGCCGTCCTGAACCGACAGACCGTCGATCAGGACTTGATGCTGGCCGCGCGAACAAGGCTCGATTCGCGCGGTGACTCCGAATACTTCTGCAAGGCTCGCTTGCGTGACGACATCGGCGCTGGGTCCGAAGCCCGCGATGCGGCCTGCGTGAAGCAGCATCGCCTGATGGCAGGCGCGCATGGCGGTGTTGATGTCGTGCAGAACGACGACAGTGACGATGCCGCGTTCCCGCGTGATGTCGTGCAGCACACGCATCACGTGGAACTGATAGTTCAGATCGAGCGCGGACAACGGCTCGTCGAGCAGCAGCACTTGCGGCTCGCGTACGAGCGCCTGCGCGATGCCGACGAGTTGTCTTTGGCCGCCCGACAACTCGTCCAGCGAGCGCGATGCGAGCGCATCGATGCCGAGGCGTTCGAGCACGGCCCGCGCATTCGCGAGGTCGTCGGTGCGGGCGCCGTGGGCGCGGAATGCGCCGCGCGTCGCGCAACACGCGACCAGCACGGACTCGAGCACTTGCAGCTTCACGCCTGCGGGCAACGATTGCGGCAAATACACGACACTATGCGAGCGCGCGCTCGCGGCGGACAGTTCGAGCGGCGCGCCGTCGAGCGTCAGTTGACCGGCATGCGCGCGCGTAAGGCCCGCGAGCGCGCGCAGCAGCGTCGACTTGCCGCTGCCGTTTGGACCGAGCAGCGCGGTGATCTGGCCGCGCGGCAGCGGACCGGCATCGAGCGACTTGAGCACTGCGCGCTTGCCGTATTGCACGCTGAGGCCGTGAATCGACAGGCCGTTCATTGCGCGGCTCCTTGCGAGCGCACGACGATCGCGAGGAAGAGGGGAATGCCGACCAGCGCCGTCACGATGCCGACGGGAATCAGCACGCCCGGCACGATGAGCTTCGATGCAATCGACGCGAGCGACAGCATCAACGCGCCGACCAGCATGCTGCCGGGCAGATAGAAGCGGTGGTCCTCGCCGAACAGCGTGCGCGCGATATGCGGCGCGATCAATCCGACGAAGCCGATCGTGCCGACGAAGGACACCGCGAGCGCCGACAGCACCGACACGCGCAGCAGCGTGCCGAGCCGCAGACGGCGCACGTCGATACCGAAGCTCGCGGCGCGATCTTCGCCGAGCCGCAGCGCGGTGAGCGTCCAAGCGTTGCGCATCGAGAGCGGCAACGCGACAGCGAGTGCGATGGCGAGTACCGCGATCTTCGGCCAGTCGGCACGCGCGAGCGATCCGAGCGTCCAGAACACGAGACCTTGCAGTGCGTCGGCGGAAGCGATGAACTGCATCAGCGAGACGAGCGCATGGAACGCGAACACCAGCGCGATGCCGAGCAGCACGACGCCGGACGTGGTCATGCCGCGCCAGCGAGCGACGCCATCGAGCATCAACGCCGACATGAACGCGAACAGGAACGCGTTGGCCGACACGAGCCAGCTTTGCGCGATGCCGGGCAGCGTGATGTCGAGCACGATCGCGAGCGACGCGCCGAACGCCGCCGCCGCCGATACGCCTAGCGTGTAGGGGCTCGCGAGCGGATTGTTGAGGACGGTCTGCATTTCCGCACCCGACAGACCGAGCGACGCGCCGACCAGCAGCGCCATCACCGCGTACGGCATGCGGATCTGCCAGACGATGACATTCGTCGCGGCATCCGCCGATGCATGGTGAAACACCGCACGCAGCAGCGTCGAAACGGGGAGACCGGACGGGCCCGAGCGCAGATCGAGCAACAGCGAGCCGACGATCAGCAACGCGACCGCGCACAGCCACAGCACGCGCAGACGCGTGATGCGCAGATACGGCTGCAGGCTGGCGTCCGCGGCGCTTTGCTGCGCGCGCGCGGAACGAATCAGGGAGACGGAATCGGACATCGTTGAGGCCGTTAGTGCGAAGCGTCAGCCGTCGACTGCGCGAGCGGCGCGTCGACCCACTCGGCGCCTTGCGGCGGCACGGCGAGGAAGCGCTTGTACAGTTCAGCCTGCGTCGCGTGTACGTCGAGATCCTTGAACTGCGCTGGATAGAACCACTTCGCAAACGCTTCGATCGCGAGAATGTTGTACGGCGAGTCGTAATAGTTGTGCGAGATGCCGTGCGCGTTGCCGTCGTGGATCGCCTTGATCGTGTCGAAGCCGGGACGCGCGATCAGTTGCGCGAGGCTCGCGCGCGCATCGTGCTCGCTCGTCAACGCGCCGACGCGCAGCGATGCGAGGCCCGGTTTCGTGCGGCTCCCCGTCGCGATGTAGACGTCGGGCTGCGCGGCGATCACCTGTTCCATGCTGATGTCGCCGAGCACGCCCGGCACGAGACCTTGCGCGATATTGCGTCCGCCCGCTGCCTGCACGAACTCGCCGAAGTTGCCGTTGCCCGCCGTGTGGCAGCAGCCCGCATCCCAGACGCCCGCGAGCAGATCGACGAATACCTTCGGACGCTGCGCTTCGGGCACACGGTTCACGACGTTCTGCACGCGCGCCAGATGCTGCTGATAGAACTGGATGTACGCATTCGCCTGCTGATCGCGATGCAGCACCGCGCCGAGCAGCTTGATGCTTGGCAGCGTGTTCTGCATCGGATGCAGGCGGAAGTCGACGAATACGACCGTCGTGCCCGTCGCTTCCAGTTGCTTCACGAGCGCGTTGTAGCGGCTCGGGCCGTGTCCGGCGATGCTGAAAATCGCCAGATCGGGCTTGAGGCTCAGGGCTTTTTCATCGCTGATGCTGTCTTCCGTCGCTTTGCCGATCAGCGGAATCGTTTTGATGTCGGGGAATTTCTGCGCGTAGGCGTTGAAGGTCTGCGGGTCCATCAACGGCAGATCGCCTTGCCAGCCTACGATGCGCGCGAGCGGCTTCTGGCCTTCGAGCAGCGCGACGGCCGATAGCAGGCGGCTTTCGCCGAGCAGGATGCGCTGCGGTTCGGCGACGGGCACACGGATCGTACGGCCGGCGAGATCGGTGAGGGTTGCGGGCGCGGCCGCGTTCACGGGCGCTGCGGCGCTCGCCGGTTGCGCGGCGAGCGCCGGTGCGCTGGCCGTCAGCGTAAAGCCAGCCGCGAAAGCGAAAGCGACTGAGGCGGCCACGGAGGAGGCGGCGCGCGCCGCCGTCGAAACGGCCCGCCCGCAGGCCGAAGAAAGCACGGAAATCGACATGATATAGTTACTGGATGAGAATTATTTGCATTTACCGGCGCCACTTTAGCCACGAGATGTAATGGCGATGTGTTGGAACGGCGCACTTTTGTAATGGAATGTGTTGAGCCGATTTTTTCCGGTTGCAATACGGACAATGCGGGCTGAGTAGAAGAGAAGAAGAGCTTTTGATGGACCACATACTTGTCGTCGATGACGACCCGAACATTCGCCAGCTGCTCGGCGACTATCTGCGCAGCATGGGCTATCAGGCGACGACGGCCACCAACGGCGCGCAGATGAAGCAGATCATCCAGGCGTCGCAGATCGATCTCGTCGTGCTCGACCTGATGCTCGACGGCGAGGACGGACTCGAACTCACACGCGAGCTGCGCCGCGAGCGCGGCATGCCGATCGTGATCCTGAGCGCGCGCGGCGGATTGCTCGACCGCATACTCGGCCTCGAAATGGGTGCCGACGATTACCTGCCCAAGCCATTCGATCCGCGCGAGCTGGTCGCGAAGATCAAGTCGGTGTTGCGCCGCGCGCGCAGCACGCCGGCGGGCGCACTTTCCGCCGATGCCGCCGCGTTCGTCAGCTTCGCGGGCTGGAAGCTCGATACGCGGATGAAGCAGATGCTGTCGCCCGAAGGCGTTGTCGTGTCGCTCGGCGGCTCCGATTACCGGACGCTGCGCACGCTGCTCGATCATCCGAACCGGCCGCTGTCGCGCGATTTCCTGCTCGACCATGTGTTCGGCAAGGAGCACACACCGCTCGACCGTTCGATCGACGTTTGCATCAGCCGTCTGCGGCATCAGCTGAAAGACGCTGCGCGCAGCGCCGCCTTGATCCGCACGGTGCGCAACGAGGGCTACATGCTCGTCGCCGACGTCGCGTTCGAAGCATGAGCGGCCGCACGATGAAACTGCGTGCGTGGCCCGATTCGCTGTTTGGGCGGCTCGTGATGATTCTCGCCGTCGGCATGTTCGCCGGCCAATTGCTTACCAGCACGATCTGGTTCGAAACGCACGACAACCGCACGCTCGAAATTCCCGCGCGCCTGTTCGCGAGCCGTCTCGCGGATACCGTCCGGCTGCTGCAGCACGCGCCCGATGCAGCCGCGCGCGATGCGATCGTGACGCAACTGTCGGATGCACGTTACCGTCTGCAATGGACCGACACGCCGCAGCCCGTGCAGCAAACCTCGCTTGCGAAGCGCACGGTCAGCGATCTGATTACGGGTGTGATTCGCAGACGTCTCGGCGAGCCGATCGACGTGCGTCTGATCGATGCCGAACTGCGTGACGAAGAACACAAGCACAAGGGCATCCTGAGTCTCTTCGATTCGCGCATGCCGACGGGCGACTTTCACGTGCAGATGAAGCTGCCCGACGGCAGGTGGCTCGACGTGCAGGCCAATGAAGGGCAGGCGGGCATGTTGAGCGAGCCGGGGTCGCTGGTGTTCGATTATCTCGTCAGGATCTATCTGCTTCGCTTCGTGGCGATCTGCGTGCTGGCGTTCGTCGCCGTGCGCTTTGCGGTTCAGCCGCTACGCGATCTCGCTCGAGCTGCCGATGCGCTCGGCCGCAATATCTATCGGCCGCCGCTGCCCGTCAGCGGTCCGCTCGAAGTGCGCAGCGCGGCGATGTCGTTCAATTCGATGCAGCGTCAACTGACGGAGAGCTTTGCCGGGCGAGCGCGGTTTTTGACTGCCGTGTCGCACGATTTGCGCTCGCCGCTGACGAGACTGCGTCTGCGCGTGGAGATGTTGCCCGACGCGCAATGGCGCGAGCGTCTGCGCGGCGATCTCGACGACATGGAGGCGATGGTGCGCGCGACGCTCGATGCCGTGCAAGGCATCGAAGTGACGGAAGCGCGGCATGAGATCGATCTCGATTCGATGCTCGAAGGGCTGGCTGAAGATGCGCGTGAGGCGGGGCATGCGGTCACGGTGGAAGGGCGGGCGGCGCGGCCTGTCGCGGGTTATCCGCGCAATCTGAAGCGCTGTTTGCAGAATCTGCTCGATAACGCGATTCGCTATGGCGGCGAGGCTTCTATTCATGTTGTCGATGATGGGCGCGCGGTGCGTGTCGCGATCTGTGACAACGGCCCCGGTATTCCCGATGAAACGATGCTGGCGCGTGTGTTCGAGCCATATTTTCGGGGGAATGCGGCGCGCACGGATGGAACGGGTGCGAGTAGTGGCACCGGGCTTGGGTTGACGATCGCGCAGAGCATTGCAGCGACGCATGGCGGGACGCTGACGTTGCGCAATCGCACGGCGGGTGGACTTGAAGCGGAGCTTGTGTTGCCGCGTGATGTATGAAGCCGATTGCGCCGGCGTACCGACGCGCGATTTCGACGGAATAAGCTTCCACGCCCAGGTGTTCTGGTAAGGAAAATCACAAAAACGTCACCGATATTCCTCCAACCGGATCGCAATCATGTTTCCTTTCCGCTCGTACTCCAGCAACGTCATCCGCGCAATGTGCACCGGCGTGCAGCAGATCGTGTACCGGGCCGCGCTAGGTTGCGTCGTTCTGATGTCACCCTTAGCGGCGAATGCCGCCGATGCAACGCCACCTTCGCTGGTGCCTTCCGGCGCCCAGCCGTTTGCCGTTACGACGGCAACAGGCGTGCAGATGTATTCCTGCGAGTTCGACAGTGCTCATCGTCTGGGCTGGGTGTTCCAGCATCCGGAAGCCACGCTTTATGATGGCGCAGGTCAAGCGTCGATCCAACATGGTGCGGGTCCATCCTGGCAGGCGGGCGATGGCAGCCGGATCGTTGGTCGCATGGTGGCTCAGGCACCGAGTACGAATCCGAGCAGCATCCCACAACTGCTGCTCGAAACTCACAGCACCGCGGAAGGCAGTTTGTCTGGCGTGAGATTTGTGCAGCGGCTCGACACAGCAGGCGGCGTGTCACCTTCTGAGCCTTGTGTTCGCGAGCATCAGGCGGGCAGTTCGCCGTATTTCGCGCGATACATATTCTTGAAGTAGCGTTCTGCTTAGGTCGCGCGCACCTGCAAACTTGTTATGAAGCATGCAGATACGCGCGACGTCGCCCTCGCGAGCGATGCGAGTATTAAGGCTTGTAACCGTCAGTCAGCGTGTTCATGAACGCAATGATGTCCTGGATGTCATCGTCGGTCATCGCAGGTTTTTCGCCCAGTTTGCGGTCAAACGGCGCGTCGGCGACGTCGATATTCGCGTGGTACTTCGCGGGAAGATCGTCGTACTTTTCCGGCTTGCCTGCTGCGTCGAGCGGATAGATCTTTTCGGGACTCGTATTGCGCAGGTTATAGAAGTCCATCACGTGCTTCAGGTCGTGGTAGACGCCGTTGTGGAAAAACGCGTGTCGCGTGGCGACGTTGCGCAAGGTCGGCGTCAAAAACATCCCACAGTATTGCGTTAGCGTAGCTGCGTCGTCACGGAAAGGACCGCATACGCCCATATCGTAGAAATTCTGGTCCTTGTTGATGGACAGGTCACGATTGCGCGGCACGCCCAGTGCCTCGTATTGCGTGTCGGTGAATAGCGGCGGCAAATGGTCGGCCGTCGGCTTGCTCAGATGGCATCCCGCGCAGTTTGCCTTGTCAGGATCGTTGAACAGGCGCAAGCCGCGCATCTCCGCTTGTGTCAGACGTGCCTTGCCCTGGAGCCAGTAGTCGTACTTGCTCGTGAAGCGATGGAAGGATGGGTCTTCGAACTGGTAGCGTCCCACTGCGAACATCGCTTCGTCGAAGAGCAGATCGGGCTGGTTAATGATCCGGTCGCCAAACAGCTGCTTGAACTGGTCGAGATACTTCGCATTCAGCAGCTTGTGTACGACCTCGCCGGTGCTCTTGTTGGCCATTTCGACGGGATTCAGCATCGGGCCGCTCGCCTGATCCTGCAGCGTGCTCGCGCGGCCGTCCCAGAACAGGCCGCCCTGCGGGACGAGTGCGGGTGCCGCGGGCGCGACGCCTGCCGTTTTCACCGCGCGTTGCGTGCCGCTTGCTGCCGTGGCCAGTTGATCGAGCGTGACGGGCGCGGCGTCCATGTCGTTTTGATCGGGGCCAATCGAGAACGGCGCCTGGCGGTAGAGGTACGCGAGCGACGGCGGCGGCCGGTAGCCCGCGTCGGTCATATGCGGACCGCCGAGCTGTACGGACAGGTCATTCGGTGGCCCGTAGGCATGCTCCGCGCTGTGGCACGACGCGCACGATTGCTTGCCCGACGCTGAGAGCGACGGGTCATTGAAAATCTGCTGGCCAAGTAGAGCTACCGCGCTCAACGGCTGGCTCGGTGGCACGTGTAGCGCAACCGGCTGCGGATTCGCGCCGGTGATGTCTTCGACGATGGCGCCGATCGCAAGAGGCATCCGCTCCGGATAGATTGCCGCATAGGCGATAAAGGCGGCGCAGCCGGCCGCAACGGCGGCAACGGCCCAGCCGAGTGCTCGCAGAAGCTGTCGTTTGGCGCTCGCTGGGCGCGAGGGATCGCCGGCAGGCAGTGAGGGCGGCAATGCGGGGTTTGGAGAGCTCATGGCGATGATGGCAAAAATAATCCGGAAAAGACGTCGAGCCAGCACGTTGCCGCGCTGGCTCGACCCACTTCGAGTTATCTGGCGTCCCGCTGCCAATTTCACCGGCCTTAGCCGGCGATGCGTGAAACGGGCGGGACGCGCGTCGGGTTAGTTGGTCGCCGGCGCAGCTGCGAGCTTCGTACCAACGGTCGGGTCGAGGAAGACGGCCGGGTTGTTGCCCGCGCCAGCCAGGTTCAACATGCTGCGGATATCGCCGGCCGTTGCGTCGAACGAACCCGCGCCGAGCCGCTTGCCGCTGAGCCAGTTGTCTTCGATGAACTTGACGACCGACGCCTGCGTGATCTGCGTGTGGTCAACAAAGTTCTGCTTTGCCCACGGCGAAACCACAAGGAACGGCGTCCGTGTACCCGGACCACAACGGCCGTTGACCACGCCACCGTTGATGCCGAGCGGCTGCGTCGCCCCGGTGCTGGTGCACTGGCCCTGGCCCGACAACTGGTCGGCGCCCGTAAAGGTTGCCGCCCCGACGTGGGTGACGAGCGTGGTATCGAACGACGAGCTGGTGATTGCCGGCGTAACGTGGTCGTACCAACCGTCGGAGTCGTCGTAGGCGATCACGACGAGCGTGTTCTTCCAGTCAGGTTGCTGCTGCAGGAAGTTCGTGACCTTCACGACGAATGCCTGCTCGTCGAGCGGGTCTGAATTGCCCGGATGGCCGTCGCCGATTGCCGGTGCCTTCAGGAAGCTGACCGACGGGAAGTTACCCGCCTGCACAGCCGCGAAGAAGTCATCGGAGTCGTACTGGTGGTGAACTGGCGTGGCCGTATTGTCGAGCGTCGGCTCGGTGGAGCCGATCATCGCCGTCGAGGTCGGACGCTGGTGCGTCGGATTGGCCGTCGAGGCGTAGTACTGGAACCAGGCATGGTGCTGGACATAGTCAGCCGGCGCGCTGCCAAGCACGTCCGACCACGTCGAGCGCAGGCAGCCCGTCGTACCGTTCGCGTTGACGGTCTGCAGGTTGAAGCCGCCCATGAAGCCGCCCCACGTGATGTTCGAAGCGTTGAGCAGATCGCCGATGTTCTTGCCGTTCATCATGCCCGTCGGGCCGGAACTGGCGGTTTGTGCGGCGGCCGTGCAGGTGTCGGTGGTCGGATCCAGGTCGCCGATCATCGTGACGCCTCCCTGTCCGTCAGGAATCGCATTGTTGCTTGTCGTGACGGACGGGTTTTTCGGATTAGGCGTTAGCGTCACGCCCTGATTCTGGCCCGAGATCACTTCGATGGCACCCGGCGTCGACGGACCAAACGTGTCGGTCCACGCGTTGTCGTTCATCGCGAAATTCTGTGCGAGGTTCCAGTACGCGGTCACCGTGTTGCCGTCGAAGTAGCCGAGCACCTGCGCCGATGAACCAAACTGGCCTGTGCTGCCTGCGATGATCGAGCTGGCCGACGTGAAGAGCGGGAACGCGTCCATCTTCAGATTGTCATCGGCGAGCTGTTCAGGCCCATAGCTGTGGTTCTGGCTCTTCGTGTTCGCCTGGGAACGGTCGAGGCGAAACGGTTGCGCAGTGGTCGTGGTCAGCGCGGCGCCCAGCGTCGGCGGCGCAGTCGTCTGGCCGTTGACCGTGGCGGCGACGATGTTGGGCGAGGTCGCCTGCGCGTTCGGGTTAGCCGCGCCCGTCAGCCCTGCGGCGGCGAGCGTGGCGATATCCGTTTGCGTGCCGGTCGCAGCGGTGAACGCCGGCTCGCCCGTCAAGTTCTTCGCGGTCGGATAGGTTGCGAAATAATGGTCGAAGGAGACGTTCTCGCCGAAGATCACAACGAGGTGTTTGATCGGCGTGGTGGTCGCCAGGGCATCTTGCGCGGAAACGACGGGCGGGGTCGACGCCGTCGTGTTGTTGTGCGAACTGCCGCACGCGGCGATGGTCAACAGCGCCGCTACAGCTATCGCGCTGGGTAGTATTGTCCTGTAAAACATTTCTCGGGGGCTCCAGATTGCCGTTCAGCGCTCCGTTATGCGTGGAGTTGCTGGGTTTTTTTAGGTGGAATTGCAAGCTCACTTCAAGATGGAGGTGAAGCAACGGGATTGAATCATTCCCATATTGCGTAATTGAGAAACATTCCTTACCGACCTATTACATACATTTGCATTGCTATTGCTTTCGTTCTTATTCGATGTGAGATGGAGCGCTTCGTCGGATACCGCTACGGAGTTGGATGATCCCGAGGTTCGGTGATTTATTTGCAGTTCATTCTTAAGCGTGATGATCGGGTTTTCTCAATTCAATGCTTAGTGATGCAAACATTTGGAAAATGGCGGAACGACGTCATGACGCCGAGCGCATTCTTTGCGCCGGCTACTTCAAGACTCGCTGACAAACCGGTTAATTCAATTCCGTCGGCAGGTGTGGTGCGCGAAGTTTGGTCCGTCATCGAGAGTGACTTGCCGCGCCCCTTCAGCAGGGCCATCGTTTCCGACAGTGCTTTTCACAAAGTCGTGCGAATCATCAATTAAGTAGATAAAGTCGTTTGATGAATGTACGGGAAAACCCTAAAGTAGGGGCTTCCCCGTCCCATCGCACAACGCCGTCATGCCGTCTCCCATCACCCTCGACCGCAAATCACTGGTCCGCCTCGCCGTCGTCACCGTACTGACGGGCGTCGGCGCGGGCCTCGGCGGCATGCTGCTCGCGCTGCTGCTGCACGCCGTCCAGCACATCGCGTACGGCTACAGCCTGAATGCGATCGTCGGTGGCGAAAGCTTTCTGAAAGGCGTCGATGGCGCATCGCCCGAACGGCGCGTGATCGTCATGGCGGTTTGCGGTCTGATCGCGGGATTCGGCTGGTGGGCCGTGCGCCGTTTCGGCCGTCCGCTCGTCAGCATCAAGCAGGCGGTGAAATCGCCCGACACGCGCATGCCGATGCTCAGCACGCTCGGGCATGCGCTGCTGCAGATCGTGACCGTCGCGCTCGGCTCGCCGTTGGGGCGCGAGGTCGCGCCGCGCGAAGTCGGCTCGCTGGTGGCAGGTTGGCTGGCGCGCGTCGCGGGCCTGTCAGCGAACGAAACGCGCGTGATGATCGCCTGCGGCGCGGGCGCCGGCCTCGCCGCCGTGTACAACGTGCCGCTCGGCGGCGCGGTGTTCGTGCTCGAAGTGCTGCTCGTCACGTTCGATGCGACCACGGTCGCGATCGCGCTTGTGACGTCGGTGATCGCCGCTGTGGTCGCTTGGATGGGGCTTGGCGACGAGTCGCAATACGCGATTCCGTCGTTCGCGCTGAGCGGCAGTCTGGTTGCGTGGTCGGTGGCGGCAGGGCCTGTGTTCGGCATCGCCGCCTATGCGTTCACGCGCTTCATGGAT
The DNA here is from genome assembly GCF_046534875.1 of Paraburkholderia sp. SIMBA_054. Taxonomy (NCBI): domain Bacteria; kingdom Pseudomonadati; phylum Pseudomonadota; class Betaproteobacteria; order Burkholderiales; family Burkholderiaceae; genus Paraburkholderia; species Paraburkholderia sp. SIMBA_054. Next base: position 141,973 of record NZ_JAWRXV010000016.1, on the reverse strand, counting down.
CGCGCGCGCAATGCCGCGCCGGGCGCTGGCTGGCTGATGATTCCGCTCAACGTGCTCAACTTCGCCGTGATCGGTTTGCTTGCCGTGCACTTCCCGCAATTGCTCGGCAACGGCAAGGGCACCGCCCAACTCGGTTTCGACGGTCAGTTGAGCATTGGGCTCGCGGCGGCGCTCCTGGCGTTGAAGGTTGCCGTGAGCGCGAGCAGCCTGCGCGTCGGCGCGCATGGCGGTCTGTTGACGCCGGGACTGACGGTGGGCGCATTGCTTGCCGTCGTGCTCGGCGGCGCGTGGAATCTGATCGGCGCGAGCGTGCCGACCGGCGCGTTTGCGCTAGTCGGCGCAGCGGCGTTTCTCGCTTCGTCGATGAACATGCCGATTACGGCGATCGTGCTCGTCGCCGAGTTCACGCACCTTGGGCACGACATGCTGTTCCCGGTGGTGTTCGCGGTCGCGGGTTCAATCGGCGCGAGCCGCGTGTGCGCGATGCTGGCGAGCCGCGCGAGCGCGGCAGCGACGACTATGCCGGCGCATGTTGTGGCAAGCGTGACGGCGAATGCGGCGCAAGAGCGGCCCGCTAGGATGAAGCTGTTGCCCGTCACGCACAAGTGAAGATCAAACGGCGCATCACGTAAAGCAACGGGATGCGCGGCGATTCAGAACGTCTGCCAATCGGCTTCGGCGCGGCTCGCGGCCGTTTTTTCGGCATTCGGCAACTGAGCGGCGAGCGGTTTTGCAGAAGCCGCGGTCATCGTTTTCCTGGGCACGGTCACGGCGGCACGCGCGACAGCCTTCGCAGGAGCAGACGCAGCGCTCATCGCATTCGCTTGCTGCCCGCCCGGCAGCCTGAACACCGACACCAGTTCACGCAGCGTCGCCGCCTGCGACGCCATTGACTGCGTCGCCGCCGAAGCCTGCTCGACGAGCGCCGCATTCTGCTGCGTCACCTCGTCCATCTGCGAGATCGCGACATTGACCTGCTCGATGCCGCGATGCTGCTCGCCCGACGCCGCGCTGATCTCGCCCATCAGATCCGACACCTGGCGCACCGACTGCACGATTTCACCCATCGTGCGGCCCGCCTCGTCGACGAGCGCGGTGCCGCTGTTCACGCGGCTCACCGATTCGCCGATCAGATCCTTGATCTCCTTCGCCGCCGCCGCGCTGCGCTGCGCGAGCGTGCGGACCTCGCCTGCGACGACCGCGAAGCCGCGTCCCTGTTCGCCTGCGCGCGCCGCTTCGACGGCCGCGTTCAGCGCGAGGATGTTGGTCTGGAACGCGATCCCTTCGATCACCGAGATGATCTGCGCCACCTGCTGCGAACTGCTCGAGATGCCGTGCATCGTATCGACCACGCGGCTCACGACCTCGCCGCCGCGTGCCGCCGTTTCCGACGCGCGCGCCGCCAGCGCGTTGCCCTGGGTCGCGTTCTCCGCGTTCTGCTTGACGGTCGCCGTCAGTTCTTCCATGCTCGCGGCCGTTTCTTCGAGCGATGCGGCCTGTTCTTCCGTGCGCTGGCTCAAATCGGTGTTGCCCGCGGCGATCTGCGACGAGCCTGTCGCGATGCTTTCGCTGCTCGAACGCACGCGGCTCACCGTATCCTGCAGACGTTCGTTCATGTGACGGAGCGCGCCGAGCAACTGGCTCAGTTCGTCCGCGCCCTCGACGTGAATCGCCGCAGTCAGATCGCCGCGCGCGACGGTCTCGGCCACGTCGACGGAACGGCGCAGCGGCCCGACGATCGAGCGCGTGGTGACGACAGCGATGAACGCGCCCGCGAGCAACGCGAGCGCCGACAGCACGACTGTCCAGATGCGCGCACTGTGGAACGCGTCTTCCGCTTTCGCGACTTCTTCGACCGAGCCCTGGTGATTCAGCTTGATGTCGCTGTCGATCTGATCGAGTGTCGTTGTGAAGCGCGTGGACGCGTCGCCTGCCGCGAGTTGCCGCGCTTCGGCTGCGCTCGCTTCGCCGGCGTCGATCAGCTTTTCGATCTTCTCGTCGACTTCGAGATAGCTGGCCCACGACGATTTGATGTTGTCGTCAAGCTGCTGTTCTTCAGGCGACGAGATCAGCGTCGAATAAGCGTTCAGCGACTGCGCGAAAGCATTCACAGCATCCGCGTGCTGAGCGCGCATGGCGCGAATCTGGTTCGCGTCGGTGCTGAGCAGTTCACGCAGCGACAGGCGGCGCGCGTCGTCCGCATGGCCGCGCATCGTGCCTAACGTTTCGACGCTAGGAAGCCAGTCATTGCCGATCTGATACGTGCCGTCATAGATGCGCGACGATTGAAGCAAGCCAACCCCGCCGACCGCGCAAAGCAGAACCAGAACGAGGGCAAAGCCCGCGCCGAGACGCGGACCAATCTTGAAAGTGTTGAGAAACGCCATGGACCGTTTTTATGCAGGTGACGAATACGCTCTCTTAACGACAAAGTGATATGCGTTCTGCAATAAAGTTTCAAATATGACTAATGGCCGACGGCGGTGCTACTACGGCATTACGGCGGCGCAGTGCATGAAAGGTTGTGGTTGCAACGTTCCTGCTGACCGCCGTCAACCATCCGTCGACGCATTGCCGGGCGCGAACATCGACATTCTGCGCAAGATCCATTCGAGCAGTTCATTCGCGGCGGCCGCGAGAGGCCGACCCGATTTCACGAGCAAGCGCGCCTTCGCGCCCTGAAACAATGGATGATCGATAGGCACGATGGCGAGTTCTTCCGCCACCAGTTCGCGATACGCAGCGAACTCGCCGATAAGCGTCACGCCGTCGCCATGCGCGACGAAGCGCTTGAGCGCGGTCAGCGAATTGCTGGTGAGCGTCGCGCGGATTTTGATGTTCTCCGCGAACTCCAGCATTTTCGCGGCGTGGCCGATGCCGAAGGTGGCCGGCATCAGCGCGAGCGGCCATTCGAGCAGGTCTTTCACGCTCGCTGGGCCGCCGCGCAACGCGAGCGGATGATCGCGCCTCACCAGCAGCACGACGGGCTGCGCCGAACTCGCGCGGTACTCGATGCGTGGATGAGGCGGCGGATTGTACGCAAGCCCGATATGCGCGCGGCTTTCGGCGACCTGGTTGAGCAGATCGTCGACGGCGAGACTTTCGATATTGATGTCCAGCTTCGGATACTTCGCGCAGAACGGCGCGATCACTTCCTCGATCAGCGGATCGACATAGCCCTCGCTGACGGCCAGTTGCACCTGGCCTTGCTGAAGCCCCTTCAGCAAATGCAACTGGTCTTCGAGCTTTTCCTGCTGCGAACGGTAGCCGCGCCAGAATTCGAGCAGATGCGTGGCTGCTTCGGTCGGCTTGACTCCGCGCGCCTCGCGCTCGAACAGCGTCGTATCGAGTTCCTCTTCGAGCAGCCTGATCTGGCGCGTAATCACGGAAGGCGACGTGTTCAGGCTGTCCGCCGCGCCGCGGATGGTGCCGTGCGACAGCACTTCGTGAAAGTAGCGCAGCCGTTGCTGGTTGATTTCGCGCATGTCGGACGTCTCCAGAGCGTTGGGTTGACTGCTGTTGCCTTGCAGGCAACGAAGTGTGAACTTAGTTGCTCTTGCTCGCGCATTTTTACCCCGACAACATGCTGGAACGCAAGCACGGGATTCAAACCCGACATACCGGAGACGAACATGACAGCAATACAGACCCTGCGGGAGAGCGACGCGGTTCGCGCCCTCTACAACCGGCTCAACTGGCGGTTGCTGCCATTTCTTCTTGCTTGCTACATGTTTGCGTATCTGGACCGCGTGAACGTCGGCTTCGCCAAGTTCCAGATGCAGAGCGACCTCGGTTTCTCCGATGCAGCGTATGGTGTCGGCGCGGGCATCTTTTTTCTTGGCTATGTGCTGTTCGAATTGCCGAGCAATCTGCTGCTGCCGAAAATCGGCGCGCGCAAGACCTTCAGCCGCATTCTCGTGCTGTGGGGCATCACGTCGGCGTGCATGCTGTTCGTGCGCAACGTGCCGATGTTCTACGGCATGCGCTTTCTGCTCGGCATTTTCGAAGCGGGCTTCGCGCCGGGCATGATCTATTACCTGTCGTGCTGGTACGGCCCGACGCGCATGGCGCGCGCCATCGCGATCGTGTTTCTGGCCGGGCCGCTGGGCGGGATCGTCGGCGGGCCGTTGTCGGCGTGGCTGATTACAGCGCTCTCGGGTGTTCATGGGCTGGCAGGCTGGCAATGGATGTTTCTCGTCGAGGGCCTGCCCTGCATCGTGCTTGGCGTGGTCACGCTGTTCGTGCTGTCGAACCGTCCCGCCGACGCGCGCTGGCTGAGCGCCGACGAGAAACAGCTGCTCGAAAGCGAAACGGGCGCGGCGCACGCGCACAACCATTCGTTCAAGGCCGTGGCGCGCGATCCGCGCGTCTATCTGCTGGCGTTCGCGTACTTCTCGATCATCTTCCCGATCTACGCGATCAGCTTCTGGCTGCCGACGCTGATCAAGGAACAGGGCGTGAGCGATACGCTGCGTCTTGGCTGGTATGTCGCGATTCCGTATGTCGCGGCGGGGATCGGCATGTACGTCGCGGGCCGGAGTTCGGACCGCACGGGCGAACGGCGTTATCACTGCGCGTTGCCCGCGCTGACGGGCGCGTTGTTGCTGGTCGCTTCGATTTTCACGCAAGGGCATCTGTTCGCGACACTCGCGCTGCTGACGGCTGCGACGGCGATGATGTGGATGGCCTACACGGTGTTCTGGGCGATGCCTGCCGAATACATCAAGGGACCGGCTGCTGCTGGCGGCATCGCGCTGATCAATACGATCGGATTGTCGGGCGGCTTCTGGGGCCCGGCGGCGATCGGCTGGGCGCGCACGGCGACGGGCAATTCGCAACTCGCGTTGATCTTCATGGCGTGCATGCCGGTGATTGCAGGCTTGCTGATTCTCGCCAACCGGTCGACGCGCAAGTCGGCTCATGAAGCGCCGGAGTTGACGCTTAGCCCTGAATCGAACTGAGTTCGCTGAGCAAGAGGACGAACGAATCATGAAGATCCTGATCGCCGGTTTCCAGCACGAGACCAACACCTTTGCGCCGACCAAGGCGTCGTACCAGAGCTTCGTTCAGGGCGAAGGCTTTCCGCCTTTGACGCGCGGCGCCGACGTGCTGAATCTGCGCGATGTGAACGTGCCGATTGGCGGCTTCATCAGGGCAACTGAGGCGGCGTGCCACGAACTGATCCCCGTCATCTGGGCGGGTGCGAGCGCGTCGGCGCATGTGACGGAAGATGCATACGAGCGCATTGCCGGCGAGATCGTCGATGCCGTGCGCGCGGGCGGCTTCGATGCGATCTATCTCGATCTGCATGGCGCGATGGTCGCGGAGCATATCGACGATGGCGAAGGCGAACTGCTCGCACGCGTTCGGGGCGTGGTCGGTGATGACATGCCGCTCGTCGTGTCGCTCGATCTTCACGCGAACGTGACGGACAGGATGCTGCAACTCGCGGATGCGATCGTCGCGTATCGAACCTATCCGCATGTCGATATGGCCGAAACGGGCGAGCGCGCCGCTGCGTTGCTCGACAGGTTGACCCACGATCGACGCCCTTTGAAACGCGTGTCGCGGCGCATTCCGTTCCTGATTCCGGTGAATGCGATGTGCACGCTCGTCGAGCCCGCGCTCGGCGTGTACGACATGCTGGCTTCGCTCGAAGCGGGAACGGTCGCATCGCTGTCGTTTGCGCCGGGGTTTCCCGCTGCGGATTTTCCTGAATGCGGGCCGGTGATCTGGGGTTATGGGTATGACGAAGACGCGCTCGTGAAGGCTATCGATGCGCTTCACGCGCGCATGCTCGCCGATGAAGCGCAATGGGATGTGCGCTTTCTTTCACCCGACGAAGCGGTGAATGAAGCGTCACGTCTTGCGCAACATGCGGAAAAGCCCGTGATCATCGCCGATACGCAGGACAACCCGGGCGTCGGCGGCGATTCGAACACGATGGGCATGGTGCGCGCGTTGCTGCGTCATCGCGTGCAGGACGCGGCCGTTGGTGTGATATGGGACGCGCAGGCGGCGGCAGCGGCGCATCGCGCGGGCGTCGGCGCGCGCATCGAACTCGCGCTGGCGGGCCGCTCGGGTGTGCCGGGCGACGCGCCGCTACAAGGTGTTTTCGAAGTCGAGCATCTGTCGGATGGGCGTTTTCGTTTCGACGGTCCGATGATGAACGGCATGCAGGGCGATCTCGGACCGGTTGCGTGTTTGCGTATCGACGGTGTGCGGATCGTGGTCAGCACGATCAAGATGCAGATTTTCGAGCGCAACTTCTTTCGCGTTGGAGGCGTTGAGCCTGAGCGGATGAAGGTGCTAGTGGTGAAGAGTTCGGTGCATTTTCGCGCGGATTTTCAGGCGGGCGCGCATGCGGTTCTGGTGGCGAAAGCGCCCGGGCCGATGGCCGCTGATCCGGCGGATTTGCCGTGGCGAAGGCTGGATGGGGATATGCGGGTGCGGCCGATGGGGCTCACGTTTGGGGAATTCGCGGTGCGAGAAACGGGTGAGCGCAAAACTGAGCGTGATCTATTCGGCATTAACGCTGCGCAGGCTTGAGATCCGACATCTTATCCGCCGTCGTAAATCGACGAGCGCGCGATGACTTGGTTCGTGCCGCGCGGACAGCGGCACATTACGATGTCGCCATCGCATACGCCACGCGAGGCTCCCATCCCCCAGTTCAGTGCGGTGCCATAGATCGGGCCGTTCTGTCCGCAACGTGGGCAGGACGCGAGCCCCATGTGGCGCGCGAGCGGCTGTCCATCATCGAGCATCGTCGCGTCACCATCCAGCACTCGGCCTCCCGTGGTGGTCAGGTTTCCTTTGAGTGCGATCAATCTCGTCATCCAGTTTCTCCTGATTTTCGCATCGGTGATTGGTTCTGGAAAACCATGTAGCACGTACTACGAATGGAAATTGTCAAGGTTTGCAAAGGTTGACGAAAAGCAACACATGAATAAATAGTAGGATAACTACGCTTTTCAATAAATCGGGCACGTCTTAACCTCTTGACCCAAAGCGGCCGCGTTGCTTCTAGAACGGATGCGGTGTCGTCACACACGAGACAGTTTCGTGGCACTGGGTTACGACGGAGAGGAAACGATGGCGAGCCTGTTCGAGGAAAGCAGAGCGTATGCAGCCGATCTGATGGCGGTCACAGGGCGTCAGGCATATTTTCTTGACGTACCGGGCGCGGCGAGTGCGGCGGAACTTTCCGTAGTCTCGTTCGAAGCCACTGAACGCATGGGGGCGCCCACCGAGGTCCGTATCCAGCTCACACATCCGGGCAAGCTTGCACGCGAGGACTATCTGAACCGGGGCGCGGCATTCCTGATCGATCCCGCCCTCGGCACGCCACGCCGCTTCTCCGGCTTCATCGCGTCGCTCTCGACACTCAAGGCGACGAAGGACTTCATCCGCTACGAAGTCATCGTCAGGTCGCACTTCGCCCGGCTCGATGCGGTCACCACGAGCCAGATCTACCAGCATCAGACCACGCCCCAGATCATCGAGGCCGTGTTGCGACGTCATGGGCTGAAGGGCCATCAGTTCGCCTTCCGGTTGCGTCGGGCGTATCCGCAGCACCTGTTCCGTTTCCAGTACCGGATGAACGATCTCGCTTTCGTCCAGATGCTGATGCAAAAGGCGGGCATCTACTGCTACACGGTCGAGACCGAGCACGGCGACCAGATCGTGCTTGGAGACGACATCGACCACTACATCTATGAACCGCAGCTCGATGTCCCATACCGGGAGAATGCGGGACTTGAAGCGGCGATCGAGTCGGTGTTCGCGCTGGAGACTCACGCGCGGACCGTGCCGCAGTCGTTCCTGGTGGCCGACTATAACCCCGAACAGGCGTGGGAACGCTTCAGGGACGAGGCAAACGTCGCGCCTCAGGATCCCACCACCTACGGCCAGCCGTACATCTACGGCACGCATCACCTCGATCAGGCGAGCGCGAAGTGGGAGGCGCAACTTCGTCACGAAGCGGCGATAGCATGGCAGGTCGTCTACGAGGGCGAAAGCAATGTGCTGGCGCTGCAGCCGGCGCGTATCCTGCGCGTCGACGAGGCGTTGTCCGACGCGCCCGATGGTCAGGTCGTGATCGCGGTCACGCATCGTGGCGCGCGCGATACGGCCTACACGAACACCTGGCAGGCGATTCCGTCCGACCGGCGTTTCCGGCTGAAGCTGGAGGAGTCGGCGTGGGCGAAGATTCCCGGTTCGCTCTCGGCCCGGGTGACGTCGCCCGATCAATACAAATACGCCTATCTGACTTCCGCCGGTTACTACACGGTGCGCTTCGACACCGATTTTGCACCATGGCCCGCGGGCGGCGAGAGTGTGCCGCTGCGTCTCGCGAAACCGTTCGCCGGGGCGTTGCAGACGGGCTTCCACTTTCCTGCGCTGGACGGCACGGAGGCCGTGATCGAGTTCAGGGATGGCGATCCCGACAAGCCGTATATAGCGGCCTTCCATCACCACAGCCAGGCCGTGGACCACGTCACGAGCGACCGGCGCTGGCTCTCGCGCAACGTGATCCGCACGCAGAGCAACAACAAGCTGCGCATGGAGGACTGGGAAGGTCAGGAAGGCATCAAGCTGTCGACCGAGCATTCGGGCAAGTCGCAACTGAACCTCGGCTATCTGGTCAACCAGAAGCTTGAGCAGCGAGGCGAAGGCTTTGAATTGCGCACGTCGGGCTACGGCGCAACGCGCGCAGGGAAAGGGCAGTTCATCACGGCCTATGACCGGCCTGCGGCGGGTGGGCAGCAACTGGATATGCAGGAGACCATCGCGCAGCTTGAAACCGCGCTGGAGCTTGCAAGGGCACTGGCGGATTCGGCGCGCAGCGCGAAGGCGGTTCCCGCCGACATTGACGCGCAGCATCAAGTCAATGACGAACTCAATGGCCTGAAAAAACCGGGGGTGCTTGCGAGCGCGCCCGCATCCGTGGGCATCGTCTCGGGCAGTGGCGTTCAGGTCTGCGCAAAGGACAACGTCAACGTGGTGACCGGGAAAAGTGCGGATATCAGCGTGGCGAAACGCTTCACCGTGGCGGCGGGTGAACTCGTCTCAATGTTCGCGCAGAAGCTCGGGATGAAACTGATCGCCGCGAAAGGTCCGATCGAAGTGCAGGCTCAAAGCGATGCGATGTCGTTACTGGCTGACAAGGACGTGAGCGTGGCGAGTGTCAACGGCACGGTGCGTATCAGCGCGAAGAAGGAACTCATCCTCGAATGCGGCGGTGCGTTTGTCCAGCTCAAGGACGGAAGCATCACTTTGGGCGGTCCGCTCGACCTGTTTCTGAAGGTCATCACGGTCCAGAAAAAAGGAGCGCAATCGATGAACGAGAATCCGACACTGGCTCAAGGTGCCGGCTCCATTCCCCAGAGTCGCGCGGACCATTACTCCAACTGACGGCGACACGGACAAGATCAAATGGTTAGGCATCTGAATCATTCGACTCATCCCGCCAAACCGGCCGCGCCTGCAACGCAGCCGCCGCAGTGGCAACCCCTGAACTGGAGCTTCCCGTTTGCGCCTATCAATGGCAATCCAGCGAATCCCCAGACATGGCTCACGGCACTGGCCAGTGGTGATGGCGGATTCTATCCGCTCGGGGCAAACGGCATGTTTCATGGCGGCATACATTTCGACGCTGGCACCGGCGGCGCGCTAACGCAGGGTAAGGGTGTTCAGGCGATCGCCGATGGCGAGGTCGTGGCCTATCGGCTGGACGCTACATATCCCGAGCTGACCTATCCGACCACGCCTCCTCGCCACGCGCTGTATTCGACGGGGTTTGTGCTGATGCGTCACAAGCTCGTGCTGCCGCCGGAGCCAGAGACATCAGGCGCGTCAGCAACGACGGCTTCACCCGTATCGAGTGCATCTGCGACTACCGCCAGCAGCACGCAGACTTACCAACCGCCTGCCGACGAGGTGCTGGAGTTCTACAGCTTATACATGCACCAGCTTGATTGGGCAGGTTATCAGGCGGCGCAGGCAGATGACGGCAGTTCATCTGCGCTGTCTATCCACCCGCTCCCGTTCTGGCAAGGCGACCGACGTTTCCGTGTCGGCGGCAAGGCGGGGGATCGGCAGGCGCAACCTCCCCAGCGCAATACGCCGTTCCGGTTCGATCTGGCTTCAGCGGGTACGAATGCCCCCGCTCCCGGCGACGGTGCACAACTGGGAAGCATTGCGGCTGGGCCTTCGCCCGACAGCCTAGGTGCACTCGGTCCGTATGCTGATACCAAGGTCCGATATGCGTTGCCACCAGCTGATGCTGCCGGTGCCGTAGACGCATCGCAGAGTGTCCAGGGCGTCCGCATTCTGGACCGGGCTGATGGAACCGTGATTGGCCTGCTGCCGCGAGATGGCGAACTAAGCATTGTAGGAAGTGCGGTGGCCGGCTGGGCGCAAATCGCGAAGATTCTCAAGGGGGCGCCTGTCGCCGCCGTCACTGGCGCGACACCTGATCCGCGCGCTGCGACGGGCTGGGTCAATCTCGACGTACTTGATGCGGTCGTCGACCCCAAGCCGCTGGATACGGTAGTCGTGCTCGACAAGCCGTATCCGGTCAAAGCAGGCGACGTAGTGGGCTATCTGGGCGAGTACCAGAACTCCAGCCATTCGCAGGTGATGCCGCCGACACCGAAGCGATCGCTGCTTCACGTAGAGGTATTCAGCGGAGCTCAGATCGAGAATTTCATCAGCAAGAGTCAGGATCGGGCGAAGAAATTGCCCGAGAGCGGGAAAACGTTGCTCGTGATCCAACAGGGCGCGAAGCTCGTCAAATGTCCCGATCCGCAGAGCAACTCTCAGTTGGCGGGCCTCAAACTGGAACTGGCGAAGGGCGATCCAGGCAAGGGATGCTGGGCCAAGGTGCAGCCGATCAGGTCTGGGCCTCAGTCGGTCGGGCGCGTGCGCGGTCGCGCCCCACAGGAAAGCAAGACGCCCGTGGGTAATCCTCTTTGGGTCGAGCGGCAGTATGCAGGCAAGGTAGCCGGGGCGGTCGTCCATAGCTGGTCGGATTTCCCGCTACAACTTGCCGGCGCGCAGGGACCAGCCGTCGGATACCAACAGGTACTCTCTCGCGCGCAGCTTGAGCAGTCGGCCGACAACGGCAAAGCGGCAGATGATCGGGACAAAGGCGGCGCGCAGTGGTGGTCGATCGCCGCGGGCAACGCTGACGGTTCGACGATCCTGGGCTGGGTGTGCGAGAAGGATCATCCCGGTACGCAGTGGGAAAGCCCGTGGGCGTGGCCGGGCTTCGATACGGTTGATACGACTAGCATTCCGCTGCTGGACATGTACAGGCGCAACCTCTTCGAGGCCAAGCAGTTGCTTGATGGCGAGGAGGAGGAGTTCAGTGTTGTTGCGGCAACAGTGAATGCCGGGCCGTTGATCGGGAAGCTGGAAAAGGCGGCTAAGCGGCAAGGGGACGGCAACGGGAACGTAACACCCGCCGATTTGAAGAGCGCCTTGACGGTCCCTTGGCTCGCCGAGGCAGTCTCGCGTCTGATCGTCCGCTATGAGAGTGAATGGGGCGGCGATATGGGTAAGTGGGACGGGTTATCCAAGCTGATGGGTGACGGCAAATACGTCTGGCAGGCGGAGCTTGAGCGTATTAGAAAGCTGCAATGGTGGGATGCAGCGAAGGCTGTGAAGGGCTTTCCGGATGGTCCGGATGTGTGGCACATCCATCCGATTGGGTTGATTGGAAATTTTGTCAAATCAAGCAACAGCCTTGACGAACTGGTTAAGAAAATCGGTGACATTATATCGGGCGGAGAAGGTGGCTACGAGTCGTATAACTCTGGCACTAAGGACGTTCCTAACGGGAAAGTTGGGCACTCGTACATGAATCCCCCCGCCGGTACAGTCACGGGGAAAACGATCAATGAAATAATCGGAACTGAATCTCTCTCAGGCACCGATACCAATCGGCTTTTTGCCACCGGGAAATATCAAACGGTGATTGTCACTTTGCGAGCGGCAAAAGATGCATTGAGTTTAAGTGGCAATGAAAAATACGATGCGGATATGCAGGAACGAGTCTTCAAAGAGTATTTGCTAAATAAGGCGGGCGGCGGTGCGCTTGCTAATTTTGTAAAGAAAGGTGTTGGAACAGCGGATGACGCGCAATATGCCGCGGCCAAAGAATGGGCATCAATTGCTACGCCTAATGGTTTTAAGATCCTGAGCGGGCAGATATCTGATGGAACGCTGTCTTATTACCAATCGACTGCAAATCATGCGGTGATGTCGTCGACAAACCGGTTGCGGGACATCTTGAGAATATTATCGAAGAATAGTTCGTCGCGAGTTTAAGATGTGACGGTTGGGAGATTTCGCAAGTTCTACAAATTAGAAGAAAATAGGTTTTGACATGAAATGCATAAATGTAATAGTTTTTTTCACTCTTTTTCTTTCATGTGCCGTGCACGCTCAGGAAAGAACTTATTCAAAAGAATTTGAGCGATGCAGTAAGCAGGCGGTTAGCGTTGATGCAAAGCTAGATTGCGTCGGTGCCGAAATTATCAATCAAAAGAAACGAATAAATGCTGGTTACGCGAAGTTGGCAAAAATGCTCAATCCAGAAGATAAGTTGAATTTCGATAAGGTTCAACGTGAGTGGATTACGTGGAGAGATGATAATTACAATTTTCTCGCTGAACATGTCCCGGGCGAATTTGGTACTACAAGAACAACCAGCCTCGATTTCTTTTTGAAGTCAGTCTATGACAGGGCGAGCGAGATCGAAATGGTATTGGACGAAACTGGCGGAAATTCCATTTCGAAAAAATAGCCGGAATTCCAATGTAACGATAAATCCTGTGCGATTTCGGAGGCGGCTGCCGAATCTTTATTAGCTGACAAAATAGACAAGGCACGATGACATGGGCACCGAAGATGCGGAATTTTCAGCGTATCCAAATGATGAACTATCTGGAAAGAGCAATTTGACCATGCCGGTCGGTGGGTTCGATGATCTGATTAAAATGAGACTGTGATGAAATATTTATTCCGAGCAGTGATGCTTTTTGTAACTGCTGGATACACTTTTGCCTATGCGGTTGACGGCATGGTTTTGCCGAAATTTTCAGACTATCCTGCTAAGATTTATCATGGAGAGTTAAAGTTGCCAACCTATTATAGGAAAATCGATGATGTTTGGCGTGATGACATGGAGAAAATGGTGTCTGCTCCGGTGATAAATTTTGCGGGGAGATATCACATTGGGATTCATAGTTGCGGAGCCGATTGTCGATATTACACTTTTTCAGACCTTGAAAAAGGTTCTGAATCAGATGTTCTCGATATGTTCTCAAACCAGGCCGGGCGCCCTCTGAAGACCGCTGATGGCCGGGTATATACAACTGATCTTATAAGTCGGGCCGACAGCGCAATGCTCGTAGCGCAGTATCATATCGAACAGAGTGGGGCACTCAAAGAAGAGTGTCGAGAAAAGATTTTCTCTCTGATCGATGGTGGAAAAAAGATTAAATCAATAACTAAAACGATCAACCGTTGTGAGAAGTTCCAGTGAGATCCGATTATTCTGTCGAGTGATTTGATCTTATTATTTTTCGATTTGAATTGACAACATGACTCCGAGCGATTCCTCAGAGTACATGCCTAAATGATGTTTGCTGTTCGCATTGCTCTTTGGTTGTGGTCGATCATGAGATACATTTTTCGAATTCTTGCATTAATTATTTTATTTTTCATCCATTTGAGTAATTCTGATGCTAAATTTTCGGCAATGATATCAAATCATTCATTCGATCATATTGAAATTGGCTATGCGCATGACGGATGTTCTTTTCTATACTCCCCAGTCAATTTTTGTGATGAGCGACATATTGCGAAAATTAAGCAAGCCATCTCCATCCGTTCGGTAAATTTTAATGGTCATTATATTATTTTGAGAATAAAAGAATGGAAGTCATCTGATATTTATGGAGATAGTGTTGTTGTGATTGATACGCAAACTGGAATTGTCTATCCCATGCCGTTCGATTATTTTTCCGGTCGAATTGATATGAAAAATTCTCAAACAATTAGAAAACCACGATTGACGTTCTCCCGGGGTAATAACAGGGTGTGCATTGATGGTTCCATCCTTGTATATCGCGCAACAACGAATGGAATTTTTTGCTTTGACTTTGATGGTCATAAATTCAACGGATATCGTACCGAATATATAAATTGAATCCGATTGCAATCTCGTGACGGTGCAGAAGAGATCCCATTTCTAAACCAGGCAGTTGTTCGCGGCGAGAAGAAATTCATCTTCATTGCAGCTGCCGTGAACGCGGGAGTGCTGATCAGAAAGCTGGGAAAGACAGCTACGCGTTGCTGGAGAGCGCGCGGTGATGCAACGAATCTATTGGGAGCTTGGTGAGGCATGAAATCGGCGAAAAGCGCAACTCGTTTTCTTGTTTTGTTGGTTACCACGATTTACGGCGCAGCCCGAGCCTCGACTTTCCAATGTACGCCGGCGGAATCGGTGGTTTTCTCATGTTCTACTGAGAGGTTGAAAACCATCGAGTTATGTCTAGATAAGCGCACTCGTTCGATCTCTTACCGATACGGTAGACCAGGAAGAATCGAGTTTTCATATTCTGGGAAGCAAGGGGGCGAAGATGGATTTTTCTTCAATCATTATTTCCGATCAAACGTTGATTACACAAGGATCGGTTTCGTAACGGTGGGCTACGAGTATTCGGTGTTTAGAGATTACGACGCTGCCGAAGGGCCAATTCCACGCTATGGTGTAGTTGTTTCTGAGAATGGAAATGAGGTGGTGCAGATTAAATGCCAATCGCAAGTGATCGATAATATGTCGAAAATCATTAAGCAGTTGAGATGCGATGAGCGTAGCGCGCTTGGATGTTCATGAGATTCGCCTAGAACCAGGTTTGGAAACTGCCCGTGCGCGGGGAAATGCTCCTGGTAGTCCAACGCGGACGAAGTTCGAAAATAAAAACTTTTGGATGAATGGGCGAATAGGCCGACTACCGCTTAAACCGCAGCGAGTAAGAGTTTTGAGAATGAATGCGTTTTATTTGGGATGTATTCTTACTGCTATCAGTGCTAATGGACGTGCGTATGCCCATTCATTTGAAGGTAGCTGGAATTGGAGCGTCGCGCCGAGCACTAGAACGTTTTCGATTGAGCTTAACGCGCATGGAAATGTGCTCAAAGGGCAATATTGCGCTGTCGCTGAAAACGGCAACAGGACAGATTGTGATGACGAGAGAAACACAAACATCGATGGAGTCATTGATCGCACGGGGCAGTCGGCAACAGTCCATTTCTCCTCGTTTTTCGGCGCAAAAAATGGAAAGGCGCGAATTGCAATTCAAAACGATCATCTGCTATGGCATATCACCAAAAATCCAGATGATGGAGAATTTTACGCTCCTAGTGACGCAGTGTTGGACCGTCATTGAAAAGTGATGAACACGAATGCATAGTGCAGAATGACTCGATCTGAGAGGGCCTCATGCATTCGACAATTTGATTAAATAAGGCTGAAATGGAATTTTTTGCGAACTGTGCCACTTTTTTAGTATCACTAAACGTGCAGATTTTGAATTTATCGCCTCCTTCATGCCCTGGCCGATCCCAACATTCAAAAAAGTCGAGCGACCTAAGCCGATCTCCTTGCGTCTGTGGTTGTCGGCGCTCACAGCAATAGCCATTGGAATGGCCGGCTGCGTACTACTGCTATGGCGCCATGGCAGGCCAACGCAGGGCCTTCAATTCTGGGCGCTGCTCGTAGGTATCCCGCTAGTCACTTGCGTCCTTGCGTACGGTATTCGGCTCGATCGTTGGGAGCGCGAGCAGACGATTGCCGAAGAGGCCGAGCGTGAGCAAGAGCGGATCACGTTGCTATGGCGAGGGTGGTGCCGTCGTCGAGTTCATGTCATCACGGCACTGGCGGTCCTTCCGATCCCGACTCTCACGGCGCAACTGAGCGATGCCGATGCCGATCTGCCCGTGAACACAGGGCGCGCGAAAGCCTTCTCATGGACGAAAGGCAAGACCGAGGCGCCGCGACGCCAGGAACTGCTAGACCGCATCGCCAGAGGGTTACAGGCAACGCTCGCGGACAGACAGGCGATGTCCATCAAGCTTCTGCTTGACGATGCTTCGCTTGCGTTTGCAAACGCGTGGAAAGAGGCCGCCAGAACTACTTTCGGCAAGATCGCGCCAAATTGCAACTTCACCGTCGTGGTCGAGCGGGCAGTGGGCTGCGCACAGTGGCTCGCGAAGCAGGTCGATCTCAACGATGCCGCGCCGCACCTCATCATCGCCGTACAGATCTGGCCGAACGGTCAGAAGGAGCACAACTTCAGTGAGAGCGCCGCAGCTCTTCTGATTGATCAGGCTGCCACGCAGGCGGGTTACATCTTCAGGCCGATGATCGTCGCAAGCGATACGCTCGAAGGAGATCTGGCTCAGGTTGTCGACATGCAACTACAGCCGGATACCGCCACGCACGTCTGGTTCACCAGGTGCGATGACGAGTCGGTCGCTATCACTTCTGCGCTGACGCCCGATCCCAAGATACCAGTGATCGAGCGGCAGCTTGACAGCGTCGTGGGCAAACCAGGGCCCGCGAGCAGCTGGATCGCGCTTGCGACCGCACTGGAGGCTACACAGGGAACCGGGCCACATCTTGTCGCCTGGCGTGAGTCGGAGAATGAGCCTTTGAACCTGTGCATGATCGCGTCAGCACAGCCTCACTCGCCGCGAGAGGAAATACAAACTTGACATTGAAGAAACACATCTTGGGCCGGTGTCTGGTCGCCGGAGCGATCATCGCCATCCTTGCCGGCGTGATCCTGTTCACTGTTGACGTGAAGGATCTGGCTGCCTGGTTTACGCGATACCGACAAATTATCGTCTGGACGACTGTGCTAATCGCGGGCGCACTCGCGTATGTCCTGCCGCGACGCCGACAGATCCAGCTCACCGTGCAGCAAGCGTCAAGGAAGCAGGGGATCGAGCCACCCGTGCCGGCGGACAAGGTCACTCAAGAGGCAGAGCAGAGTGCCACACGCGCTGTGGGATGGGCAAAGGATCTGCGGTTTCAACTTCAGCAGTCGCGGCGGTTCCGTTGGGCATACACCCATACCTGGCTACTTGTCACCGGCGACGCCCCCACCGTTCGCCGGTTGCTGCCCGGAGTGGCCGAAAGAGGCTGGCTCATCACGGACGATGTCGTGCTGCTATGGGGCGGAGCGGGAACAGATGGCCAGCCCGATGAATTGTGGCTGCGCCAGATTCGTCGGCTGCGTCGTGCCCGCCTAATCGATGCAATGGTGCTTGCACTCGATGGAGCCACGCCGCTGCCTGATACCGCGCGCAGCACAACGGGGTGGGCTATGAATCTCGTGTGCATCATGAATACGCTGCAGTGGTCTGCGCCCGTGTACGTGCTAGATCAGGCTGAACTCTCGGCCAGAGCGCCGAACACGACGCCAGTTATCGGATGCGAGTTACCTAACGCGGCCGATGCGCACGCTATCGGCACAGCACTTGGCGGTTTGAACATACGCCTGACCAACCTCGGCATCGCGCAGATCGGCCGCGACGACCGCGACCGCTATACAGGCCTTATGTCCGAGTATCTCGACAGCCGCATCGCGGCGCTGTCGAACTGGATCGCAGGCGTCAATTCGCGCCTGTGTCGCGCAGTGGGAGTGCGCGGGGTGTTCTTCACCACGCATCCGCCGGTAGGTAACAAAGAACTGGACGCCGCCCTCTGGCACCACCTCGCCGCCGACGCCCAACGCACAGGCGGTCACCGCATCGGCCTGCACCCCGTCACCGTCTTCTCGGCGATCGCCTTTGGCGCAGTCGCACTATGGACCACGGGCCTGCTCCTCTCCGCCGCCACCAACGCCCACGACCTCGTCCTCACCAGCAAAGCCGTGCGCAACCTGGACACCGCACAGGACTCCGCCGCGCGTCTGCGCAACTTGCTCGCACTCCAGCAACGCATCTCACTGTACGAAGACCGCATCCAGCACCACACGCCGCTTCAAACCCGCTTCGGCCTGAACCACGATGCACAAACACTCTCAGCCGTCTGGAAGCCCTACTCACGCGCCGCCCGCGACACGCTGATCGCACCCGTACAGCAGAACCTCGAAGCGCAACTGGTCGATCTGAACCAGATGCAGACCACCCAGCTCGATAACCAGACGAGCCAGCTTGCGCAGGACGGTCACAGGACCTTGAAGACCTATCTGATGATGTCGGAGCCCGCACACGCCGATCCGTCCTTCATGGCGCCGTTGCTGCCGCACTACTGGAACATCGCCGCCGACCTGCCGCCAGGCGAGAAGCTCGACCTCTCGCAGCGCCTGCTCGGCTTCTACGCGGATCATCTGAAGCAGCATCCTGAATGGCGCATCGACGCTCGCGACGACCTCATCAGCGGCTCACGTCAGACACTGCTCGCCGTGATCGGCGTAAAGAACTCCGAAGACACGATCTATCAGGACATCGTCGCGTCCGTCGGCAGGAAGTACCCGGACCAGACGCTGGCCTCTCTGACAGCAGGCACTGACACACGCGGCCTGTTCCGCACCTCAGCCTCGGTTCCCGGCGTATTCACGCGAGAGGCATGGGAAGGCACGATCGCGCAGGCCATCGACGACGCCGCAAAACACAACGGCACCGCCAGCGACTGGGTGCTCGCCGGCGCCAACACAACAAACGGCACACAGCAAACGCAGACCGCATCGTCACCCGAGGTCCTGAAGGCCGCACTCACCAGCCACTACTTCGCCGACTACGCCGAACACTGGCAGGCCTTCATGAATACGATCCAGTGGGAGAACGCACCGTCGATGCCCGCCGCCATCGGCCAGCTCAAGGCCATGGCTGACGCGCGCCAGTCGCCACTGATCGCGCTGATGAAGTCGCTCGAGTATCAGGGCGGCGCAGGCGCCCAAAGGACATCGCTGTCTGACACGCTCGTCACGAAGGCGCAGAACATCTTCGGTGGCAGCAAGACCGATGAACCGCGGGCGGCCCGGCCCGATCCCGCGGGACCGCTCGGACCGTCGTTCGGTCCCGTGTTGCGCCTCGTCGCGCAGGGGACTGGCGGCGACGTGCCGTCATCAAGCAACAAAACGGCAGCCGGCTACAGCGACCTGAGCCTGCAACGCTATCTGGAGCGCGTCACGACGTTGCGGCTGCGGCTACAGCAGATCGGCGACAGCCCGGACGCTGACGCACAGGCGAGACAGGTCGCACAAACCCTCTTCCAGGGCAAAGGTTCCGAACTCGCCGACACGCAGTCCTACGCCCGCATGATCGCCGCGAGCCTCGGCGCGCAATGGGCGGGGATGGGCGACGCGCTGTTCGTGCGCCCTGTCGCGCAGGCCTTGCAGACCGTGCTCCAGCCCGCCCAGGCGAGCCTGAACGAAGCCTGGCAGCAGAGCATCGTCTCGGCGTGGAACCGCTCGTTCGCGGGACGCTATCCCTTCGCCAGCACCGCCAACGACGCCTCGCTGCCCGAACTCGCGCGCTTCCTGCGACCACAAGGCGGCCTGATCTCCGCGTTTCTCGCCAGCCAGCTCGCAGGCGTGCTGGAGTTGCAGGGCGATCAATGGATGCCCGTCACCACGGCAACGTCCTCGCTCGTCTTCGATCCTTCGTTCCTTACCGCTATCAACACGCTGCAACGCATCGCAGGGCACCTGCTCGCGCAGGGCGAGCCGCAGTATCGCGTCGACTTCAAACCGGTGCCGTCGCCGGGCATCACAGATACGCTACTCACCGTCGATGGCCAGAAGCTGCACTACTTCAATCAGCAGGAAACCTGGCAACCGATGAACTGGCCGTCGAACGATCCTCAGAGAACGGGCACGCGCCTCGAATGGCAGACGGAGAAGGCGGGCACGAACCGCAGTCTGGAGTTCGACGGACGCTGGGCATTTGTGCGGATGCTCGAACGCGCGCGCGTAGAACCCGTCGACAGCGCGACGTACATGCTGACCTGGCAGGCCTCGCCGTTCGTGCGGGAGATCAGGCCCACGGCTGCGAAGTCCGCGAGCGACGCCGCCTACGACATCGACACGCTCATCGCGCAGGAGCCCGGCAAGCCCGCTCTGGGCAGCGACACGCACGCGCTGGGCTACATGATGCGCACCGACGTGGGCAAGGGTCCGCTCGAACTGCTTGCGCTCAAGGGCTTCGTACTGCCTTCGCGCATCTTCGTGAGCCGTTCACCGGGCGCGGCGAACCTGGCGAAGGACAACGGGCCGCCGCCGTTGCCGAAGGCGGCACTCGAAGCAGGCAAACGCGCAGCAACACCACTGCCGCAAAGCTGAGATCAACCGACGAAGAGCTTCACGTATAAGCCAGGGAAAATTTCCAATCGTCTTGACGCACTACTTGGCAAACGCGCTCACAGGTACTGAGCTCGCGCTTTGGCGACTTCATCCCATGGGGAGAAGTCGCCGAGCGTCGCAATATCTTCTGTCCCTGATCCCCGATGTGCCATCGCCACTGCCTCGACCGACTCAGCCAGCCCCTGGCAACGCATACGCCCCGAGCTTGCACATCGCCGCCATTTCCGGCGAAATAGCGCATCCCCAACACCCGCGCATGCATACAAGCCCATGATCTCCTTCGACACCGACGGCCACCGCTTCAACTTCCGCGCCGTCGCCGTCATCACGACAGGCGACCGTGTCCTCCTGCACATGCTGGAAGGCGACGAATACTGGTCGTTGCCAGGCGGCCGCGTTGAGGCGGGCGAGGAGGCGGCTACGGCCGTCGCGCGCGAGATGCGCGAGGAACTGGATATCCAGGTGAAAGTGGGGCGCTTGCTCTGGATCGTCGAAAACTTCTTCACGGGTGGTGGTCGTCCACATCACGAAGTCGGCCTGTACTTCGCCACCGAAGTACCGCCCGACGCCCGCATCCTCGATTTCTCCATGCGCCACGCAGGCAACGAGCAGGGCCGCAAGCTCGAATTCTCGTGGTTCAACCGGCACGAACTGGCAAGCATCGACGTGCGCCCCGCATTCCTGCGTAACGCGCTCGCGCAGGACCCGCTTCAATTCGCGCACGTCGTCAGCCGCGATAACGCACCCGCAGAAAGTGCCCGAAAGGGGAAGAGTTGCGTGAGCGCTTGTCGCGATCTTGCGTAGCCCTTTCTCCCGCTGTCATGACGCCTACGATCGCTAAGGCTTGACGAACTTGAGCGTCATGCGATCCGATTCCCCGATTGCAGCAAAGCGGGACTTGTCGACGTCACCGCCTTGATAACTGGGCGGCAGCGACCACACGCCGTGCGGATAGTCCTTTGTATCTCTCGGATTCGCGTTGATTTCGCTGCGCGCAACCAGAACGAAGCCGGCTGCTTGTGCATGCTCGATGACGAACGCTTCAGTCACGTAACCGGAATCGATCATTTGTTGCACAGTCGTTCCTGGCCGTGCGCGGTGCTCCTCAACGCCAAGTTCGCCGCCATGCTTCAATGCGCCGTTGAACGCGCGCAGGTTCGCATCGAATTGCCCGTCCTTGATCCAGTTGTGGATGTTTCTAAACGTGAGCACACGGTCGAATCTCTCATTCGCGTCGAAGCCGTTGAACTGGCCTGCGTGCAATGTGCCGACGACGACGTTCCCGTAAACCAATGGAGCGTTGGCGAGCTTGCGCCGATAAGCAGCATCGGTCGCGCTGTCTTCTGCAGCGAGATCGGCGGATGTGCTGAGATATTGCGCCTCGTAAAGCTGCCCCGCGTTGCGCAAGTAGGGCGCAAGTATGTCTGAATACCATCCTCCTCCCGGGGCGATCTCCAACACCGCCTGCGTTGGACCGAGGTCAAAGAACTGCAGCGTTTCTTTCGGATGACGGTAGACGTCGCGCGCACGCGCCTGACTGCTACGCTGCGATCCACTGATGGCGGCATCGAGCGACGTGGCGCCGGAACCTTGCGATTGCGAATCACGCGATGAGTTTTGCGAATCCAGCGACGAGGACGCGCAGCCTGTCAGTGTGAGCATAAGAAAGGTGGCGGCAATCGTGACTGCGCGTGCGCGGTCATGGCGAGTAGCGTACATGGAATCGATTCAGGTTTGAGATGCGGGATACGATACGCGGTTCTTGAGCTATCTGCTTCCCGGTCATTTTCGCCGCTCGCGCGGCGGTGTGCGCCTGCCAGCTTAATCACAAGCAAGCCACCTCGCGCAACCGATGCGAACGCACAACACTTCATAGTGGTCGGCAGGCTTACAGTCGCTTACTATCCCGTCTCCACAATAAAACGCTAACCCGGCGCGAATCGTTGAGACCACTCATGAACCCTGCACGGCAATTCGTAGTTCCGTTGATCGCATCATTGTTCGTTATCGGCCTCGCCGCGAATACCGCCCATTCAGCGGAACCGGCATCGGATGCCGCGCCCGACGCTGAAGTGGACATCTCCAAAAGCCACGAAGCCTCGACGAGCGATCTTCACAGCGACCTCGGTGAATTCTGTTTCTTCGCGCGCCTCCCGCCCGCCAGTCAGAAATACAAGGTCATCAAGAACATCAAGATCGGCAAGGGCTCGTACGGTAGCGTTCAGGACATTCTCCCGAAGATGGCGGAGTACGCCCAACTACGAGGAGCAGACGCAATTGTCGAGTACAACGGATCACAGCGCTTCGGCTTCTGGCCTTGGCGTATGGTCCGGCCCGTCGTCCGTGGCGTCGCGGTGCAATGGACTGATCCGAAGCCTTCCAATTGCGAATCCATCGGCGGCACAAAGCTGAGGACGATACTTTCCTCGGGGCAGCCGCCCGCACAGTAACAAAAGCAGCCTTCTCGTGTGGGCGTACTGCGGCCGTTCCTACGGCAGAAGTCACTGCACGACGAACGGCAGAAGGCGGCGACCCGATGCAGACAGTCATCATCCTGCAAACTGTGCGGCGCGTCTCGGAGTGCAGCGGACATTCGAGGGATGAGGTCGTCGGAGGATTCTCGGCCGAAGCTCGATTGCGTCACCCAGCGACAGTGGACGGCATTTCAGCTGCGGCTATCGACGCACTGATCGACGAGTATCGAGCGGGTGTCGCCATAGCCACCCGAGATTTTCCGATGGACGTGGCCGGCGCGGTGTTCGTCGGCATACCCAGCCTGAAGAAGATACTCGCCCCGTAAGCCGTCAATGAAGTTGGCGATGAAATTGCGCAGTAAAAGTTGTCAGTGAAAGTAAGCACCAAAGATGCGGCACATCCAGTGGGCTATGCTAACGTCGATGTGAATAACTGAAGTAGTTTCTGACAATTAATGAATAGCTTTGATTCGTCTATCGAGACATATCTGTCCAACATACACTTCAGTCATTTCGCGACCCGATCCATAGAATCCATCGCCGACCTTTACACCTTCAAAGGCCTCGTACTGATTCCCGTCCTGTGGTGGATGTGGTTTCAGCAGGACGAGCGCCGCGAATGGCGGCGAGAAATGGTTCTCGCGACGCTTCTCAGTGGCCTCGTGGCGCTCTTCGTCGGAAGGCTGCTCACCCATTGGTTGCCGTTCCGAGTGCGCCCCATCTATAGCGCCGAACTGCATCTGCAGTTTGCAGGTAGCGATATCAAGGAAGCACTGCTGACAAGTTGGAGTTCCTTCCCAAGCGATCACGCGATGCTATGGATGGCGGTCGCCACCGGCATCTTCCTCGTGTGGCGCGGAGTCGGTGCGCTGGCGATTCTCTATACCGTGCTATTCATTTGCGTTCCGCGCGCCTATCTCGGCTTTCACTACCCAACCGATTTGCTGGTGGGCGCTGCTGTGGGGATCGGAATTACCTATGTCATGACGCGAGATGCGATCCGCGTGCGCTACGCGACTCCGGCGCTGCGATGGATCGAACGCTGCCCGGGGCCTTCAGCGATGCTGGCCTTTATTCTGTGCCTCGAACTCGTTACGCAGTTCGACGAACTGCGCAAGCTGGCGAGCGGTGTGCTCAAAACGCTATGAACCACGCGTTGCGGTGCTGAAAGCGTGACGGTGGTGGCGCCGCCCGAGCGAGTGATTTTATCGAAGCCAGGTTCGTCGACGCGACACGCGTCGTTGTAATCGAAACGGCCGCTCAGAAAGCGGAGCAGTCGCATGAATGTCCATGTGACGGTCTAGATGAACGGCGCCTCATGGCCGATAGTACTCGCGCAGTAACTGGTGAATTGGCGGCCGCACGGGCCCCATCGAACTGCTGCGGCGTGTGGCCGGTAAGCGCAGCGCCAGATCTCGGTTTTGCTCGGAGATATCCGTCGTTGCCGGCGTGTGCGCGGGGTCGGCACGCACCGCCGACTTGAACGTTCTTCGGGCATCCTGAGCGAGCAGCGTACGCAGAGAGACGTCGCCACGCCGGTCGATCTGCCCGAGCCGGATCCAGCCAACGTTCGCCGCAATTGTAGATTCTGGCCGCGGGCAATCTCCACAGTGCTCCAGCGCCACGAGTCATCTAGTGAGTAATGCCGGCTTGGCCCTATAAAAATTAAATTACACGCAAACCTTTGCGTCGCCCGCCGCAGGGTTTCTCACCCTACAGTAACGCCCAACCGCGCCGTAATGCGAGATGCATAGGCGCGAAGTTTGTTGTCCTGCGCTATCCGGGCCGCGTCTTCCACGACACCCAATGGCTCGAACCCCTGCTCGCGCACAACAGGCGACAACTAAGGTCCAAATATGAATCTCAACACTCTGTCGGTAAAGGCAAAGCTCACGGGGGCTTTCGGCGTTCTTGCCGCCGTCGTCTTGATCGTGTCGGGCATATCGCTGAAATCGCTGAACGACGCCAACGACCGGTTCGCAAGTTTTCTGTCGGGCGTCAACGCCCGCGCCAATATGGCTGCGCAGGTTCGAACCGCGGTTGACCGGCGCGCGATTGCAGCGCGCAACATGGCGCTGGTCACCACGCCGGGCGATTTCGAGGTGGAAAAGGCCGCCGAAGCGCAGGCCCAGATAGAGGTGCAGTCGAACCTCGCGAAGCTCAACGAGATGGTTGCGTCCGCGTCCGATGCGACTGAAAAAGCCCGCAGCCTCGTGGGCGAAATCAACCGGATCGAGGCCGCGTATACACCCGTTGCCAACGCGATCGTTGGCCTCGCCGTTGCGAACAGGCGCGACGAAGCGGTCAAGAAGATCAACGACGACTGCCGGCCGCTGCTCGCCGCGCTGGTCAAGGCATCGAACGACTACGCGGAGTACACGCGTAGTCGTGCCGATGATCTGGTTCGCGAGTCGGAGGATCGTTATGCGACGCAGCGGAACCTGCTGACGGTGATTTGCCTCGCCGCCGTCGCGATGGCGATCGTGGCGGGCCTCGTCATCACGCGGGGCTTGCTGCGCGCCCTTGGTGCCGAGCCAGCCGAACTGGGTGCGGTCACGCAACGCATCGCGGCGGGCGATCTGAGCCCGGTCGCGGGGGCGAAGAGCGCGCATTCCGGGAGCGTGCTCGCCTCGATGGGTGACATGCAGGCAAGTCTCGTCAGTCTGATCGCTCAGGTCCGCACCGCGGCAGACAGTATCGCGACTGGCTCCAGCCAGATCGCTTCGGGCAACGTCGATCTTTCGTCACGGACCGAACAGCAGGCTGCGTCACTGCAGGAAACCGCCTCGAGCATGGAAGAGCTGACCTCGACGGTGAGGCAGAACGCTGAGAACGCGCAGCAGGCGAGCTCGCTCTCCGCCAATGCATCCGAAGTGGCGCTCAAGGGCAATGAGGTGGTCGGACAGGTCGCCGGCACGATGGGCGAGATCAGCGCGAGCTCCACCAAGATCGCGGATATCACCGGGATCATCGAAGGGATTGCCTTCCAGACCAATATCCTGGCGCTGAACGCGGCCGTGGAAGCGGCGCGGGCGGGTGAACAGGGCCGCGGGTTCGCGGTGGTCGCAAGCGAAGTGCGCAGCCTCGCGCAGCGCTCGTCCAGCGCGGCGAAAGAAATCAAGGATCTGATCAACGCTTCCGTGCAGAAAATCCAGGACGGTTCGGTGCTCGCGAACGAGGCGGGAAAGACGATGTCGCAGGTCACACAGGCCGTCGCCCGGGTGACCGACATCATGGGGGAAATCGCCGCTGCGTCGACCGAACAAAGCCGGGGTATCGAACAGGTCAATCAGGCCATCACGCAGATGGACGAAGTCACGCAGCAGAATGCCGCGCTGGTAGAGGAAGCGGCGGCGGCCTCCCGATCACTCGAAGACCAGGGGCGGCAGCTTAATCAGGCGATTGCGTTCTTTCGTCTGGATGCCGGTGCCGATTCGCCTGTAACGAGCGCAAGGGCCCCCGCAGCCAGTCGCCCGGCGCCCACGCACGCCATCCGCACGGCCGACGGCCCGCAAAGCCACAGCGCCCGAGAGGTAGGCTCCGTTTGCGGCAACGCGGTGGCGTACTACGGTGTTGCCCTGGTTTTGAACCGCCTGCCCGATAGCGCGACAATCCAACAAAGACAAAGCACGTCAGAGCACTGTACGCCGATGGTCCCCCCTTAATCTAAAAGGACGAGAACATGCGTCAATACCTCTATCTTGCGGCGTTGCCCGCCGCCTTCGTTGCCGGCATGTTTGCATCCCATCTTGGCACGCCGGCGCGAGCCCAGCCGTCAAACGCGCCGCTAACGGCGCAGATCGTCGACCTGGCGGCCATGACCGATGCCGATCTTGGCGCACAGATTCCGAACATGGGTACCTTGCGTTCGAAGGGACTGGTAGTCACGCCGAGCGGGACCATCGCAGTGCAGAGCGGTAACGTACCCAAGCATACGCATCGAGGTTCCGACGAAATCCAGTACGTGATTTCGGGAAGCGGCACTTTCTGGCTGGGTAACGAACAGCGTCAGATTCACCCTGGCGACCTGATCATTATCCCGAAGGGGACGGTACATGCGGGGGCCGAGCCGACCAGCGGCGAATTCAAGGTCCTTTCTATCAAGCTGCCGCCGCAAGCTCCGGGCGATATGCAGATGGTTCCCTGACGTGTCGTCGATATCCGACGCTATCTGATGGTTATGGCTGTGCGAGCGGATGCTGGACCTTGAACGGCAAATGATCGGCCATTGCCGTCATTCGAGAACGGGCGCATATCAGGCGGCTACGTGGCGCCAGGAAACCCGCGTCTTCGTTAACTGACCTGCGGGCCGAAGGAGCGATGGAAGGGGGACACGGCCTCCGACGTCAAAGTGTGCGGGTAGCGCCAACGGATATCGCGTGCCTGTTGGGCGGTGGGCGTCATGAGGCATTTGCAGCACCCAGCCTCGCAAAGACAATTCCTTGTTTAATCAATGGCGTAGAGCGATACGACGAATTGGCACGTTGCATGCAATGTTGGTTTCAAGCCAGCGTTGCCTTGCGTCGAATAGCGTAGACGGCATCGGGAGGCTTCGAAACACCGGGCGCATCGGCGCCCGGTGTGGCTTCCGGGAGTTTCACATGCCGCTCGCTCGACTGCTCCTCTGCTTTATCCAGTGCTCGTTAGCGGCCGCGGTGCTTTTGCCCGCCGTCGCGGGCGCCACGAACCTGCCGGCCGCAACGCAACGCTTTGTATCCGGCACGCGCGACGCGGGCCCCAGCGATTCGGCCACGCCTCACGCACTGAAAGCGGGTATCGAGCGCCTGCGCGCCGGGACGTGGTGGGAAGCCAACCGCAAGATCCGCCCCGAACTCGCGCAAGTCGGCGACCTGATGTTCCTCCTGCCGCTTGCCGACAAGCAGCTCGAACCATCGTCGGATGCGATTGGCCGCGTGCAGCGCCTGCGCGAAGCGCTGCGCAGCCACCTGACGCGCGCACCCGCCGGCTGGGGCCGTCTCGTTGCGCAGGTGCGGGCAGAGCGCGCGAAGGCCGGCGATGCGTCAGCCGTGCTGCTCGCCGACGCGCTCGTCAATGAGGTCCGCTACCGCGACGGAACCGACGGCAGCTACTACGCGCCGGCACGGTTCTTTGCCGAAAGCGGCGTGTGCAAGGATTTCGCCGTCGCCAAATATCTGCTGCTGCGCGACGCGGGTTTCGACATCGCGCGGCTGCGTCTCGTGTCGCTCGCGCCGCGCTACAACAACACGCCGGACGACTGGCACGTCATCCTCGTCGTGCAGATCGACGGCGCGAGCGAACCGCTCGCACTCGATTCACCGAGCGCGCCGAACGCGAAGCGCGCCAGCGAGACGGCCAACGAAGCATCAGCTTCGAGCGGTCCGTCCGCGCTGCTCGGCGCGATCCTCGCCGGCCGCGAGCCCGCCGGCGCGGTGTTGCGCGCGCCCGCAGGACCGCTAACCGCGCCGCTCAGCCGATCGGGCCAGGCGCGGCGGCCGCTTGCGACAGTGTTCAACGAACAGGGCAGCCGGTCGTTCGAACGCGCCGCGCCGGGCGCGCTGCGGCGTGCGTCGGCGGCCGGGCGAAGCGCGAACGCGATGTATGTCGACGAGATGGGCGAGTCGTGGAAAGTCGACGGTTCCGCGACGTTTCCGAAGTGGCGCGTCGCCGTTGACCAGGCAGATGCGCGGGCGAAGCCGGGTCCGGCGGCAGGGCTGATACGCGTGGCGACACGCTGACTGAGGCGTGCATCGCGCGCCGCGCCCGACACCGCCGTGACCAAAAGAGCACCCCGAAGCGATCGACCCGCAGAACACGCCGAGGTGATCTATATCGCCTTGTGCTTCGATTCTTTTCCGCTGTGGGTTGCGCTAAGCGGTGCCGCGTCCTCAGCCGGGAGCACATTGGGACTTGCCTCGGCGCGCTTTCGCCACAAAGCCATGATCGGACATAAACCGACAACAATGAATTGCCCTGTTTGTGCTCACATCTAAGCGGTCGCCGATCTACACTGCTTTCTCCGAGCCCGCAAAAGGCTGCGCGCGAAACACTCCCTGGAGAAAAATTATGAAACTCGTTCAGCTCATCGTCGCTGCATCTATTTTGGTCCCGGCTGTATCTTCGTTCGCTCAGTCGACGCCGCCGGCGATGAATGACGACGTCAGGGCACAACTAGCTCAAGAAAAGACGACGTACCAATATTCGGATTCCAGCGATCGGAAGCAGGCTTCAATCAGTTATGCAAAACAGAGTGCGACGCTGCCGCACCAGATAACCGGAATGGACATGGGTCGTTACTCGCTATCAGTAGTGCGCCCTTCGTTTTGACATTGTCGATGACTACTGTGACGTCGCTGTCCCAGTCAGAGTCGAGGATATCGGCGACGAGGTTGTCGACCTTTACGTGTGGTGGACGGCGCTTGGCCACATGAGCGCTGTCAGCGGCAACAGGCCCAAAACCATCTATCCGACGCATCGAAGCGGACGTTCAGAATCAATCGAAACCCACTGTGCCAGGCACACATACGCCTGCTAGCTAGCGTCGTGCTGCAGATATTTGTGAGCGAACGCGATTGCCATGCTGCCCTCGCCGACGGCTGAAGCGACACGCTTGACAGGGCTCAACCTCACATCCCCACAGGCAAACACGCCAGGAACACTCGATTCGAGCAGGTAGGGATCACGGCTACAAGACCAGTGTCCCGCCTTAACGACGTCGTCCCCGGTGAGAACATATCCGCGTGCGTCACGAGCGATCTCCGTCGGCAACCACCCGGTTTCTGCATCGGCGCCAATGAACACGAACAATCCACCGCAGTCGTGCCGGCTTACCTCGGCGCTCGGCCCTTCGCGTATGTCGATCGATGTCAGATGGGTATCGCCGTATGCGCCGACAACTTCCGAACGCTGTTGCACCGCCACGTTTGACTTGCTGCGAAGTTGCTCGATCAGATAGCGAGACATGCTCTTCTCAAGTGAATCGCCTCGCAAGATGAGCGTCACCATGCGTGCATGATTGGCAAAGTACAACGCGGCCTGGCCGGCCGAGTTTCCACCGCCGATCAGATAGACGTCGAGTCCATGAGTCGCGTTCGCTTCGCTGCGCGACGCGCCGTAGTAAATTCCTTTACCGATAAACCGGTCGAAGCCATCGATCGCGAGGCGGCGCCACGTGACGCCAGTCGCGAGAATGATCGTTCGCGCATGGATGACGTCGCCTCCGTCCAGGTGAACGTTACGCCCGTCGACATCGATTCGATCGACAGATCGCGTCACCAGAATCTCGGCACCCAGCCGCCTTGCCTGCTGCAAGGCACGGCTCGCGAGTTCGTCGCCTGACACGCCGTTTGGAAAGCCGAGGTAATTCTCGATGCGCGAGGAAGTCCCGGCTTGCCCGCCTGGCGCTTCGCGCTCCACCACCACAGTGCGTAAGCCTTCCGACGCACCATAGACTGCCGCAGCAAGACCTGCCGGGCCACCACCGATGATCAACGTGTCGTATCCGGCAAGGTGGGGCTGAGTCTGCAGACCCAGTAACCCGGCGAGCTGGCGTGTCGCCGGCCGGCAAAGCACCGTCCCGTCGACCAGCCGCAACGCCGGGCAATCCTCCTCTGGCGGGCGAGTGCCAGGCCAGCGCGCTGGCAGTTCAGGCGCATCGGGCGTCATCCAGTCGCAGCTGATCTGGTTGCGGGCCAGGAACTGGCGCAACGCGGTACAAGCAGTGTCCCAGCGATTGCCGACAAGCGTCACGCGAGGCTTGGGCGGTTCGGCGGAGAGGCCCTGCAGTCCGCCGATGCGCTCGCGGGCGAGGGCGCCCATCTTCAACGCAACTTCCGGCGACGCAGCAGCGAGTGTGTAGTAGCGCTGAGCGTCAACGCGCATGACGCGCGAGGGCTCCGAGGCCCGATAGGCGCCTGGAAACGGGGAACTCAGCGCGAGCGGCACTTCGCCAAAGATGGTTCCGGGCAGTCGCCAGCCCAGTGTGCGCTCGATGCCGTCGAACGTCTTGATGACTTCCATCTTGCCGGCCAGGACGGCGTACAGCGCTCGCTCTCCACCTTCATGGACCGCGAATTCACCCGCGCACAGATGCAGGTCTGCGGACGTGTGCGCGAGATGTTCCAGCTCGTTGTCGGAGAGTGTCGAGAAGAGTGGAATCGCCCGGATGTCATCGATGGTGAGCATGGCTTCGTCCAAACAGAGCAGATGAGGTGAAGCTCGGTCCACGGACAGCAGGCAGACTCAGCCAGTATATGACCTCGCAAGGCAGACGCAAGGCCAGGCTAACTGCTCGCCGATGACAGATCGAAACGCTTGCGCTGCAGGAACCGGCGCACGGCCGGATCACGCGCAAGGCCGATCGCGAGGTCGTACGCGCAGAGCGATTCGGCCGTTGCGCCGGCACGCGCGAGCAGATCGGCGCGCGCGGCCCAGTACGGCTGGTAGTCGGCCAGCCGCGGATCGTCGGCATACGGCTCGAGCGCGTCGAGCGCCGCCCGTGGACCGTCCCGTTCCGCCAGCGCGAGCGCGCGGTTCACCGCGACCACCGGCGATGCTGCAATTGTGAGCAGCGCATCATAAAGTTGTACGATCTCGTCCCAGTTCGAGCAGTGCGTGCGGCAGCGGTGCACGTGTGCCGACTGCAGCGCGGCCTCGAGCTGAAAACGTCCAATCGCGTTGAACGCGTTCGCGCGACGCAGCAGTGCGTCGGCTGCGTCGATCATCGGCGCGTTCCATGTCGCCGGATCCTGAGCCGACAGCGGGACGTA
Organism: Paraburkholderia sp. SIMBA_054; assembly: GCF_046534875.1. Classification (NCBI taxonomy): domain Bacteria; kingdom Pseudomonadati; phylum Pseudomonadota; class Betaproteobacteria; order Burkholderiales; family Burkholderiaceae; genus Paraburkholderia; species Paraburkholderia sp. SIMBA_054. The sequence goes on along the minus strand of NZ_JAWRXV010000016.1, from coordinate 110,365 downwards.
ATCTCCGGCCGCATCGCGTCGCGCGTCGCAACGCGCTTGTGCATACAGCATCAGCGCGAGCAGCCCCAGTGTCTCTGGCTCCTCGGGCAGCAGTTCGACAAGCAGTTGCGCAAGAAACAGCGCCTCACCGGTGAGATCGCGCCTCTCGGTATCGCCGCCAACCGGGTCGGTCCACCCTTCCGCATACACCGCATAGACCGCTTCCAGCACCGCATCGAGCCGGCTGGGCAACTCCTCGCGCTCGGGCACGCTGAACGGAATGCCCGCTTCACGGATCTTGTTCTTTGCCCGCACAAGGCGCTTGCTCATCGCCGCGGGTGACATCAGGAACGCGGACGCAATCGTCTTCGCTTCGAGCCCGAGCACCACCTGCAGCATCAGCGGCGTGCGGATCGCAGCCTCGAGCGCAGGGTGCGTGCACGCGAACAGCAGCGCAAGCCGCCGGTCGGGCAACGCGCCTGCTTCACGCTCGTCGATCTCGTCGGCGAGGATCGCGAGCTGGTTCACCACTTCGTCGCCGACGCGGCGATGGCGCGCGCCGTCGATCGCACGGCGGCGCGCGACCGTCATCAGCCAAGCTTCGGGATTCGCGGGGCAGCCGCGCTCCGGCCAATCGGCGAGGGCGGCCGCGAACGCGTCGGCCAGCGCGTCCTCGGCTGCGGCGACGTCGCGCGTGCGCATCGCCAGCAGCGCGACGAGCTTGCCGTAACCGCGGCGGGCGACCGCCTCGGCAATCGAACGCGCGGCGCCGTCAGCGTCACGGTCGCCGCCGGAGGGACTCATGCAGCGGACGGCGCATCGTAGGGGGCCGTCCAGACCGGGCGTACTTCCATGGTGCCGTACCCCGCGCCGGGACAACGTGACGCCCACGCGATCGCCGCGTCCAGGTTCGGCACGTCGATCAGGTAGTAGCCGCCGAGCTGCTCTTTCGAATCGGAAAAGGGTCCGTCAAGAACCTGCGGCTTGCCGTCGACGAGTCGCACCGTGGTGGCCGCGTTCGTGTGCTGTAGCCGGTTTGCGCCCGCCAGCACCTCCGCTTTTTTCAACGATTCGGTGTACGCCTGATACGCGGCGACGCCTTGCTGCCGCTCGCTGTCCGTCATCTGGTTCCAGCGGCCTTCTTCTGAATAGATCATCAACAGGTATTGCATATGAGCCTCCGTCATGAGGTTGAGGCGGGTGATTTCATCGGGCCGCCATCACAATGACGCGCGGGCCGCATGCTGACGGACAGGTTGCGTCGAAAAGTTGCGGACGGCACAGCCGCCTTACTCGAACCGACTAAAGTGTTCCACGCCTCACTGGATTGTTCGGTCTTCATGGCACACTCCCACAAGCAAGAGGAGAGTTTCATTTTGAAACCACGCTCGGGCGAAGGTAAACAATCGTGCCGGTTGTTGCCACGCAGCATTTCCAACCGGCGTGACTCGGCGGCTGGTCCCTGCCAACACCTGCTGGAAGGGTAACGGGGGCGTCTCGGCCGATGGCGTTGCAGGTGGCTTTCGTTAGAATCTGTTTTCGATTCGTTTATTCGTTTATTCGATTATTACCGGAGGCGAATGTGCCAGGTCTACTTCCCGATGTCGACCGCGAGGGGCTCCTCGAATATTCGGTCGTGTACACCGACCGATCAATCAATCATATGTCGCAGCTCTTTCAAGGAGTCATGCGCGATATTTCCGACGCACTGAAAAAAGTCTACAACGCGAAGTCGGCTGTTGTCGTCCCGGGCAGCGGGACTTTCGGCATGGAAGCCGTTGCCCGGCAGTTCGCGACAAACAAGAAGTGTCTGGTTATCCGCAATGGCTGGTTCAGTTTCCGCTGGTCGCAGATTTTCGACATGGGCAGCATTCCGTCTGAATCGATGGTGTTGAAGGCGCGTCCGGTCGAACAAGGAAGGCAGGCCGCATATGCGCCGGCTCCGATCGAAGAAGTGGTCGCTGCGATCAAGGAAAACAAGCCGGATCTGGTCTTTGCGCCGCATGTCGAAACCGCATCCGGGATGATGCTGCCTGATGCCTATTTGCGCGCGGTGGCTGACGCCGTTCATGCCGTCGGCGGCATGTTCGTACTGGATTGCATCGCCTCCGGTACGGTCTGGGTGGACATGCAGGCCAGTGGCGTCGATGTCCTGATCAGCGCACCGCAAAAGGGATGGAGCGCGTCACCTTGCTGCGGATTGGTCATGCTCAGCGCACTCGCTCGCGAAAGAATCGACTCAACGACTAGCACCAGTTTCGCTTGCGATCTTCGCAAATGGCTGCAGATCATGGAGGCCTACGAGAACGGTGGGTTCGCGTACCACGCCACGATGCCCACGGACAGTCTCGCGATACTGCGTGACGTCATGAAGGAAACTGAGGCATACGGCTTCGACAAAGTGAGAGCGGAGCAGCTTGAACTCGGTAAGCGTGTTCGCTCACTCTTGACTGGCGCAGGTTTCAAAAGCGTGGCGGCCGAAGGTTTTCAGGCTCCGGGTGTTGTGGTCAGCTACACGGATGATGACGGCATACGATCGGGGAAGAAATTCGCCGATGCGGGCTTGCAGATCGCGCCTGGCGTTCCTCTTCAATGCGATGAGGGTGAAGATTTCAAGACCTTCCGCGTGGGATTGTTTGGCCTGGATAAGCTGCATGATGTTGAAGGCGCGGTCGCCAGGCTCGCCAAGGCGTTGGATAGAATTCTTTAGAGCGGTTTTCCGGAGCGTGTGCGCATGGCTTGCTCTTGCCACTGCATCGGCATCGGCGGGAAGACTCCGGAGCCTGCCGGAATAGCTATGCGCACGATTCGGCCTTAGCTGACGTTCGTCTATCGGCGCGGCGAAGGCCGCTCAACGACTCAGGCCGGCCATTCATTGCGTGTCAATTTCGAATGGCAACTCCATGCATCGATCAATGGGTGAATTTGACCCGTATCGGACGTTGGGACCGTTGCGGAACCAAGGGCCGCTTCTGAAGATCTTCGAACCTTGCTTCGCTCCGGTTCACAACCAGAGCGGGCCACGCGATGTCATCTTCCGATCCTCCTCCTCGCGCACTACCATTCCTTCACGATCCGATGACCTTGGCGCGATAGTTCACTGGAAACGTTTGACGGCACTCGACAGGCGATGCCGCGGCGCCTAGTCGGGCTGCGAACCCTCATCTGCGCGAAATCTGTGTGAGATACGGAATACCTTCGCATCTGACAGGTTCACTCCAATGAGACACCTGTTCATCACAACGGGAGATCCATCGTGCGTACCCCAAGTCCCCGTACCGTGCGGACGATCCTGAGCGCCGTCATCGTCCTGGCGAACTCGGCGCTTTGCGACTCACCTGCCTTCGCTGCCGGCTTACAGACCGAAGGTACGTCTAACGAAGCCCCCTTCCTGGCGGAGAACAATACCGCCATGACAAGAATGATGGACGGCATGTCGACGAGACCGACAGGCGACGTCGATCGCGATTTTGTCGCAATGATGGTGCCTCACCATCAAGGTGCCATCGACATGGCGCAGGCCGAACTGCGTTACGGTCACAACGAACAGTTGCGCCGCATCGCGCAAGAGATCGTCGTCGAGCAACAACAGGAAATCGTCGCCATGCGCGTCGCACTCGGACAACCATTGCCACCGCCTGCCCCCGCTCCGGACCAGCAAAAGCCAGCTTCTATGCCTGCCGCCCCTGTTCACCGGACGTCCGACCACGGCATGCAAATGAACATGTCAAAGCCTATGCAGAAGGAGCGGCAATGAAACGCCCATCGAGAATCACCATCGCGTTGTCTGCAGCCATGCTGGCGGCAGCGCAGTTCGCATGGGCTGGGCAGGCCCCTGGATCGCAGTCCGATCCTGACATTCCCGTAAGCCACCACGATCGCGTTTACGCCGCCGAGCAGTTTTCGAACACGGTCTCGGTGATCGACCCGGCCGACAACAAACTGCTCGGCCTGATTCGCCTCGGCGATCCCTCGCCGGGCAATTTCAGTCCGCTGTACAAAGGTCAGTTACTTGTGCACGGCATGGGTTTCTCGCCGGACCATCACACAATTGCGGTTGTCTCGATCGGATCGAACGCGGTTTCATTCATCGACACGCAGACTAACGCCGTCAAGCATGTCACCTACGTCGGCCGCTCGCCTCACGAGGCTTTCTTCACGCCCGATGGAAAGGAGGTCTGGGTGACGGTGCGTGGTGAAAACTACGTCGCGGTACTCGACGGAAAAACGTACGAGGAGAAAACACGCATTACTGTCCCGGCTGGCCCCGGTATGCAGATATTCTCACCGGACGGGAAATATGGTTATGTCTGTTCGTCCTTCAACCCGGAGATTGAGGTGGTGTCCGTGGCCGACCACAAGATCGTCGGCATGGTCCAGCAGGCCAGCCCCTTTTGTCCCGACCTGGCGGCGACGCCCGACGGCAAGCAGGTCTGGTTCACGCTCAAGGACACCGGCAAGGTCCAGGTGTTCGATGCAAGGCCGCCATTCGCGCTGATCAGGACACTCGACACAGGCCCAATCACGAATCACGTGAACATCGTGCATAACGACAAGGGCACGTTCGCGTACGTCTCCGTTGGGGGCCTGAATGTGATCAAGGTGTTTCGAACTGACAACTTTTCGCAGGTCGCGACGATACCTGTCGGCAACTTGCCGCATGGGCTCTGGCCGTCGGGTGACGGCAGCCGCATCTATGTCGGGCTGGAGAACGCCGATGCGATGACTGCGATCGACACATTGAGCAACACGGTCATCGCGACTGTGCCCATTGGCCAGGCGCCGCAGGCTGTCACCTATGTGCCGAATGCGGTGTCGGAAGGTGATGCTACGCAGAACCTGCAAACGCTGGGCCTGGCTGGTCAGAGCGTCCATCTTGCACTGGTGCCGGTGGGGGCGGGCAAGACGGCGGATGCCGCCAGTGCACCTACGACTGTCGCGTTGTTCGATCAGGGCCTCGTGCAGGTTCTCCAGGCCGCTGTCACTGGTCTGCAACCGAAGCAGCCCTACGTTCTAGGTCTTGCCGATAACCCCGATGGCACGGGTGACCTGCAAGTGCTCGCGAATTTCATGTCCAATCCGGCCGGCTCGGCGATCGTCAATGCTCTCGGGCAGATTCGCCAACTGATCACACCAGGAATGGGCTATGCCGCTGATAAGCGCCGCTACCTCGTGGTCGCCCCGCAAGGGTCGGGCAAGCCTGGGGCTCCCGTACAGGTGCAGTCGCCGTAACCGGATCCGCCGCCACGTCTCGTTCGCGGTGGCGGCGGCGGTGCGCGGTGCGGCTATCTGATTCTGGTAGTCACGGGAACGATCCCATGGCGGCGGCGAATTGAATGACCGGCTCCTGAGCGGGGCAGACGCCTGAACGTCTGAGCGACGGTGTGAGGGAACGACGCTTCATGGCCGGCAATACGCATTCACCCGACCTGCCAGGAAGCTGCCGTTGATGACTCCAACGTCGGCTCTAGAGAGCGGTTGTCGAACTGATGCTTGCGGCCAACTTGAGGCATTGGCCGGTGTACCGGGGCGGACGCTCGAACGTCTCATCCGCCTTAGGCGGCGGACATTCGCGGATGAAAGGCGGTTCCGCTCGCATTTGTTTCGACCCAAAATCCTTCGATAAGCGCTACGTAGACCCGAGACGATAGTGCGAGCTTCCGCATATCCTCCGGGAGGGGGCGGCATGAAACCCCGGCCAGCGCTCTTTCAATCTCCAGCCTGAAGCAGGCCCAAGGCGAGCAGCCACGAAAATTGGGCACGCACAAGGGGGGATGCCGCCTATCCTTGGAGATAGGCAAACCGCAGGGTCCCGTTCATGATCAATTTGCACGAACTCCGGTATGTTCGGCTCGGTACACGTGACATCGGCGCAGCGGCGAAGTATGCCGCCGATATCCTTGGATTACAGCTGGTGCGCCGCGAGGGTGGGTGGGCCTACCTGCGCTCGGATGAGCGCGATCACACGCTGGTCTACTTCGAGGGGGATCCGAATGACCAGACGATTGCATTCGATGTCGTCACGAACGAGGCGCTCGAACAAGCGGGCGCGGTGTTAGAGCAGAACAGCTTCCGCGTACACGCAGGCAGTCGCAACGAGTGCGATCAACGTCGCGTACGCGCCTTCATCAGTTTCAAGGATCCATCGGGCAACCAGATTGAATTGGTGTCCGGCGCCTTGCATAGCGGCCGTCGCTATTTTCCGTCACGCGACGCCGGAATCACTGGCTTCAGCCACGTCGGCCTGCGCACCAGCGATCCCGGACGTGACGAGATCTTCTGGACGAAACTGTGCAATGCGCGCGTGAGCGACTGGATCGGACCTGCACCGCTGCTGAGAATCGACGAGGTACATCACCGGATCGCCCTCTTTCCGTCCCCGTTCGCCGGCATCCAACATATCAATCACCAGGTTGCAAGCATCGACGATCTCATGCGCGCCTGGTACACCCTGCGTGAACAGGGCATACCCATTCGGTTCGGACCAGGGCGGCATCCGACGTCGGGCGCCATCTTTCTCTACTTCGAGGGGCCTGACGGAATGACTTACGAATACTCGACAGGCGTTCGTCTGATCAGTCCGGACGAGGAAGCGAGTTACTGTCCCCGCCGGTTCCCGTTCGATTCCACCGGCTTTTGCATGTGGGGCGCCAAACCCGATATTCCAGAGTTTCAATCCTGACGCGCGATCAGGTCCATCGCTGATCGCGCGAGAGTAACCTTCAAGGCTACCGGAGGCGGAGCCAGGAGAACACGCGGGGACAAGCTTCCTGCCAGCACCCTTGTCAAAGAAACGGCCTGGATTTAGCGGCTACAGGGAGAACGCCATGGAAACGATCAGAACGGTCGATGTTCAGGAGTTCATCAACTCGCACAAGCTGTCGCCCTATCAGTTGCTGATCGTCGCGCTGTGTTTCCTGACGGTCGCGTTCGATGGTTTCGATACGGCAAGCGCCGGATTCATTGCACCTGCCATCAGGAAGCAATGGGCATTGAACGCGCTTCAGTTGGCGCCTGTGTTCGGCGGCGGCCTGTTTGGCCTGATGGTAGGCGCGCTCCTGTTCGGACCACTTGCCGACAGGTTTGGGCGCAAGCCCATACTCTGCTTTTCAGTGGCGTTTTTCGGTGTCATGTGCCTGTGGTCCGCCTACGCGACTTCTCTGCGCGAACTCATACTATTGCGATTCCTGACCGGCTTGGGTCTTGGCGGAGCCATGCCTACGGCCATTACGATGACATCCGAATTCGGTCCCGAGAAACAGCGCTCGCTATTGGTGACGAGTATGTTCTGCGGCTTCACGTTAGGCGGGTCATTGGGTGGCGTGGTCGCCTCGCAGATCATTCCCCTGCATGGCTGGCAGGGCGTGCTGTTATTCGGCGGGGCCATGCCATTGGTACTGGTGCCGGTCCTGTTATGGCTTCTGCCTGAGTCTGTCCGGTACCTGGCGTTGTCCGGCCGGAAACAGGAGCAAGTGGCCCGCACGCTCCGGCGCATAGCGCCACAGGAAGTGCTCGAACATACGGTGTTCACAGTCCCCGAGAACAAGGTCACGGGTTCTCCCGTCCGCAACCTTTTCGGCAGCGGCGTGATGGTCGGCACCGTCTGCCTCTGGCTCACCTTCTTCATGAGTCTGCTGGTGTATTACCTGCTCACTAGCTGGCTGCCCACGGTCATTAACAACACAGGCGTCCCTCTGGATATGACTGCGCTGATCGCCGCAGCGCTGCCCTTGGGCAGCACGGTCGACGCCGTGCTGATCGGCCGCCTGATGGACAGGCACAATCCCTGTCTGATACTCACAAGCTTCTACCTTGTTGCCGCAGTGTTTATCCTGCTCATCGGCGTCGCTTCGTCGTTGCCGATGCTGGTGTTCGCAGTCTTTGGGGCTGGTCTTGGAACCGGAGGCTCGCAGACCGGCGCCAATGCGCTGGCGGCGGCCTACTATCCAACCTCCAGCCGCGTCTCCGGCGTGAGTTGGGCGCTCGGCATTGGCAGGGTGGGTTCGATCGTGGGCTCAATGGTTGGCGGAGTGCTGCTAGCCATGCATCTGGGCCTGCCCATCATGTTCGTGCTGGTTGCGATACCCACCTTCGTCGCCGCACTCAGCATGTTTGGCATGGGGCGCCACGAGGCCGCGCTCAGGTCGTCTGAGGTTGCTCGAACGCTCCCTGGTTCAGTCAAGCCTTAGACGACTGTCAGCGCCGAATCCATGCATCGCACTTTCGTCGAAGGTCCCTTCTCCGGCATTTCGTCCAGCGGCACCGTACGCTAATGGCGCCGGCACGCCGCCGACCGATCGCTCCGGGGTGGCATTCGGAGGTTGACGCGTGTCCAGTGGAAGGGCGGCAACTTGGCGCGTGCTGCCCGGTTGTGGCTTTGCGAGATTCAGTCCGCGTATATCCGCTTGCATGAGGCAGAGCCCGGCCATTTGCCACGGTTGGTCCGCGCATTCGCGCGAACATTCGGATGACTGATCAGCGCGCAAGCAGCGGCCCCCAGAATCTCGCCACCAACGATGAAGTAAGCGTCGCCGGGCACAGAGCTGCCGATGCCTCATTGGCCGCGGCAGCAAGATGCGGGTGGCAAGCGGTAAGCGAGACTGCGGCCAGCGGCAGCGCGATGGCGACGTGGTGGAAGGTACGGCGCATGACATGATCTCCAACTCTGCATTGACAAAAAATTCGATGGCGGGAAGTATGTGACCGTGTCAGGCGTGACTATCATTCGCCGCATCAATATCGCGAGCCAGAATTTTCCACATGCTAGCCACCCGTCGGCGACATATGGCCCAACACTGGAGCCAGCGCGAGGATAGCTAGCATGGCAAGCGCTTCAGTCAAAAGAAGACTGTCGAAGCGGCGCTGCACAGCAGGATAAGCCGGGTCGAGTCGTTCAGCACGAGCGTGCAGATCGGGCAGAACCACCAGCCGGTTCCAGCCACCCAATGAGGTCGCAAGGGCTACGCATGCAAGCTTCGTGGCGAGCAACCGGCCCCAGGCCGTTCCAAAGAGTGGCGCTCTCGCGTGTGCGGTGTCCTGCATTGCATTATAGAAACCGGTGACGAGGACAACCGCAAGTGCGACCGTCGCTAGTTGAGACAACGCGGAGCATAAGGCAGCCTTTTGGCCGGGCGAACTGCCCTCCACGCGTGAGAGCCGGTACAGCAGGGATCGCCGCGACGATCACGCCACCACCCGCCCAGAGGCCAGTCGACCAGGTGCACGACGTGGATGGTCTCTCTCAGCGAGAAATCGCCCGAGTCCGCCGCATGGCTGGACGCAGCCTTGCCCGCCGCATAGGCGAGAAGGCCCACGACGAACAGCGGGAAGCCGCGCCGCCCGAAATAACAACTCGATGCCGCGACCAGTGCGCCGAGGAATCCGACTGACCATGCGAGGCCGAAGTGAGACTCTGTCAGCACGGCACCCACTGCTGCACCGGCGGCGGGGAGCGCCGAACCGCTCATCACCGCCGCCTGCAGCCAGAGATACGCGAGTGCAGCGATGGGCTGCGTCGTCGTAAGGAAAGCACGCCAGAGGCGCAGCGTGGCCTGCTCAAGCATGCCGCTGCGTTCTCCCATTTTGCTGTCCCGGGGACATGCGTTGCTACCGTCGCGACTCCTTCACCTCGGGCTTCGGATGGCCTCCGCTTCGCTTCTAGTTCGAGGTTCCAGTAATCAGTTGGTTTACCGATGCGACCCGTGTAGATGTGTTGTCGTTCGATTGCCATGTGGCGTGGGCCAAGATAACGGACCCCTGATGGTCCGGGCCGCGCTGCCCAAGAAGACTCGCACAATCTCGAGGTTGGGCCTGGGCACTACAGCCAAGCTCACGGTGAGCAAGACCTTGGCTGGATATCGCCCCTTATGGACTACAGTGCAAAAGCAGTCGCCGTTCTGAGTGGCAATTGGTGGCTGCTCCTACTAAATGCTGATATTCCCATGCGTGCAGAGCCCGATGATCAACATGGCAACGTTCGTGAGTTTGGCCTCGACATGACGGGAAACACCACCAGCACGCCGGGCCAGTGGCGCGTCGTCAACCCCTGCCCGGGTTGCACCATGCCCGGAGACCCGGGGCAGCAACCAAAACGTCGACTCATACGACGTGAATAGATCCCGTTGCATAGGCTTGAAGCGCAAGACTCGTATCAGGAATCTGGAGATCGATCGTGAGAAAAAGCACTCTTTTCATTTTTTCGATACTTATTTCCGTTAATGTTGAAGCGCATGTCGTTAGCTCATGCGACGGAGTCTATTCAGCACGCATTGGTGCGGGCGGCGGGTTGGTGATCCAGCAAGCGGGACGATATCTGGGGGTGGTAAAAACCGATCATGCTGTGGACGGTGGTTTATTTAGTCCCGATGACTCGATTTTGATCGCATTTGGCTCGCCGACCGAAATTGACGCTCGTTCGCCAAAGATAACGCGAGTGTCAATTTACTCGGTGAAGCCGACCGTAAGCCTCATCCACAGGGTGTCATATGGCGGCGGCGTATACGATGTCGCTTTTAGTGACGATCAGAATTACGTATTTGTAAATAATCAATATGGAGTCGATGTAATTGATATAAGGCGAGGGAATTTCCAGCCATATGACTCGACGCATGTCCCGCAGTTCACGACGCAGCAATGCAGGAAATGACTATTTCGAGTTGGTAAATAGGCTGCCTCATCGGCCGTCCTTGCCGGACTTTAAGAGATTCAGCAGCGGGCAGGTCACGCCCCAGATGCTGATTCAGGTAGCGTCAGCAACCCGCCATATTGCTGACGTAGTACCCGGCCCACTTCAATGTCCGCAAAGGCCGACAACCAAGGGCCGCGACGCCAGCGCGAATGGCGGTTGTAGCTCGAAAGCCGACTGTGGAGCGACGTCGGGTCGAACGGCGGCAGTGGGTCGGGTGCTGTCCTCCGACAGGAGGACAGCTGTCGTTTGACGCAACAGACGGGTCAACGACCGCAGAGCGACCAACAACTGCCCTTCGCCGGCGACCAGCTTAATGACCGCTAAGGCCAACCAGCCTCCCCGAACATCCTCCTTCACTCAAAATCCCCGTCCAGAGACGTTTGCCGCGATAACGTAGGTGATCGCGACCATACCGAGCACACGCAATCAAAATCCTTCCGAGTGCGCGACCGTTATAGCTCGTCACCGATCACCCTTTCGCGAAGTCTGAATCACTGCCAGCGCCGCATCCACCGCACGCCGCGCCCCATCGAACCCCGCCGCCACCAGCCCCGCGCGCACACCCTGAAGTTCTGGCAAAAAGCCTTCATCGACGGAATCATCAAGCGCGGCAGCGAGCACTCGCCCGCGGGCCGCGAACAGTTGCGCCCACGGCAATGGCTCAGCACGCGTGTACTGTTCCAGCGCCTCGATATACCGAAGCGCGCCTGCCGGATCACGCACCGACAGCATCGCGTCGATCGCATCGCGGTAGAACCACAAATGATTGTGACCAACCGCACCGCGCCGCAGTAGATCGGCCCCCTCGGCAAGCATGCGCGCCCGCTCGGCGTCGTCGTCGACAGCGCAGCTCAGCGCACTCAATGCCTTCGGCGCGCTGAACTGCATGCCAACTTCACGGCACAGCGCCAACGACTCTCTCAAAACGCGCGCCGCCTCCTCGCGCTTACCGCTTTCTAGCAACACACGCGCTTGCATCTCGAGGTTCTGCGCTTCGAAGCGGCGCGCGCCGAGTTGCCGGATCAACCGCATTTCCTGTTCGAGATGAACCTGCGCCGCGCGCATGTCGCCTGTTTCGTAGCACGCGAACACGCCCAGCGTTTCGCATAGCAACTGCGCGCGTGGCTGCCCAACAAGCGCCGCCTCGCGCGACGCAGCGATGGCATCGACACAGGCCTCGCGCGCCTCGTTCAGATAGATGCGGCTAAAGCCTTGCATCGACCGGTTGGCCACTTCGATGCGACCGAAACCATGTTCGCGGCTCAGCGCGACGCAACGGTTGAAGTGTTCGAATGCCGTACGCATCCGCCCTTGCGCATAGGCGGCATCGGCGAGACCTCCCAGCGCGCGCGCCTCCGCTTCGGGCAATCCGAGCCGCTGCGCGTAAGCGAGCCCGCGTTCGTGTTCGATCCGGCAGTCGTCAATCCGTCCGAGCGGGAACAGGATATTGCCGCGCAGATGATGCAGGCGCGCAAGTTCGCTCACGCTGTCTTCGCGTTCCGCTATCTGCTGCGCGGCGTCGAGCAACGCGAGCGCTTCGCTCAAGCCCTCGCTGACCCGCAAGCCTTCCGCGAGTCCAAGTTGCGCGACACAACGGCTAGCATCATCGGGCGCTGCATCGACAGCCGAGCGATACGTGGCCATCGACGCAGGAATGTCGCCCAGATCACACTGCAACTCGCCCTTGAAGCACGTCAGCGCATGCGTGTCGTGCGGCGACTGCGCGATCCGAAGCCCTCGCTCGATCAGAAGCAGCGCGGATTCCGTGAAATGCGCGGTCCGCTGCGCGTGCGCCGCATCGAGGCAAGCCTGCGGCGCGCGCTCGTCTTCGGCGCGGTCCAGGTGCTGTGCGCGCAGCACGGCGTCGCTGTCTGCGAACCAGTCGGCGGCGCGACGATGCAACTCGCGCCGCCGCGCCCGCAGCAGCGTCGAGTACGCGCTCTCCTGAATCAGCGCGTGCGCAAATAGAAAGTCATCGCCTTCAGGCAGCACGAGTGCATTGGCGACCAGCGTGTCGCAGTCGTAGTCCGGCTCGTCGATCAGCCGTCTGAGCAGCGCGAGCCCGAAGCGCTGCCCGATCACCGATGCCGCCTGGAACGCAATGCGGTCGCGCGCTTCGAGCCGGTCCATGCGCGCGAGCACGAGACTCTGGATCGACGCCGGCACCGCATCGCCGCTGCCTTCTTCGGCGTTGTGCAGAAGCTGTTCGAGGAATAGCGGATTGCCGTCCGCGCGTTCGATGCAGGCAAGCGCCACGCGCTGCGTCGCGTCGATGAAATTGCCCGCGAGCGTCAGTGCTTCGTCGCGGCGCAGCGGACCGAGGTCGATCGTCGCGAGCGGCGTGTCGCGCATCCGGGCGCGCCACGCGGCATCGAGCGGGTCGCCATCGATGCGCGAGGTCATCACCAGCAGTCCCGTGCCGCCTCCAATACCAGACGCGAACGCAGACAGATAGCCCAACACCTCGGCATCGGCCCAATGCAGGTCTTCGACGACAATCATGCTCGCGCCGCGCCGGCATGCGTCAGCCGTCAACGCCGCGACGACTGCCTGCTTGCCGCGCTTGCGCGCGCCGTGATCCATTGCATCGTAGAGCGTGCGCCATTCGCCCGATTGCGGCAGATCGAGTAGATCGTCGAGAAAGACGCACTGCTCGGGCTGGATGACGCCATTGCCGACAAGGCGCGCGGCCACGGCCTTTCGCTCTTCGGTATCCGCCGCGGGCGACAGCCCGAGCAGGCTGTCTATGATCGCGCGCACCGGGGCCTGCCCCTTGCCGACGCCGAAGTCGAGCACGAGGCCCCGATGCACTGCGAAGCAATGCGTGTGAGCAAACACGCGCATCTCATCGACGAGCCGCGTCTTGCCGATGCCCGCATCGCCGCGTACATAGACGACGTGTCCGGCTCGCTGTTCGACGCACGCGCGCACGATGCCACGAAACTGCTCCAATTCCGCCTTGCGCCCGACGAACCGGCTGCGGCTCGCACGCGCGGGTTCGCGCACCACGCAGGAGAGGCGCCACGCGCGCGCGGGCACGTCGATGCCCTTGAAGTGCATCTCGCCCATCTGCTCGCAGACCGCGCTGTCGCCGAGCGCGCGCCGCACACCGTCGGACAACAACGTCTGTCGCGCGCCCGCCGCCGAGACCAGCCGCGCTGCAAGATTCACCGCATCGCCATGCACCGTGTAGTCCTGCGCATCGGCACGGCTGACTGCGCCCGCAACCACCTCGCCGCTTGCAATGCCGATATGCGCCTGTAAGCTCCGCGCGCCTGTCGCGTTCAGCTGGTCGAGCGCGTCGTGAATATCGAGCGCGGCGCGGGCCGCGCGCAGCGGATCGGTTTCGTGCGCTCGCGGCGCGCCGAAGAGCGCCATCACGGCGTCACCGATGTGCTTGTCGATGGTGCCGCCGTACGCGAGCACGATGCCGTCGACCAGCCCGGTGAAGCGACCGATCAGTTCACGCAGTTCTTCGGGATCGAGTGTTTGCGAGAGCGCGGTGAAGCCGCACAGGTCGGCGAAGAGCACGGTGACCTGTCTGCGCTCTTCCACTGGCGTGCTGACAGCGGGCGCGACAGGTCTATCGAGGGCAGGCTGGGCCACGGGCGGCGCATCGGCTCCCGAAGCCGGCATCTGCGCAATCGCCGCCAGCAGCCGCTTGCGATGCCCGAGCGAGCGAACGCCGAGTTCCTTCAGATCCGCGTCAGTGAGCCCGGACAGCATCGCCGCGTCGATGTCGTTGTCGGCAAAGGCCTGTGTGTATTGCTCGAGCCCAAGTCCGCCCAGCCACAGTTCGATATCCATCGTCATCGCCGGAATCTGTTTCCCGTTGCGGGCTCAAAAAATAGAACGGCACTTGCCTTGTCTAGTGTAGGTGTTGCGCGCATTAGGGCCGAATTGTGCGTTTCACCTTACGATTGGCATCAGACTTACCAACCCTGGTAACTAAAGCAAAACGTGGGGGAAACTAAGCCGGAATATGATCAATCGGATCGGAAGTTGTTGAGACGTTCTTGGCCAGACTTTCAATTGGAAGCTGGTCACAATTTGCAAAAATAAACCAACAGCTGATAAATTTTTCAGGCTTTCCTAAATAACTGAATGTAAATAGAAAATTGTATGTCATTTTCGATGGTTGCGCCGCGGGCGGGTGGGACAAGTGTTCGGTTGGAATGAGAGCGCGCTTGGTAAACAAGAAGGTGACAGGGTAGTCGGTCTAGACGATAGGGTCGCTTTTGCTGTTCCTGCTCTCGGGCCAAGGCCAAGACGCCTTGTTTTCCCTAAGGTCCAAGTATCTTGAGGTTTGTTCATCGGCCAATGCCGACATTGGAGTGGACTGGGCTCTACGTCAGCAACGTGTCGAATTGCTGACGGTGACAGCATTGAGCGGCGGGACGGCAGCTTCCTGCATCAGCGAACTCACACTCCCGACCCTGGGCAATCGCACATCTAATAGCACCAATCCGAGGAAACGCAGTGCGAGCGAAAAGGCACAGGCTCAGTGGTGTAACCAACGAGATAACATTGTGTCTTCACACGGCATCCGACCAGATTCGTCTGCTCACAACCGAGCGCGTGGCATTTCATTCAAACATCCTAAATATTGGCTAACACATCGACTTTCGATGAGCGTTCCTAATCGGCCGAAACCGGGAAACGGGTTGGGGCCGGGAACATGTGCCGGAAGCCACCCGGGGGCTAGATGAGCTAAAGACGCCATTCTCATCCCGGCGGGCCAGGAAGCTGTGTCCGGCCGAAAGGGAATCGAAGAATGGGCCGACGTGGCGACGAAAGTCTGGAACCATCTCGAAATCCAGCAAGGGTTCTTCACATTTGATGAAAATGTGGCCTGGGAATCCGGAACCTGGTCTGGGAATATCAGCATAGCTGACGAACGGACCATTGACATTGGCGGAAACTTCCTACTCATTGCACAGAGGGAAGGCTCCGCGTTGCGCATCAAAGCGCACACGTGGAACGTGAATCCCGCGACGCCGTGAGGAGTCTCATCCCTGTTACGCCGACTTGACGACTCAGTCGAGTGGCGCACTGCTTGACACACTCGAAGTCTAGCGCGGCACCCGCTTTCCCGATGTTACAACGGGCCCGGGTTATGTCGCTGTGGCAGCAGCTGCGGGAGGTACCGATGCCGTTGTCGTCGATTTCGCAGCGGCAATGGTCGAACAGGCGACGCGTCTAAACCAATAGCTCACCTTCAAGGTAGATAGCGCGAAAGAACTACCGTCATCCTGATGAGAGCTTTGACGGGGAGTGAGTCGACTCGGCGACCTGCTGCTCCCAGCCTTGATGGGACCGGCGTCCATTGGCCGTTGCCGTGGGCCGTGCACTCCTGATCACCAAGGTATCCGCAACGTCGAGGCGGCCGACCTGGACCAGATGCTTCCGCGAGGGTATACACTGGAATTGACTCTTCAGCGGAGAGCGCCATGAAAACGCAAAATCTCCCGGGCCCAGACAGGCTGTTGACAGTATGGCAAAAAGTGACAGGTAACGCGGCCAGCGACGGACGGGGCGGATACGAAATCGACCCGTTGGGACGAGTCGCCGCCCATTGACGGGTGTGTCCATGGCATCAACTCCTGGTCACCGACATGTTCTGCCAGCTTGCGTCGCAACTGGGGCCTCGCGTGGCAATGCGTCAGCCGGTAACAACCCGATCGTTCGGCATCCGCATTGCTGACGTCGTCTGGATGCCCGAGGAAAAGTGGCCCGAAATCGATTCGAACGCCCCGTTACCTTCCGTTCCCGACCTGTGTATCGAGGTGCTCGCGGACGACAATGACGCGGACCAGGTTGAGCGCAAGGCCGACGCCTACCTCAACAGTGGTGCACAGGAAGTCATCATCGTCGGCCCCCTCGGGAAAGTTGAATTTCGAGGGCTAGACGGCCCGCGTGCGTCATCCCTGTTTCGTGTGACCCTGGAGCCGGACCCGATGTTTTTCGCATGGGCGTGACATACATCGTGCACGTGGGCGTGGATCTCGTACACGGCCATTCGTCGCACAAGGTGAAGGGCAGCGAGCTGTATCGAGGCAAACTCGCCCTGTACGGTGCCGGGGACTTCATCAACGACTATGAAGGTATCGGCGGTCAGGAAGCGTTTCGCAGCGGCCTTGCGCTGATGTATTTCCCCACGCTCGACCTTGAAACGGGCACGCTGGCCGAACTGTCGATGACACCGACGCAGACGCGCCACTTCCAGATCAATCGGGCACCTGAAGAAGGCATTCGATGGTTACACGAAACGCTGAATCGGGAGAGTCAGCCGTTGGGCGCCACTGTGGAGCGCCGCGTTAACGACACGCTCGTGCTGCGTGGGGGCGATTAGGCGCCGAGATAACGCTCGAACCATTGCAACGCGTACCGCGCAACGGCTTCCAGTGTGCCGGGCACTTCGAACAGGTGGGTCGCGCCGGGGACGATCACAAGATCCTTCGTGCGTTCGAGAAGAGCGAAAGCCTCCCGGTCGACTTCGATGACATTGGCGTCGAGCCCGCTTACCCCGAGCAACGTCGGCGTCTGCGCCGCGGCGAGGGCGTCGCGTCCGGCGAGGTCGGGCCTGTCGCCTCGCGGAACGATCGCCTCAATCGGGACCGACGGCACGTGCGCTGCACGGATCGCCGCAGCCGCGCCCGTGCTCGCACTCGCGCCGAAGTAGCCATACGAGAGGCGTGTCGTCCGCTTCGCCGCGATCCAGGCCGTTGCTTGCGAGACGCACCGACAGCAGTTCGATGTCGAAGCGGGCGGCGGGACCGGTGTCTTCCTGCTCGAGA
Source organism: Paraburkholderia sp. SIMBA_054 (assembly GCF_046534875.1). Classification (NCBI taxonomy): domain Bacteria; kingdom Pseudomonadati; phylum Pseudomonadota; class Betaproteobacteria; order Burkholderiales; family Burkholderiaceae; genus Paraburkholderia; species Paraburkholderia sp. SIMBA_054. The sequence goes on along the minus strand of NZ_JAWRXV010000016.1, from coordinate 92,902 downwards.
GCAAGTCCATCAGCAGGGTTCCGATGCTGGCCCGGTTGAGTTCGGTGGCCACGTACTGGTTACGAGGGCTGAACCGTGAACTGCCGCTGCCGTGCGCGAGTAGAACCAGTGATTGAGCGTCCTGTGGCAGCGCAAGCGTGCGCATCAGGGAGGCGTCTTCCACCGGAATGGTGACTTCCTGCATCTGGAGCCGAGGGTCCATGACATCCTCAAGCCGGGTACGACATTTTTCCGACCCAATACGCGACGCGTGCGCCGTCATTCTCGCGGGCGCGCTGATGCTGAGCAAGACATTAGATTGCCCGGCAGACTTCCGCGCACCTCCGGCACGCATCGCTGCATGTGCCGCAGTGCTCGGGTGCGTGCCGCGCACATTCATCGGCGCACTCGTCACAGATCCGTGCGCAAAGTTCGCAAAACTCGGGTGCGAAATGGCTTTGTCGAGCCAACGCCGCAGATGTGAGGCGGCATAGCGAAGCGCAATCGGCGTTGAGGCGAATACATTTGGCCATGTTCACCCGGCCCGGTTCATCGAGGCAGGCGGATGCGCAGCGATCGCAGGCAGCGGCACAAGCATCGCAGGCTTCAATAGACGGCTGATAGATTTCGGGGTTCATCGACGAGGCTCCAGATTTGAATCGAGTTGTTCGGCGTCCGCCGTGCTCTCCTCCAAGGTCCGCGAATGAGTTCAGGGCCGACCAGCGCCACTCTCATAGCAGCGTAGTCGCTAGTGTCGGTGCCGTAAAGCTAAGCGCACTGCCGCAGGAGATATCAGGGCATTTCACGGCGGCGTGTCGCGACGTGGCAACAGGCACGCCAGCATGCTGAAAAAGGCCGCTTTGGCGATGCGCGTCGTACCATCGAAATTCACCGCGCTGCGACGCTGCCGGGCGATCTGGGCAAAGCGGAGATCAAGGGCGGGCTGCGCAGGGGGCGGGCGCAGTTCTGGATTCGGCGAAGTCGGTTCGGGAGTCCGGGCCTTGTGCGTGGCGCGATGGATCGAATCGATATCCGGCCACTTCACGTGTCCCGAGCTCAGCTGATTCGCGCGTCCGGACCACTGCGCCTTGTCCAAAGCGGTCCGCATGCGCTCAAGATCAGGCCGCCATTCAGGATTGCCAATCCAGAGCAACACATCCGGCGCCTCGGCTTCGGCGTCCACGAAATCTGCGCTGCGGTGCGATCCTAGCAAGTCGGCCAGTTCATCATCGGCAGCCGCCTCCACCAGCCGCGTCTGCCAGCGGAGCGTAGTCGCTGCGTAACTCAGCGCAGCGATGACATGGCCGCAATTGCGCTGCGCAATGACGGGACGCTCACAAACGGCTCAGCAGCTCCGCTTTCTTGGCGGCGAACTCCTCATCGCTGAGAATCCCCTTCGCGTGCAATGCGGCGAGCTTCTCAATGGTGGCGAACACGTCTGCCTCGCGGGCGACCGACTGAGTGCTGACGGGCTCCTCCTGCACCGGCGACGCCGCCGGCTGCGGAACCCCACCGAACGAGACAACCGGCAGGCTGGCGACAGCAACCAGGCCGTGCTGGCTCGCGAATGTGAGGGACGCGCCGCGGGACTGCTGCTGCGAGAAGCCGCTGATCTGGTGATCGAGCGTATCGTAGACCGTCACCTTGCCGTTCACTTCGATCGCCAGGCGCCGGGGCGGTGCGAAGTAGGCATAGCGGACGTCGTTCTGGGCACCAGTTGTGTTGGGCCGCCCCAGATCGGCGGGCCACCAGTCGCCAGAGGTGCCGGGCGCGGGCGGAACGAACAGACTCACCGGTTCGACTGGTCCGGCTGCAGTCTGCTGCTGCTTCCTGCCACCGTAACCAGCGCTCTGCTGTTGTTGCTGGCCGCCGCCGTGGTTGCCCTGCTGCTGGGTACCCTGGTACTGCGACTGGAAGCTGTCGCTGCGAATCAGGTCGGGCTGGTTTGCCACCAGGCGGGAAAGCTCAGAACAGAGCCCGTCGACCCGGCCCTTCAGGTAGTGGTTGAACATGTCGGAGACCATGGTCATTCCCCCCTGCATCCACTGGCCGGATCCACCAAATTCGGGGTGATCGAACTGGGCCATGCTGCCGTTACCGCGAATTACAGACTCCAGCATGCTCATCACCGCATCCGTGCTGAACCCATGTCGCTGGGCTACTTCTTCGATCAATTGCTGGCCGGCGGGGGTGGGTTTTCGCATGGTGATCCACTCATGGTTTCTCGTGTTGCCTCCCGGGATGATGTTACCCCCAGGTAACTGCCACTGCGCGTTGCTTTGCGATGAGGCGTCTGTCACCTCCGACCTGTAACGATCGGCTAGGGATGCATCCCTGGGAACGAGCATACTCTGCGTGCCGGCTGTGCACCGTTGGCTAGGAGTCAGCACTCCGTTGGGCGCTTGATATGCGAGTCAAAGACCTCAGCATGTGTGAGCATTGGGTGCCGCTTTCGTGGTTACCTCGGCCGTTTAGATGTTTTCTCTTGCTGCTTCGCGGCTCTGCGGTACGTGTCAAGACCACCGCTCGCTTCATAACAGACGCTTTCGACGGACAGCATTGAGGAAACTTGGGTGACTGCTGTGGGTCCCATTTCTGCCGAACTGGCGGTGGGAATACAGCGAACTACCTCATCGACCGGCATCGGCCAGTTTCGGCCAGTCGCCGACGCGATCACGCGGTCATTCGAACGTCGCTTCCGCCCCCGGCAAGCTGTCGTTCAATCCGCGGATGCGTGCGCTCGTCGCACTCCACTTTGGTAAGCGCTGACCTAGAATATAAGCATGGTCGCGACCCAATAAGGAGGCTGCGATGACACAGTCCATGATCTACTTCGTTGTCGGCCTGGCGGTCTTGTTGATCGCAGGGTTCATGGTGGCGCAACGGTACAGGCGCGATCACCCAGAAGAGGGGATGGCCCAGTGGCTTGATTCGCACCATATGGGTTGGCTGCACCGGCACAAACATTGATGCCGCATCGCACATTGAATAGCCCGTATCAAACGGTTGCGACGCCGAGGAGCGCACCATGACCCTCGCGCTAACGTCGCAAGCCTTCCGACAGAACGGCGAGATTCCCGTGCAGCATACCTGCGAGGGCGCCGATGTATCCCCGCCACTCACCTGGTCCGGCGTGCCCGTGAACGCAAAAAGCCTGGCGCTGATTGTCGACGACCCTGACGCGCCGGACCCGGCCGCGCCGAAAACGACCTGGGTACATTGGGTGCTCTACAACATCCCGCCGACGGCAACCGGGCTGCCCGATGGCGCTACTGCGCAGGCTCTGCCGGGCGGTACGCTCGAAGGTATCAATGACTTCAAGCGTGCTGCTTACGACGGCCCGTGTCCGCCCGTGGGACGCCACCGCTATTTCCACAAACTGTATGCGCTCGACACCGTACTGCCTGATTTGAAAAACCCCAGCAAAGCGGCGCTTGAAAAGGCCATGCAGGGGCACGTACTAACCCACGCCGAACTCATTGGGACCTATCAGAAGCGATGAGCGATGACGTCGTTTCATGAATCGAGTTTGATGACGAAGAAAATTCAGTGGTGCCGACTATGAGGCCGACGCGGATCGCAATCGGTCGCCCCGAACCGACGCGGCGTGCCCCACAGGAGAATGCCGGTAAGTGTCTTAGGGTTCGATCCATTTGCTTCTCGACAATGGAGTGCCGGTCGTAGCCGCTGCGCGTCAGCTGTTTCACTCGCACGGACCGGAAGAGGAGAAAGTCCATGGCCAGTACGCAAGGAACCACCGGCTCGCCGTTTGCAGTGTCCGTCGAAGCGGGCAGCTATCGCGTCATGCGTCCACAAAACGCAAGCGATGTGATCGACATGCTGCAAAAACACAGTATCCAGATCGTCGATCTGAAGTTCACCGATTTGCCTGGACTCTGGCAGCACTTCTCGATTACGCTCCCCGAAGTTCACGACGACCTGTTCAGTGCCGGAATCGGTTTCGACGGTTCGTCGATCCGCGGCTTTCAGGAGATCCACGAGTCCGACATGCTGCTCAGGCCGGACCCGGCAACCGCTTTCGTCGACCCGGTTAGCGGCACGGCGACCCTGTCGATCATTTGCGACGTAGTCGACCCGGTGCTGCAGCAACCGTATTCGCGCGATCCGCGCTACGTTGCAAAAAAGGCGGAGAACTATCTGCGCCAGACGGGCATCGCGACCACATGCTATTTCGGGCCGGAGCTGGAATTCTTCATCTTCGACTCGATCCGCTTTGGACAGGACCAGCACAGCGGCTACTACTATGTCGAATCGGCCGAAGGCGACTGGACCACCGGTCGGGACGAAGGCGCATACGGCGGTGGCAACCTCGGCTACAAGCAACGCTACAAGGAGGGCTACTTCCCGGTACCGCCCCATGACACGCTGCAGGAGATCCGCTCGGAGATCGCGCTGACGCTTCAGCAGGCGGGCGTACAGATCGAAGTGCATCACCACGAAGTCGCGACCGCCGGACAGAACGAGATCGACATGCGCTTTGCGACGCTCACCCGCATGGCCGACAACGTGATGATCTACAAGTACATCTGCAAGAACGTTGCGCGTCGGCACGGCAAGGTGGCCACCTTCATGCCGAAACCACTGTTTGCCGACAACGCGAGCGGCATGCATTGTCACCAGAGCCTGTGGAAAGACGAACTGAATCTCTTTTACGACGCGGACGGCTGGGCGCTGACTTCCGATATGTGCCGCTGGTACATCGGCGGACTGCTTCAGCATGCGCCCGCGCTCATGGCCTTCTGCGCGCCGACGACGAATTCCTACAAGCGTTTGGTGCCGGGGTATGAGGCGCCCGTCAATCTGGCGATGTCCCAGCGCAATCGTTCGGCTGCGGCGCGCATCCCGATGTATTCGGATTCGCCGAACGCGCGGCGCGTCGAGTTTCGCTGTCCGGACCCGTCGGCGAATGCGTACCTGGCGTTCGCGGCGATGATGATGGCGGGCCTCGACGGCATTGAAAACAGGACGGACCCGGGCGATCCGCTTGACCGGAACATATACGACCTGCCGCCCGAAGAGGCCAGCACCATACGGCAGGTGCCGGGTTCGCTCGAAGCGGCGCTGACCGCGCTCGAAGCCGACCACGCGTTTCTGCGTAAAGGCGATGTGTTCACCGACGACGTGATCCAGACCTGGATCGAATACAAGCGAAAACGAGAGATCGACACAATCAAACTGCGTCCGCATCCGTGGGAGTTTTACCTGTACTTCGATACCTAGAGAAGAACAAGGGGATCTGTCATGACCCGGTCGGCAGCTTTCATATCGACTATACGCGGTACCTCGGCCCCGGCGGTAAGCGTACCCAACTGTTACCTTCCTTTGCGCTGGGCGTGGCTGCTTGACGCTGATTGAACTGCTCAGCTACCGCCTGGTCGATGGCACGACGCCCGATGACGCGACGCGCCGTCGCGACCCGGACACCGTCAGCAACTACATTTCCATTGCGGTTGATGCGGCACCATCCCATGCGGCCCCTTGTATGCAGCGATCGCCGGCGGCGTCCATCCGTCCGGCATCTGCGGCCCGATTTCGATCGGCCTTTGCCCGGAATACGCAAACGTCCCCATCACCCCAAAGATCGGTCAGTCGGGAGGCCGATGGCGACTGGTCGCAACGGGTCGAATTCACCCGTTGATTGATGCATGGAGATGCCGTTCGAAGTTGACACGCAACGAATGGCCGGTCTGAGTCGTTGAGCGGCCTTTGCCGCGTCGATAGGAGAACGTCACCTATGGCCGATGACTTGTCCGGCAGTGGCCATGCCAAGCGGCTGTTTGACTCTGATACCTGCCGTTGAACGTCTGACGACTCGACCGCCGGCTATGGAGACGCGCGCTGACGTCGGTGGCAACGAACATGGCGATCGAGCGCGGCGATCGGCGGTTTGGCCATTTCCTGCCATCGCCGCTTGCGCCCGCAGACGCTCAAACTGCCGTTCCGCGAATGGCAGGCAGCCAACAGATGACAAGGCCAGAGCTGATACACGACCGACATCCGGGTTCGGTGCCTGCGTGGTGGTCGAAAAAAACGTCAGGTCCTAACCTTTCACACAAACCACCTGTCGCAGCGTATGCACCACCTCGACCAGATTCCGCTGCGCGGTCATCACCGCGTCGATGTCCTTATAGGCCATCGGAATTTCGTCGATAACCCCTGCATCCTTTCGGCATTCGACATGCTCCGTCGCGCTGATCTGATCCTGGACCGTGAAGCGCCGTTTGGCCTCTTTACGGCTCATTGCGCGCCCGGCGCCGTGACTGCATGAGCAGAAGCTCTCTTCGTTGCCGAGGCCGCGAACGATAAAGCTCTTCGCGCCCATCGAACCGGGTACGATGCCGAACTCGCCCGCCCGCGCCGACAACGCTCCTTTACGCGTTACAAATATGTCGACGCCAAAGTGCCGCTCTTTCTGTACGTAGTTGTGGTGGCAGTTCACCACGTGCTCGTCGATGGTGAAGGGTTTGCCGATCGTTGCGCGCACCGCGTCGATCACGGCATTCATCATGACCTCACGGTTGCAGCACGCGTACTGCTGTGCCCAGCCGACTGCTTCCACGTAGTCATCGAAGTGCCGGCTGCCTTCCCTGAAGTACGCAAGATCCTTGTCCGGAAGATTCGCAAGGTGTTGACGCATGTCGGCCTGGGCCAGCGTAATGAAGAGGCTGCCAATCGCGTTGCCCACGCCGCGTGATCCGCTGTGCAGCATGAACCAGACGCTGTCATCGCCATCGAGACATACCTCGATGAAGTGATTGCCGCTGCCGAGCGTGCCTACGTGCGCGTGGTTGTTCGTGCGCGCGAGGGAAGGATACTTGTCGACGATGCGCTGAAAACTGGGCGCCAGCAGCTTCCAGGCGTCGTCGACGACTGGCGGGGGACGCGACCATGCACCCGGATCGCGTCGCCCCACCGCACCGCCGTGCGGCACGGCGCGTTCGATCGCGCTGCGCACGCGGGAAAGCGAAGCGGGCAGGTCCGCGGCCGTCAACGTTGTACGAACCGCCATCATCCCGCAGCCGATATCGACGCCCACGGCCGCCGGGATGATTGCGCCCAGTGTCGGAATCACGCTGCCGATCGTCGAGCCTTTGCCCACGTGCGCGTCCGGCATGACGGCAACGTGCCTGAATACGAACGGCATGCGGGCCATGTTTCTCAACTGCCGGCGACACGCCTCCTCAATAGCCACGCCCTGTGCCCACATCTTCACGGCCTTGCCGCTTGCCACTTCCATTAGTTGATAATCGACCGGACTCATGCCTCTGTCCCTTCGTCAGCTTCGCTCATCGGCACGGGTCAGTGTGCGCGGTACGGCATTAGCGTGAGCCGGTTTTTCTGTTTCGACAAGTATTCACATGTACTCGAGCGCGCAGCACGGTCCCGTTGTATTCCAGGTTGACACCGGAGGCGCGAAGCATCCGCATCGTCACGAAGCGGGCACGCGCGGCTATGGACTTTACGGTCAGCTCGTGCAGAAGGGATTCGACTGCATCGTGCGTGCGCCGTCACTGATTCCGAACAGGCGCGGCAAGCGCTGCGTCGCCGCGATTTACGGCAGATCAGGGTCAACGGGCACGCGTTAATTGAGCATTGGCATTGCAAGACAGCCCTATGGATCCGGTCGCTGAGCACGGCATTCTCCGTACCGCACGTGACGGGACTAGACTTAAGAGGTTGATACGCGGACCGCACCTTTCTGATGCGACGTTCGCGACCGTTCCTTCCGGGAGCCGTTCATGAATGACCGGACGTATAACGTGCTCTTTCTTTGCACCGGCAACTCGGCGCGCAGCGTGATGGCAGAGGCGCTACTTGCCACGCTGGGGAAAGGTCAGTTTCGCACCTACAGCGCAGGAAGCAATCCAATCGGAAAGATCAATCGTTTCGCCATCGAACAGGTGCGCAAGACGGGGTATGACCTGGCGAATCTGCGCAGCAAATCCTGGGACGAGTTCGCCATCTCCGAACCGAGCGCACCCCATATGGACTTCGTTATTACCGTGTGCGATCAGGCCGCGGGCGAGGTATGTCCATTGTGGCCCGGCCATCCCGCATCGGCACACTGGAGCTTCTCCGACCCCGCCGCCGTGGAGGGGCCGGATGAAAGCAAACGTGCTGCATTCAAACAGGTTTTCCAGCAGATTCGATGCAGGGTCGAGGCGCTCGTCGAGGTGCCACTGGACGAACTCGACGCCGCCGCCATTCGCGCCGCGGTGCGACGGATTAGCGACATCGACGTCACGGCCATCGGCACATCCGGGATGCCGACGCGAGGCTAGAGCTTTCGAAGAGCAATTCCGATTGTCTGGTTTTCTGGTGGCGGCTACGGCCGACGGACGGGTCGATGAGCGCGTCGCACAGTTGGCCGCGCCCTTGCAGGGCACGCGACCCTGCCCGAATTGATCATGAGCGCTGGTGGGTGCGCCCGTATGGAGACCAGCATGACAAACCGGCTTGCTACAGAATCCTCGCCTTATCTCCGCCAGCATGCGGACAACCCGGTGGACTGGTATCCGTGGAGCGACGAGGCGTTTCGCCGCGCGCGCGAGGAAAACAGGCCGATCCTTCTCTCGGTGGGCTACGCCGCGTGCCACTGGTGCCACGTCATGGCGCACGAGTCCTTCGAGAATCCGCGCATTGCCAGCCTGATGAATGAGCGCTATGTCAGCATCAAGGTCGATCGGCAGGAGCGTCCCGACATCGATGAAATCTACCAGCAGGTCAGCCAGATGATGGGACAGGGAGGCGGCTGGCCGCTTACCGTGTTTCTCACGCCGCAGGGAGAGCCGTTCTTCGGCGGCACCTATTTCCCGCCGGACGATCGCTATGGCCGCCCCGCGTTCGCGCGCGTGTTGATAGCCCTGAGTGAAGCCTGGCGGCATCGGCATGATGAACTGCGGAACACCATTGTGCAGATTCAGCAGGGCTTCCGGCAGCTCGATCAGGCACAGCAGGGCGGGCCAACCGCCGCTGTCGAAGATCTGCCTGCACAGACAGCACGCGCCTTGACACGGGACACTGACCCGGCTCATGGGGGGCTCGGCGGCGCGCCCAAGTTCCCCAATCCGAGCTGTTACGACCTCATGCTACGCGTCTATGAACGAAGCCGCGAACCCACGCTGTTTGACGCATTGAAACGCACACTCGACCACATGGCGGCGGGCGGCATCTATGACCAGGTCGGCGGCGGGTTCGCCCGCTATAGCGTCGACGCGCATTGGGGCGTGCCGCACTTCGAGAAAATGCTGTATGACAATGGCCAGCTTGTAAAGCTGTACGCGGATGCCTATCGCCTGACTGGCAAGCGAACATGGCGCTGCATCTTCGAGGAGACCCTCGCCTATATTCTGCGCGACATGACGCACCCCGAAGGCGGCTTCTACGCCAGCGAGGATGCCGACAGCGAAGGCCAGGAAGGCAAATTCTATTGCTGGATGCCCGCCGAGATCAAAGCAGTCCTTGGCGAGTCCGAAGGCGCACTGGCCTGCAGGGCCTACGGTGTGACAGAACGCGGCAATTTCGAGCACGGCGCCACGGTACTCCACCGTGCGGTCGAGTTGGACGCGCTGGAAGAAACGCAGCTCGCAGGCTGGCGCGAGCGGCTGCTGGCGGCGCGCGCCCGACGTGTGCGCCCGGCCCGGGACGACAACATTCTCACCGGTTGGAATGGTCTGATGATCGCGGGGCTCTGTGCCGCCTTCCAGGCGACGGGTGTCCCCGAGTATCTCAGCGCGGCAAAGCGTGCCGCCAATTTTATCGGGAACGAGCTGACACTTGCCGATGGCGGCGTATTCCGGGTCTGGAAGGACGGCGTAGCCAAGGTGCCGGGGTTCCTCGAGGACTACGCCTTTCTCTGTAATGCACTGCTCGACCTCTACGAATCATGCTTCGACAGGCGCTACCTCGATCGTGCGATCGAACTCGCGACCCTCATCCTTGACAAGTTCTGGGAGGACGGGCTGTATTTCACACCGTGCGATGGCGAGCCCTTGGTGCACAGGCCCCGTGCCCCATACGACAGCGCCTCGCCATCTGGCATCTCATCGAGCGCATTTGCCTTCGTGCGTCTGCATGCACTCACCGGGCGCGATCTCTACCTTGACCGCGCCGAGCACGAATTCCGGAGATACGAGACGGCAGCAGGCAGCGTACCATCCGCCTTCGCGCACCTCATAGCCGCGAGGGACTTCGTGCAGCGCGGCCCGCTCGAGATCGTCTTTGCCGGCGAGAAATATTCAGCCGCAGTGCTGGCAACTGGCGTTCACCGCGCCTACCTCCCCGCACGCGTGCTGGCTTTTGCAGAACACGTGCCGATCGGCCGGGAGTGTCACCCGGTCGACGGCCGGGCCGCGGCATATGTGTGCCGGAATCGCACGTGCGCTGCACCCATGACCGAAGGCAACGCGCTCCTTGAATATTGCTTGTCCGGTAGGGTGTGACGGTGCCGGACCGATCCATGCACGCTCTTTTTGAACCCCGGCTTGTCAACGACGTGTTCGGCACCCAGGTCTGTATGTGGACTTTCGCGACGAACGCCGCGCTGTTCTAGTGCGGCTACATCGAATGTGTACCTCGAACGGCATCGTTCGTCGGACGCCTGTTACCCCTGATACCATGAGCCGTGATTCTTGCAGGATGAGTGGAGGCGGGTATGCACTTCGATGCGTTTTCCTTCGGTTCCATCCGCATAGATGGCGTGACTTTCGAGCATGACGTGGTGATCGACCGCGGGCAGGTTCACAAGCGCAAGAAAAAGCCATCCAAGGCGTTCCGCGAATTGTTCGGGCATACACCGGTATCGACGGCTGAGGCTATTCCCTGGAATTGCCAGTGCCTTGTGATCGGCACCGGCACCGGGGCACTGCCGGTGATGGACGAGGTAAGGCAGGAGGCCGAGCGCCGGAAAGTCGAACTCGTTATCGTGCCGACGGAGGAGGCCATCGCCAGACTCAAGGTGAAGACGGAAGGAACCAACGCGATTCTGCATGTCACGTGCTAGGGGGCGCATTGCGTGCAGCGTTTCACAGGCGAGCCAGTTCGACCGGTACACCGCAGGTCGCCAGGCCGCCTTGCCACGGAAAGCCGGGTGAGCGTGTTAGTCCGATACGCCTTCGCAGGGGAACATGCATCACGGCTACAGCGCCCCGATGAAATCGCTCCACACAGTCGCTTGCATCGTCTCGGTGGCGGCATGCCCATAACCTCGGATGATCAGCGCCGCAAGCTCAAGCTGTTTCAGATCGTTCGACTCGACAATGTCCACGACGTCGAATCGCCCGAGTGTCAGATAGCTCGCTTTCCAGGTGACGGCAGGGCATTCATCTTTGATCTTCTCCGCCACGGTGGTGGCGATCTGTTTGAGTTCCTTGGGGTCCTTGAACGCGTCAGGAGCGAGGCGGCTGAGGATGACGTAGGTAGTCATGTAATACCTCCGTGGAAAATTGCTCCACGCTCGGGCACGGTAGCCACTTCAATGCGGACGGCCACCGGTCAGGCGGTGCATTCCTGTTCATCTTGATTATAGTAAGGTCGCTGTCCTTCGGACCTGAGGTCGCGGGCCGCCGTGAACGAGTGCCATCGAGCAATACGCGACGGGGCGTTGGCCTTCGAAGCTTTCCATGACGGGAAGATTGGATTCTTACTGTCAACAGGCGGCCTGGCATCAGGACTCAGACGTGAGGGGAAATGGCCAGTTGGGCTTGCGCGCGGCGCACGTCACGGCGGCCCCCAGAGCGGCGGGCTCATGACCTCGTCATAGTCGGCAAACATGATGTTAAAGCTGATGCTCACGCGTGCCCGCGCGCTCGTATTTGCCGACACCGAATGGGGTAACCAGGCCGGGAATATTAGCAACGTGCCTTCGCTGACCGGAACGACCACCTGATCTGTGTTGTACGCCGTTAACTCGGTGACGGGTGGACGGATGATGGCCGTCTGCGGGCGCGGATCATGGAAGTTGATCGTGTCCGCGCCAGTTTGCGAGCGCAGGTAGTACACGCCGCTCAGGAAGTTGTTTGGATGAGTGTGCATCGCGTGTGTCCCGTCTGGCGTCAACACATTGATCCAGCATCCGGTGAGGTGAAATGGGGCGTTGTCCACTTTGAGAAATGTGAGAACGTCGCGCGCGGCCTGGTCGATAAGCGCGATCAGCGCAGCGAGCTCGGGCTTTTCATGTTGCTGGTGGCTGGATTGCCATGTGGTGCCGCTATCGGTGCCATTGCCGCTCCGGATCAGGGCGTCGATGTACGCCATCAGATCCCGATCCAGGGGTTCGTAACACGCTGGCTCGAGGCGGCGCTGCCACACGAAAGTCGGAAAGAGACGGATGATGTCCGGAGTGGAAGTGGAGATTGCCATCATCCTGCGCCTGATGCGCTGTATGGGATACTCACTTGTCACTATAGGTCGGATGCCGGCACTTGTATCCTGCACGCGTTGTGCGGTCAAAGGCGCGGAGGTGGAACTAGCCTTGGCCAGTTGTGGATCGCGGAAGCCATCTGCTCGATCTCATGTTCGCGCGATCCAGGCACGTCGGCCATGATCAAGAGCTGGGCATCACGTATGGCGCCACGAAAGCGTTCGAGTCGTGCATTCGGTTCGTCGACGCCGATCATCGTGGCCGTCCAGGCCCCGAAGCCGGCACCTGCCAACGTCAATGCGACGACGGCTCCGCCCGCAAATGCGAGCTCCGCGGGAGGAAACACCAGTGCCACGAGGCCGAGAAGCGCGCCGGTCGCACCGCCGAGCGCCACGCCGCGTTCGAGCGAGCGCACGACGTCGCTGCTTTGCAGCAAGGATGCCTCGGGTGACTGTTCGAGCGCGACACTGTGATTCGCGAGAACATGGATATGTCGCCATGTGATCCCCGCCCGCAGCAAGTCGTCTACGATCGCCTTCGCCGTCGTCGTGTCAGGTACGAGGAAATAAAGACGTCTCATGTCGCGGTTTACCGACGAGCAGATGGTCACGATCCTGCGTGAGGCAGACAAGGCGCCAGTCACCGAGGTCGCATAGAAGCAGGGGATCAGCGAGCAGACGATCTACAACTGGCGGCAGCATTTCGGCGGTCTGGAAGCTGCCGATGTGAAGCGGCTCAAACAGCTCGAGCAGGAGAATGCGCGGCTGAAGAAGATGCTGGCGGAGCGGGATCTCGAGCTGGACGTGATGAAAGAGATCAACGCTAAAAGTGGTGAGCGCGCCCTCCAGACGCCAGCAGGTTGCCTACGCGAAAGCGTGGGGACTGTCGGAGCGACGTGCGCGTGCGCGCTGATATCGGTCGCCCGGTCAGCGTTGCATTACGGTTCGAAGCTTGCTGAGCGGGACGCGCCTGTGCTCGCGTGATGGTAATGGGCCCGAGTGCGCTCGAACAGATGTCGCTCTTCAGCTTTGGCATCGTGACGACGGTGCTCGTACTGCACTACGTGCTCGGCGCCATCATGGCCATGGGGATGATTCTCGGAGCGATTATTGCGCATTTTCACTTCGATTCGAGTGTGAGCATGGAGGGTGTCATCGGGGTGGCCTTCGGGATCATCGCGTATGTGTGGAACATGTCATGACGGCCGTGTTCCCATGGTCCGTCTCGGAGCGGGGATCCGGACCCTTGTTGGCAAACCTGCTGTTCGGTGCGGTCACCGCAATCGTCTACGGCATGCTGAAACGGCGCACGCGGGACGCGATGCACTGACGTGCCGTTTTTTCCCGGCGTGCCGATAGAGTCTGTTCACATGTGCGACGTACGCGTGTCGCACATGTGAACAGACTCTAAACACCCGGCGCCTTCGGGAGACGGCCGCCTGGGCAACCAATGCTAGGGGCGGCCGTTTGCATTGCATCGCAGCAAGTGAATCCTCCATTCGCGCGATCCGTATATGTGGCGCGCTTCCCCCTTGCGCTGCCTTGCACGTTGCAGAGGAGAGGACTACCTTTGATTTAGAGCCGCTTGTAACGCTCAGCGAAGCGGTCCTGGCAGAAGTGCCGGCGCAGGCAGTACGAAGTACGGCAAGGCGGCACAACGACGCCAGGAGCCTTTTTAGTTAGCGGCTCCAGCGAGTGACGCGCAGCGAGGTGGCGTATGGCGCTTGCGATTGCCCTGAGCCTGATCATCGTATTGGCGGTAGGGTTTCACTTTGCCAGTCCCTGGTGGATCACACCGATCGCCTCGAACTGGGTGCGCATGGACGACATGCTGACGATCACGATCGTCATTACCGGCACGCTCTTCATCGCGATCAACCTGTTCATCGTGATCGCACTGGTGCGCTACCGCCACCGCAAGGGTCATCGCGCTGCTTACGAGCCGCACAACAAGCGGCTGGAATGGTGGTTGATCGGCCTGACCTCTGTCGGCGTGGCAGCGTTGCTGGCGCCGGGGCTCTTCGTCTACGCGGACTACGTACGGCCGCCGTCCAATGTGCTGCAGATGGAAGTGCTCGCCCAGCAATGGCAATGGCGCTTCCGCTTTGCCGGCCCCGGTGGCAAGCTGGGCACGACGGACGTGCGCTACATCAGCAACGACAACCCCTTCGGCCTGAACCCCGGCGACCCCAACGGCCGTGACAACTACCTGATCGAGACGCCCGAGGTGCACCTGCCGATCAACCGGCCGATCCAGGTCCTGACACGGTCGCGCGACGTGCTGCACGACTTCTACGTACCGCCGTTCCGTGCGCGCATGAACATAGTGCCCGGCATGGTGACCACCTTCTGGTTCACTCCGACCAAGGCAGGGCGTTACGACATCCTGTGCGCGCAGCTTTGCGGTATCGGGCACTCCAACATGCGCGGCGTGGTGGTGGTGGAAGACGAAGCATCGTTCTCGCACTGGCTGGCGCAGCAGAGCACGTTCGCGCAGCGGCAGCAAGCCAAGGTGCAGGCCGCACCCGCCGCTGCAGGCGGCAGCGCCCAGGCGCTCGCTGACCAGGGCAAGGCGCTCGCAGAGGCCAAGGGCTGCATCGCCTGCCATACCGTGGACGGCAGTCCGCGCGTGGGCCCCACCTGGAAGGGCCTGTACGGCAAGACCGAAACGATGGCCGACGGCAGCACCGCGAAGGTGGACGAAGCCTATCTGCGCGCCTTCATCCGCGACCCGAAGGCCCGCGTCGTGAAGGGCTTCTCACCCATCATGCCGAACTTCGACCTGAGCGAGCAGGAGCTGACCGCGCTGGTGACCTACATCAAATCGCAAGGCGGCCCGGCCGCCAGCAGCGCAGCCCAACCCTAGCGGAGCAGACGCAATGTCCTACGCGCACACCGACCACCTCCCGCAAAGCTTCTGGACCCGCTATGTCTGGAGCCAGGACCATAAGGTCATCGCCGTGCAGTATTCGCTGACGGCCATCGCCATCGGCCTGGTCGGCCTGGTGTTGTCTGACCTGATGCGGCTGCAGCTCGGCTTTCCGGGCAAGTTCAGTTTCATCGACGCCAACCACTACTACCAGTTCGTCACCATGCACGGGATGATCATGGTGATCTACCTGCTGACGGCGCTGTTTCTGGGCGGCTTCGGCAACTACCTGATCCCGCTGATGCTGGGCGCCCGCGACATGGTGTTCCCGTTTCTCAACATGCTGAGCTACTGGGTCTACCTGCTGGCCGTGCTGGTGCTGATGGCGAGCTTCTTCGTGCCAGGCGGGCCGACCGGCGCGGGCTGGACGCTGTATCCACCCCAGGCCATCCTGCCGGGCACGCCGGGCGTGGAATGGGGCATCGTGTTGATGCTGGTGTCGCTGGCGATCTTCATCGTCGCGACAACGATGGGCGGCTTGAATTACGTCACCACCACGCTGCAGGCGCGCACGCGCGGCATGACGCTCATGCGCATGCCGCTCACGGTGTGGGGCATCTTCGTGGCGACCATCCTGGCACTGCTGGCGTTTCCGGCGCTGTTCGTGTCGGCGGTGATGATGCTGCTCGACAAGACACTCGGCACCAGCTTCTTCATACCGGCCGTGGTGTCGATGGGGCAGACGCTCAAGCATGCCGGCGGCAGCCCGCTGCTGTTCCAGCACCTGTTCTGGTTCTTCGGGCATCCGGAGGTCTACATCGTCGCGCTGCCGGCCTTTGGCATCGTGTCGGACCTCATCAGCACGCACGCGCGCAAGAGCCTCTTCGGCCACAAGATGATGGTGTGGGCCATCATCATCATCGGTGCGCTGAGCTTCGTGGTCTGGGCGCACCACATGTTCATCGCCGGCATGAATCCGTACTTCGGCTTCTTCTTTGCCACCACCACGCTCATCATCGCCATCCCGACCGCCCTCAAGGTCTACAACTGGGTTCTGACGCTGTGGCGCGGCGATATCCACCTGACCGTGCCGATGCTGTTTGCCATCGGCTTCATCAGCACCTTCGTCCTGGGTGGGCTGACCGGGCTCTACCTCGGCAACGTGAGCGTGGACATTCCGCTGTCGAACACGTACTTCGTGGTGGCGCACTTCCATATGGTGATGGCCGTGTCGCCGATCCTGGTGGTGTTTGGCGGCATGTATCACTGGTATCCGAAGGTGACGGGCCGCATGCTCAACGACACGCTCGGGCGCGTGCACTTCTGGGTTACCTTCCTCGGCACCTATGCGATCTACTTCCCGATGCATTATCTCGGCATCCTGGGCATGCCGCGGCGGTATTACGCGTATGAGGGCTACAGCTTCATTCCATCTTCGGCGCAGACGCTCAACACGTTCATCACCGTCGTTGCGCTGTTCGTTGCGACGGCGCAGTTGCTGTTCCTGTACAACCTGGCGTGGAGCCTCGTGCGCGGCAAGCGTGCCGACAGCAACCCCTGGCGGGCCACCACGCTGGAATGGCAGACACCGCAAACGCCGCCAGTGCACGGCAACTGGGGCGCCGCACTGCCCGTCGTCTACCGCTGGGCGTACGAATACAGCCCGCCGGGGCACGAGGAAGACTTCGTCCCGCAAAACCAGCCGCCTGCGACGGCGCCTGAACCGGCCCACCCGACGCTTGAACCCGGCGAGGCACGCGAATGACCACGCTGCGCCGCTCCTTCGTTCCTGACGCGCCACCTGTCTTGCCGAATGCGGGCCGCATCGGCCTGATCGTCTTCATGGCGGTGGCAACGACATTGTTTTCACTGCTGCTGTTCGCCTATGCAATGCGTATGCGCGAGCCCGACTGGCAGCCGATCCCGCATCCGGCGCTGCTGTGGTGGAACACCGGCGCGCTGGTGCTGGCAAGTATTGCCATGCAGCGTGCCCGGCAGCTGACCTTACACCGCGCGGCGTGGCTGGTGTCCAGCGGTGTGCTGGCGGCCGTGTTCGTGATCGGGCAACTGACCGCCTGGCGCATGCTGTCGGCGGCCGGGCAGACCGTCACCGTCAATCCTTCCAATAGCTTCCTCTACCTGCTCACCGGCCTGCACGGGTTGCATGTGCTGGGCGGGCTGGTGGCCTGGGCGGTGACGATCGCGCGTCTCCGGCGCGGGGACCCCTTCCGAGCACAGCGCGCCATTGCGCTGTGCGCCATCTACTGGCATTTCCTGCTGGCTGTCTGGCTCGTGCTGCTGGCGGCGATGTGGTGGATCACCCCTGGGTTCGTCGCCGCCATCTGCGGGCCGCTGTATGGAGCCGCGCCATGACCACGCCCACGCTCCCGACCGAATCCGCTGTCACCACGCCCGCCGACGCCGGGCCTGACGGCTGGCACGGCATCGTCACGGACTGGTCGGCCGACCGCGAAGCCTTCAAGGTGCCGTGGGGCAAGGCGATGATGTGGATCTTCCTGCTGTCGGACACCTTCATCTTCAGCAGCTTCCTGATAGGCTACATGACGGTGCGCATGTCGACCACGGTGCCGTGGCCTGACCCTTCGAAGGTGTTCGGGCTCACTGTGGGCGGCGTGGATGTGCCCTTGCTGCTGATCGCCATCATGACGTTTACCCTGATCACCAGCAGCGGCACCATGGCGATGGCTGTCAACTTTGGCTACCGGCGCAACGCAAAACGCGCCGCCGCACTGTTGCTGGCGACCGCGCTGCTGGGCGTGACCTTCGTGTCGATGCAGGCCTTCGAATGGACCAAGCTGATCGTCCATGAAGGTATCCGCCCCTGGGGCAACCCGATGGGCGCGGCGCAGTTTGGCGCGTGCTTCTTCATGATCACCGGCTTCCACGGCTTTCACGTGAGCTGCGGTGTGATCTACCTGCTGCTGATAGCACGCAAGATCCTGCGGCCGGGGTTCACCGAGTATGGCAACTTCCAGATCGTGGAGATTGCCGGCTTGTACTGGCACTTCGTCGACCTGGTGTGGGTGTTCATCTTTGCGCTGTTCTATTTGTGGTGAGGCAGACCATGGACCACACCGATCCCACCCATCTACCCGACGCCGTGCACGGCCAGCAGCATCCGATTGGCATCTACCTGAAAATCTGGGGCCTGCTGTTCGTACTGAGCACGATGTCGTACATGGTGGATTACTTCCACGTGCAGGGCCTGCTGCGCTGGGCGCTGATCGTCGTACTCATGATCGCCAAGGCCGGGCTGATCGTGTCGATTTTCATGCACATGATGTGGGAGCGGCTGGCGCTGGTGTACGCCATCCTGATACCGCCCCTGTGCCTGCTGGTGCTGCTGGTGCTGATGGCTGCCGAAGCGCATCACACCTTCGGCATGCGGGAACTCTTCTTCCATTGACCCCTTCGCCGACCGCTCCTCAGGTGACGACCGTTGCGTCCCTCGCTCCTCGAAGAGCTCGGCCTGAAGTCGTTCTGCAAGACGAGCGGCGGCACGGGCCTGCCTGGAACGCACCGCTCTGAATACAAAACGACCCAGCAAATGCCGGGCCGTTTTTATTTCCTGTCTCGCTGAAAATCTCGGCGAAAAACACCTTCAAATCAGGCGTGCTTCTCACTGAATTCGTCGAGCGGCACAGGCTGCTTGAGCGGATCGAAGTCGGCCCACCGCCCTTGTTGCCAGCGGCCGGTCGCGCGTTCGATCGCCGCGCCTCCCGCATCGCGCAGCACCCGTGCGGCGTTCGACTGGCTGTCCGGCGACACGTGTACGGCCACCAGCACGCCGGAATCACGGGTATCTTCGATGCTGACTTCACGCGTGCTCACCATCGCGCCGGCCAATGAACCGACATACGCACTCACCCCGGCCGCGATCAGCGACACGATAAGCGGCGCCGAAAACGCTGCGAAGATCCCGACGCCGACCATGGCGCCAACCACTGCGCCAATCGTGACGCCTATCTCGGCGCCCTTTGGCGCCCCCCTCGCGTTTGCGTCGGTGCCGGTATCGACTCCGTGCTGGCCGGGCGGATTGACGAAAAACAGTGTGACGTCCTCCTCGACGAAACCGGCATTGAAGAGCCGTTGCGCCGCGTGTTCAGCGGCGGGGAATGTCGTAAAGCGTGCTGCGACGATGAGTGACATGTGGCCTCCCTTCCATCGTTGACTAGCGGTTGCAGACTATGCCGCCCCACCTCACCCGCGCCGAGGTAGAGGTGCATGCGGTGGCACGCGCCGGGACTATGCCGTGGTGCCGCGATCGGGTTCCATGCTGTCCACTCTGAACAGTCCGCTATGTAACACTACTCCTTTGCTGCTGTTCTGGTCGATCACTTCCGCGCAAACCGAACAGATACGATTGCGGCCGTTATCGAAAGCAGCCATCAGGGCGGATTCCAGCGCGGAATTGGCGCCGAAATGATCTTGCAGCGCCTCGGCGGCAATTGCCGCATTCAACCGGCCCGCCGTCGACGCGCGCCGTAAAGCGCACTGTCAGACTCGCGCCGTCGAAGACCGGCTGGTCGTCGGGAAAGTGACGATGCATTGGCAATTCCACCGGCGTACAAAGATGTGTGGATCTGCCCCGACACCCACTTGCCGAGTCGCAGCGGTACGGTCCAGAGTTTCTCGAGCACGCCCAGCCGCGAGCGCAGGCCGATCGCAAACAGCGACACCGGCAGCGCGATTTCGGTGATTGTGCATGTGGACGCCGTGGGCCAGCACCGGATCGGTGGGGGAGGATCGGTGGGGGAGGATCGCCGCGAGCAGCAAAGACGGGCCCCAGCGGAGATGCAACACGTAGACGCGGAAGAGAGTCAGTAGAGAAATCGTCGCTAGCATGGTGCGCAGAAGGTTCGCGTCGGTCGACCGACGCGCAAATCGAAGTGTCACCGGACGATCCCACCACGCAGGTCACGCCAGCTCGGGACAGCACACCGGACCAGTGCAATCGTTACCGGCTCACCGTGCGCGCAAAGGCAGGGAAGTTGGGGGTCGTTGCTGCCTGGCAGGTTCTCGGTTTCGAGGCTAGCCGGGCAAACCAAGTTGGAATCCGTGTGGATCGCCGTACTGCTACGAAGAAGTAACCATTACGTTCGCGGCCGTGTCACCGGTACGCTTGCGGCTATGGTGAGACGCCTGACCGCGCTGCCGTGGGCGCAAGATGCGTACTTTTACCCCTGAGCATTGCCTCAGGGGAACGAGCTTCCAGTGTCCTGTACTTCCAGAAGCATGTCGTCGACTTCGAGCTCGATCGAGCAGTCGCGTTCTAACGAGGCGGCTTGTACTGTTCGTCAAAGCGTCGCCGGACGGAAGCCCCAGCCGGTCCCGAAACACCCTGCGTTGGACCGTGTCCATCGCGGCGTTGCGCTCGATCCGTGGTTTCGCAGGCATTTGATCCTCCACTGCGAGCTAAAAGATTAATTATCGATCCGCTGACAGGTCTGCCGCGGCCAACAACTGATGCGCCTCAAGGGTCTCTTGCACGCACAGTTCATCACGCCACGTTGTCGCCAGAACGTGGATCATCCGTCGGGGTGGCGATAGCCATGCGGCGCTATCAGTCTCGCGAGCTGGAGGACTAGAATGAATTATCCGAATCAATCGGGAGAGAAATTGTGGAACTTCACATGGATTCCCATCATTTCACGCACGGCCAGCCCGACTGGCGGGCAGCCGTGCTGGCAGGCGCAATCGCGGGCGCTGTGTTCCTGGCGTTAGGGGTCATCCTGATGGCACTGATGACGGGCGGAAGTCTGCTGGAGCCCCCACGCATGGTCGCCGCGATCATGCTGGGACGAGGCGCATTGCAATCGCCGCAAGCATTCTCAATTGGCATCGTGTTCGCGGCCTTTGTGGTGCATTTTGGCCTTGCCATCGTATTGGCGCTTATCCTCGGTCTGATCATGACGTCATTCAACCTTGACTCAAGCATGGGGATGGCTTCACTGACGGGTGGCGCTTTTGCTGCAGCCGTTTACCTGATTAATTTCTACGGCATGACACAGTTTTTTCCGTGGTTCGCAGAAGCGCGCAACTGGGCCAGCCTGTTCGTTCACATCGTCTTCGGTATCGTGACGGCGAACCTGTACATGAGACTGGAGCGCAACACGTCCCGCAGGGTCAAGGCGGACGCGGGCGGCCCGTCGTAGTCCGGTGCCGTGCTGATCGACCGGTCTCCAGAGCAAAAAGGGCTCGCTGCGCAACAACATGAACAGGACGCTGCAATCGGGGCAGCCCGTCCGCGCTCCCTCGATGCAACAGGCAACGCTCAAGGCGGCGCTGGAGAACCGCGGCGCGGCGGCACAAGCCGCTGCGCGGAGCCGCATTCTCGGGGCGCTGGCCGACCGGATCGCCGCGTCGGTCATCGCGCGCTGACAAGCTGGGAATGCCGATACGTCCCGTCATCCGACGAGGGGCGGCGTCTCGAACGTGTGATGGTTGCGAAGGCAGAGCGGCAGCGCGGCACGAATGGCTCCGCGATGCGGGACTTTCGATCATGTATGCATACTTCAGGCGGTCGTACGGGCCTGGCCCTTTTGACGGCGAGGGAGGTGTGCCGACCCGCGAGTGGCGCCTCAAGCGCAACTGCTCCCTCACGCCGCGGCAGTCGCTCGCCGCGACCGTGTTCCTCATGGCGCTCGTCCTCGCGATCGGCGTGGCAGCGGCATTCGCATCCGGCGTGTGGCTCGCGTTGCCCTTCTCGATGCTTTGCACCGTGGCCGTCGGCATCGCCTTTATCGCCTATGCCAGGCATGCGACGGACGGCGAGGTGCTGACGTTCGCGCCCCCGTTCGTGATCGTCGAAATACACGAGCGCGGATGCCGCACGATGCATCGGATGAATGCGGCCCGCTTGTCCGTGTCTCTCGGCGACAGCGATGGCGCCGTCTACCTTTGCGACGGCTGGCAGCGTATTCCCGTCGGACGGCAACTGCCTGCCGCCGCCCGCGCGGAGTTCGTGCGTCAATTGCGCCGCTTTATCGTGGACGACTGCTGACATGCCGGCCGATGATCGCCCGGCATGCGGGATCGGCCGCACAGCAACACGCCGAGCGCCCCGACGATGCCGATACCGCACGCGATGCTCACGCCAATGATCGGCGCCACGCGAAATGCGCCGCGCACTCGGTATCGTTCGGAGAGGTGTCCATCATGGCAATCGACGTTAAGGCTTCCAACTACGAGCTCGGCAAGACGGTGACATACGTCACCGTCAACGGTGTGAAGCATGCGATCGCGCGCGCCGACGCCTGGTTCGAGCAGATCGGATCCGGGAATGCCCCGGCGCCGCGCGGCAAATCGTTGTCGGTTCGGTTGCGCGACGTGATCAAAAGCGGTGGGAAATCCTATGGCGTGCAAGCCGTCAAGCTCGCCCTCAACCCTGACCATCGGACCTGTCACGCAGCGGTGAACAGGGTGACTCACTACCCCGCAGATCAGCCGACGTTCACGGCTGTCTCCAGGAAGAAGCCGCGCCCGGGCATTTCGTCGCATGGCAAAACCGGTCGTGCCGGGCGTGGCAAGGTCGGTGTGGGCGGCATGCGTACCAGGTCGCACAGCTGACGGTGCGCGGGTCGAGGCGCAACTTCCTGGTTCGGGGCTAACGGGACGGGCCCCGCTTTTCCTTGACCGCGTTCGCCCTGTCTTTCCGCCAGCTCAGAAAGTTAGTTACCGCGGCCGCAATGAACGCGACGAAAGTGGAAGCCGACGACGCAATGAGTGTCTTTTCCTCGGTATGAAGCGACGGCGTTGTTGGTTGAAGTGGGAAGGCGGACGTGAATGAGACTGCCGGGGCGCTTCCCGACAAGGCTTGTGATGCATTTTTCGACTGCAAGACGGTTACCTGCGGCAGCTGTTCCACCGACATGTAACGTACGAAAAGGGCGGCCGTTACGCAAAAGAAGCCCACAAACAGACCAAGGAATAGCCGACAAAACAGCCCGAGCCTCTTGAAGTTTTCCACGCTGCCTCCGTCTTCGTCGGCAGTTACCACACTCTTATATTGCACCAGAATCACGCGCAATGGCTTGAGGACGCCGGCACTACAATTCTTTCTGAAGCTCGCCGCGCAGAGCCACGACACGTCGCGAGCGTCCGCTTCCTCAGGGTTCGTTCTGTTCATCAACCCGTAGGTCAGCGCGATGCCCCAGCTTGATGAACTTCGCGAGCATGCGCTTTTCGCGGATCTGTCAGAAGCGCTATTACGGTAGCTATGCGACAAGCTGACTGAAGTCAGCATCGCCGCGCGGAAAGTCCTTGGTCACTGACATTGGTGGGCCTATGGTTGCACTTCAGGATTTGCGCGAGGTCCCGCTCTTTGCGGACTTATCCGAACTACGCCTGCAGTGGCTGCAGGCGAACCTCGAGGACATGCGCGTCGAGGCAGGTGCAGTGCTTCGCAACGAAGGCGAGACGTTCCGGGGCTTTTTTGTCATCCTGGACGGTGAAATTGTGGCGAGCAGACTGATCGACGGACAGCAGATGCCGGTTCGTCGATATGTTGCGCCAGGTTTCTGTGGCGCGGTGCCATTGCTCGCGGGGACGCCATCACTGACGACGCTCAAGGCCGAGTCCGACAGCCACCTGGTCAGGCTTTCCGAGCCAGTGTTGCGCGAGTTGCTCGCGTGCAGTGACTCCTTCAGCAAAATCATCTTCCGCGCGACGGCCGAGCGTCTCACTAACCTTGAGGCATTGTTGCGAACGCGAGAGAAGATGGCCGCATTAGGGAAGCTGGCGGCTGGACTTGCACACGAGTTGAACAATCCTGCCGCAGCGTTGGCGCGCACGACAGACCGTGCAAACGAGGTTCGCGAAGCTCTGGATGAATCGCTCCACGCCCTCAGCCTCAGCTCGATTCCGCATGAGGCAATCGAACTCATTCATGCGTTGAGCGCGCGCGCGTGCGCCAAGGCGAGACAGGCGCCTGGGGACGACCTGGCGAGAGCAGCTGCGGAAAGCAGGCTGGGCGATTGGCTGGCTGCCCATGGGGTCGAAAAGCCATGGCTGGTGGCCCCCGGCTTGATCGCAGGCGGTATCGTGCGTGATGACATCGCTGCGCTCGGCGAAAGTCTGGCACCGCACCAGTTTAACGTCAGCATCCGGTGGCTCGGTGCGACGATTGAACTGCGCGCGCTGCTAAAGGATGCCACCGGGAGCGCAACGCACATTTCCGACATGGTCAAGGCGCTCAAGGCGTACGCCTATATGGACCAGGCGCCACAACAGGAGGTAGACATCCACGATGGCATCGAGGATACGCTCGCCATTATGCGCCACCGGCTCATCCAGTCGGTCGCAGTAAGACGCGAATACGACCGAAGCCTGCCCCGTCTTCAGGCGTACGGAAGCGAACTCAATCAGGTATGGACCAATATTGTCGACAATGCGGTCGACGCCATGGAGGGCCGTGGCGACCTTGTCATTTCCACGCGCCGTGAGGGCGACTACGCGGTGGTCGAGTTCACTGACAGCGGTCCTGGTATCCCGCCGGAGATTCACTCGCGGCTGTTTGAACCGTTCTTCACCACCAAGCCGGTCGGCCAGGGGACGGGCCTGGGCCTCGATATTGCCTACCGTATAGTCGTCAATCGGCATGGTGGAACGATTCTCGTCAGTTCGCAGCCGGGCGCGACGACCTTTCACATACGCTTACCCCTTCCGGCGCAAGCAATTGCCAGGTAGGAGCGCGCCAAGGCGGGGGCTGAATCCGGGCCTGCGAATATGGCCGAAGGGAGTGTTTATAGTCCGTCGATGCACTTCGACACTTCCGAAGCGACTGCCGCCGCAGAGATCGTAGGCGCGGCCGCATTCGAGCCGGACAGGAGGCAGAAGCGAGCTAATCAACGTAGCTAACTATCACCGAACCGAAGCAATCTGAATGTAGGGGCTACCCGTGAAGGATTTGTCGCGATAAGGAAGACGGGTGAAACGAACGTCGATATGATCAGGATTGCTACTTATTCAGTCAACGAGTAGAACTGCTGGGCGGGAGTTTGCTCGATGCCTCTTTTTTCATCTGGCCCTTGACGATCATATGCATGATCTCGATGCCACCCAGAATTAGGCGTGCGCAACGAAAATTCTTGAAGCCGGGCATCGACCGGGTGCTGCGACGCTTGATGGCACGGTGGTCCTGCTCGACGACGTTGTTCAGGAATTTTTTCTGGCGAATCCTGATCGGTGTCTCACGGTCAGCGTTGAGCTCCTGTAGTGCCGCCAGATCCGCTTTTGTCGCTCAGCTCAATCCTGGGCTCGTGAAGACGGTCAGCACCCCCGTGTAGCCGTAAAGGTGACTCCTTGCGATCTCGCCGCCGGCGAAGAAGCCCACCAGCGGCACCTCGCCCAGGGCATTCCGCACCGTCTGCAGTTCCGCATGCCGCGCTCCAAAATGCGGCCCGCCGCGTCCCGAGCAACTGACATACAGGGCACCCGACAGGTGGGTTGTCGTGCTGCTTTCCAGTTCCGCCCGGATCTCCGTCGCAATGCGCACCAGATCTCGCCTGGCGGCCTCGGCATTGCGCGTGCAAAACGCCAGATGCATGCCTGGCTCGACCAGGTCCGCAATCGCCAATATCCGGTGCCGGGGATCGACACCGATCAGGTGCCGCACGAACGTATCCGCTCCGAACTTTCCGGGCCACGTCGGCACATCCTCGGCACCCGTGCTCAAACCCACTAGCGTAGTCGACAGGGCCTGAGACAACTCATCGGCTGACAGATCCCCGTCGAGGCCAAGATCCTGCAACACGCAATCGAGAGCGGGCTTGCCGTCCAGCGTGAGCACCAGATTGTGTTCGGCCCGGGTGATGGTACGCACCGGCCCGACAGGCTGGCAGCCCTGAGTCACGCGAGAGATCAGGCCGACCTCGGGGCCGAACAGCACACCGGACAACCCACCGCTGAACACACCGTCGGCGAAGTGTAGCGGCCGGTTTCGCGCCGAGGACAGACCGCCGAAAAGATAGCCTGTGGTGGTGCGGGCACTCAGTTCTTGCAACAATTCCTGCAGGTCCGGTGTGGTGCTTTCGGCATGGACCAGCGCCGTATGGGCGACGAACCCGGAGGACCCCGCAGGCAGAGGCTGTTGCCCGGAGAAGAGCCGGAACGACTCCCGCGGCAGCGGCGCGACCATCAGCGCGAGGGCCGGTTCGTCGATGTATTCGACGCCGCTGGCGGCCACGCCAACGCCGATCGTACCGACCCAGGCGACGCCGGGATAAGCGCGATGCAGCTCATCGAGGATCGCCTCGGACGCCGATGCGTAATAGTCGCTCAGGTAACACCATCCGAGAGTGAACCGCGCAGATACATGTTGCTCTGCCGCACTCGCCGTCATCCGGGTGTCAAGTTGCCGTTGACACCCGGCGAGCGCCACCCGCCAATCGGCGTCAGCAGCATGAGCATGGATAAACGAAGCGTGGTTCATGGCACAAACCTGCCGAGGACAACAATACGCCAGCGACGACTTCGCGGTCGAAATGGCGGTCAGGGAACAAACAACCGGTGATTCAAGGTGTACTCATCGAGCGTTCACACCCAAAAAGAATGGTAACACTCCGGCCCATTGAAGCTCTGCGCCGCGTCCCGACCTTGATGATCACCGGGTGCTACATTAACTGTAGAAGAGAATGCGCAGCGACGGTATCACGAACGCTTCCGGCTCGCGCGCAGGTGGACGTTTCACCGGGTTCTCGTCGTCCGGCGCATCGTCGTACGCGCCACCGGCGTGGCAACGCTCACGTCGTACATCTCCAGGATCCACTGACCTTCAGACTTCGGAGGATCACGATCATGACAAGCCCCGATCAGGACGTTATCGCGTGGGCCCGAGAACAGGCAGCGCTGCTGCGCGCCGGGCGGTTTGAGGAAATCGACGTCGAGCACATCGCCGACGAAATTGAGGACGTGGCCAGAGGTGAAGTGCGCGACATGACGCACCGCATGGCGAGCCTTACCGTGTGGCTTCTCAGGTGGCAGTACCAGCCGGACCTGCGCTCGCCGAGCCTGCATTCGATGATCCGCGTGCAGCGCGAGCGGCTGAAGGCGCAGCTGAGGGGCACACCCAGCCTGCATCCGAGCCTCGCCGATGACGAGTGGATCAAGGATGTGTGGGCCGACGCTCGCCAGCAAGCGAGCAGGGAAACGAGTATCGGCTTTGCGTTCTTTCCTGAGCGCTGCCCGTGGGCGATGGAGCAGCGCCTCGATTCGATGTTCTGGCCGGACCAGGGCAGGCGAGCGCAACCAGAACACCCGGGGATCGGGACTTCCCCGGCTGCGCCACTGAACTGGTGGCATTACTGCGCCCCGGCAGGGCATAGGAATCGACCGCCTGAACATCGCCGCGGAACTTGAATCGATCGACGCGGCGAGAGGCGGGACTATGACCAGTTCAATGACGAGGACGTGGAATGAGCAAGAGCCTGTGGACGTATGAAGAAGTGACCGCCGCCGTCGAAGAAGAGATCAAGCTCCAACTCAGGAAAGCTGATTCAGCGTTGTCCGTGGTAACGCGCGGCACGTATCGCGACTACGCCTTCGGTGCATATCTCGCATGGGAGGCGGTCACGCGCACATGTTTGACGGAACAGCGTTTTGCCGAAGCGAGGCGTCTTGCCAACATGGTCGAGTTTCCGAATTCCGAACGCCCATGATCCATCCAGAAAACGTTGCGAATCCTCTCGTTGAACGGTTGACGGCGTCTTACATGTTCCGGCGCGTTTCGGCGGGGCGCTTGACAACGCGCTGGCTGGTCCTGGGCAACTGGAGGTCGTGAAGGCGACAGAACATAACGACTGGGTTGGGCACGTCGATGAGACCTGATGGCGGGAGGCGATCGGCTTCCTGCTTACGCCATACCATTGAGATATGAAATCCCGCACCGCCACGCGCAATCACGAACACTTCTATGTCCTTGACGAGAAGAACACGCCTGTCGAGGTATTCGACCGCAGCGAATGGTCGCGCTGGATGTCTGGGAACGAACAGATCTTTCGCCGCACGTTGCTGGAAGAATCCGGTGTGACA
Organism: Paraburkholderia sp. SIMBA_054; assembly: GCF_046534875.1. Classification (NCBI taxonomy): domain Bacteria; kingdom Pseudomonadati; phylum Pseudomonadota; class Betaproteobacteria; order Burkholderiales; family Burkholderiaceae; genus Paraburkholderia; species Paraburkholderia sp. SIMBA_054. The sequence continues at coordinate 64,623 of NZ_JAWRXV010000016.1, read as the reverse complement.
GTCACGACCCGCTTCCGCGGTGTGTCCGGAACCAGTACGGGGGAGGTCCTGCTTTTCGTGACGCGCATTGCCGGCATGCAAGCGCGGGACAACGAGAGCTACGGAGCACGTACCCTCGATGAAGCGCTGGAGCAGCATGAGCGCATCGTACAGAAAATCCTCCGGATGCTGACCGGGCGGTGAGCGCCACACAGCGCGACGAGTCCCAGCGACTGGGCCATGACTTGCAGGAGCTACATGTTTGCCTGCGTGAGGATAGGGTCGCGAAATCGTACAACGTCGAGGCGTTCACTACGAGGCTTCCGGTCCAGCTGACGAAGCCGAACCATTCGTCATCGAAACGGACGAGGGTGATCTCCGAATCGGAGACCGCGCCAAAGCGAGGGCTATGCCGCGATATCGTGAGCGTGCTCGTTGCTCGCGAGCGTCGGATACCATCGCCCGAAGCATGATCGCAACTGCTCATTCAGGACGGCCGTCCTCACCTGGAGCAGGCCTTGCGCATGAGCCGGTCGCCATGCCATCTGCTGCCGCTTCACAAAACGCTTGCTGACCACCTGGTTGACAGCCGACTCCACGAAGCTCGAGGTGATTGGCTCGCCATGACAGTGGCGGTCTCCGTAGTTCACGATAAAGCTCTCGTTGTTCTCGAGGTAACCGATGAACTCCTCCAGTTTGGCCAGCAGCCTGGTCTCCTCGGGTCTGCCATCCTTGGCGAGTTCCCAACCCAGGCTTTCAAGCCGCTGCAGTGCCGGATAGGGGCAGCCGTGCCAGCGGTGCCACTTCGCACTGCGCAGCCCATCGATCGGCGTGTCGACACATGGTCGTTCGCCGCGGTCCGGTAACCCCTTGATCATCTGTTCGAGATTCTGTATCCGCATGGCGACGTGAAACCAGTCGGGTACTCTCTCGCCACAATCGCCAAAGTCGAGCTGGGCGCGGCGCACCGTGTCACCGCCTTCGGACAGGAAAGTTACCGGCTGGTCCGCGCCGACGCGGACACCGTACGGCTGGAGGTACGGCTGGCCAAGCCCTATCCGCCTGAGCCGCCTGTCGCCCGCCTAGTCGAACGGAGACGCTGTCTTGGCGCTCATGATGAAACGGGTCAGCCGCTGTTCCGCCTTGATCAGATCACCAGCACGCGCGCTCGCAAGCTGCGAGTCGTGAACCTGGAGAACCACTTCCAGCGTCGCCACCGCCGATGGATCGAGTTGCCACGAGCCATTTTCGTTGCCGCGCCGGATCCCAGCTTCGAGACCCGCCTCAGCCATGCGGTACAGATCAAGTGCGACGCGCATGTAGCCCATTTCGCCGAGATAGAAAGTCAGGTAGATCGCGCGGGTCAACTCGTTAAAAAGATGAGAGCTGCCGTGGAGCCCGCCACACGCCGCAAGTGCGAGATGGTATCCCAATGAAATTTCGGTGATCCTGGCTTGTGGAAGCGGGAGGAGGGCATTCTTCGACGGGATAACCCGGCGCTTGCCAGAACGTCCACTGTGTTTGGAGCGAGGCATCCTAAAAACCTCGTGGTATGAAAACGCGACATCGCGGGCGCAGTTGTTCGGGCACATTGCCTTACGCCGACACTGGCACGTTAGGGGAGAATGTTCGGGATGGCAATCCCGAATATTCTCGCAGATCGGCACTGCAGACGAGCAAGGTTTTCTAGGGACACCGCACGAACGGGAAAACTCTCGCGGGAGCGCAGTTCGACGGTCCTGCCACGATAGAACGACATCATCCTCGCGCTTCCAGCCGTCGGTGCGGCCGAAGTTGGAGTTCCACAACAGACTTAGGGGGTCACCTTTGATGAGAAAAGAGATCAACATGGGCAACAGCTAGGCATATTCGAGGCCGGCACGTCTGCTGAAAATCGCTTCCTGGATCATCGCGATCGCCTTCGCGATCTTCCTGAGCATGTTGGCTCGCTCGTGATCCGCGATCTCATGTACGCACCGCGTGGCGGGCCACCGACAAGCGCTACGAGGCGGCAAGCCGTCGTTACGAACTCATCGTGTTCGGGTGGCGCCTTGCGTTGACGCTCCCGCTTCTCGTCGTTGCCGTATGGCTGTTCATCCGCTTTCGCAAAAGCCGATACTGGCCGTTCGTGTACGGCTTTGGCCTCTTCGCGCTGACGGCGTTCTTCGTCGAGCTTGTCCCGTACCTGCCCAGTTTCGGGGGATATGTACGCGTGCTGGTGGGTATCGCGCTCGTCGTGTTCGCTGGGATCTACATGCTCCGTGCGTTCCAGAAATATGTGGAGCGAAAGCGCGCCGATCTGAAACAGAGTCGGACCGAACGCGCACGTGGCGTCGACTACGAAAAGGCGCTCAGTACATTCCAGAAGAAGCTGTGCCCGTCGTGCGACAAGCCGTGGCATCTTGGCGGCGAGCAGGCCTCGTACTGCATCCATTGCGGGCTGAATCTTTTCAAGGTCTGCGCCTGCGGCGGCCGTAACTTCGCCTTTTTCCCTTTCTGCAACCAGTGTGGCGAGCCTGTTACGGAGACGGCGGAGCTCCGCTCTGCAGAACCCGGTAAGCGTCCGCCAGCAAGTAACTGACAGAACCAGTTTTTCTGGATGCGATGCCCAACGGAAAGCGCCCTGGTCACACCAGCCGGTTGGCAGATGGTCAGTTGCGTCGGAACGGATAGATGAGATGCTTCGGGAGCCAGACGTAGCGAACGTGAAGGGCCGCCACCGTGCATAGCGACGGATACGAGGGCTGAAATGAACACGGGCGCCGACATCGGCGCCCGCACAGGTTGCTGCTTGTGAGGCAGCAGATTAAAGCCATTGCATTTATGCAGCCGCGTCCTTGAGCTTCTTCAAAGCGCGCGCCTTGATGCGAACCGTTGCCGGTTTCGCGTCGAACCACCGTTCTTCGCCCGTGAACGGGTCCTTGCCGAAGCGCTTCTTCTTCGCGGGCACTTGCTGAACCGTGATCTTCAGAAGACCTGACAGCGTGAATTCGCCGGCACCCTTCTTGTGAACCGAGCCGAGGATGGTGTCTTCCAGCGCGGCGAGAATCGCTTTCGCAGCCTTCGGTTCAACATTGGCCGCTTGTGCAACGTGATTGGCGAGCGAAGCCTTTGTGAATGTCTCTTTCACAGGTGCGCCGGCGACCAGCTTTTTCGCCGTCCCGTTTGCAGCCTTTGCCGGTGCAGCCTTGGTAGCCGGTTTGGCAGCTTTCGGAGCAGCCTTCGTTGCGGTCTTGGTTGCCGTCTTCGTTGCAGTCTTTGCCATAGTCGTGGATGACTCACTTTCGAATTAGGAGGTGCTCGCCACAGTTCATGCAGTAAGCACAGGCATTCTATGACGTCCGGTGCGCTATGTGTCGAGAAAAAGCCTTAAAACAGGCGCTGAAATGAACTTCCCGCAACACAGTTCCGCTCGATGGACCCAAAAGTGGGGGGATGCCCCCCTTGTAGACGACGAATAGCTACCGGCGAAAGGTGAGTGTTTTCAGGATTCCTGGGATTGCTTCGGATTCTGGACTCGGTCTTTGGCTGCCGTCAGAGAGGCGAGGGCGGCACGATCTGCTCCACCTCAGCGTAATCCGGTGCCCCCGCCGCCTCGAGCACGCCTAGACGTGCCGTCCGAGCCGGATGAAACCTTAGACGGTAGCCGGCCGGAGCCAACGCGCCGCACATGCCGCGAGGACAATACCGGATGCGCCCAGCGTCATTGTGAGAAGCGCGCTGTTCACCCAGCCAAGGTACGGCGTCACTTCGGGGTAGGTGAATCGCAGGTTGAGGAAGTTGCCCAGCAGCATGTACGCGAAATACACGGCGACGCCGAGCAACAACGCGGAGGTCTCGCGAATGGATGCGGCCAACTGCCAGCGAGCGAGCATGCTCAGCACGAGCGTCGGCAACAGGAAGACGCCGAGCCCGATCCACGAGACTTCGGTGGGAATCGTTTTCCGGAACGCTCCCATAGCGATCGAGTGGGCGGTGAACGCGCTCAAAACGCAGTGACCAGGCGGGGTAATGTTCGTCGTAACTACTTAACAAGTCCGATCGTACGCGGCTCTCCAGCCACCCGCCGAAAAGAGGCGCGAAGCCGCGTGGACAAGTTGCGCCACGTCGCCGATGATAACGTTGGACGGGTACTCCAGAGATGCAGCGATGACCGACGATCTGACGACATGGTTAGCGCAGATTGGCCTCGGCGCGCACGCTGCGAAGTTCACCTTGCAAGGGATCGACTGGGATGTGCTCGGCGATCTTTCCGAGGGTGACCTGAAGGAACTCGGCCTTACGCTTGGCGACCGCAAGCGGCTCGCAAAAGGACTCGCGGCGCTGGCCGAAGCTCACGCACATTCGCTGGAGCCGGCGGAGGAACGCGGGGCCTTGTCTTCGCCGCCTGCATCCGGAGCCATCGGGGCCGAGAGACGCCAAATCACAGTGATGTTCGTCGACCTTATCGATTCGACAGCGCTGGCCGAGCGATTCGATCCAGAGGACATGCGACGTCTGCTAGGGATCTACCATCAAGCATGTGCACGCGCGATCGAAGCTCATGAAGGCCATATCGCGCTTTATATCGGCGATGGCCTGCTCGTCTATTTCGGCTATCCGAATGCGCACGAAGACGATGCCATACGTGCAGTACTCGCCGCCCTTGCCGCCATAGCTGCGCTTCGCGAGGCCAACGAACTCATCGAAACGGAGTACGGCGTGCGCCTGCAGGCGCGAATCGGGATCGAAACGGGACTTGTCGTAGCTGGCGCCATTGGCGCTGGATCTTCGCTGGATCATCGTGCGATCGTCGGAGAGGCACCAATCATTGCCGCAAGACTGCAGTCGCTCGCTCCTCCCGACTCGATAGTCGTGGGACCGGCCGCGCAACGCCTGATCCAAGGATCGTTCAAGCTTGAAGACCTTGGCTGGCGCGAACTGAAAGGGGTCACTGGTCCGGTCCGGGTTCAACGTGTGCTGGCGCAAGCGGATACGATCGACCGCTTCGAAATCAGGGCGGTCCAAGGGATCACGCCACTCATCGGCCGGGCTGCAGAACTCGAGATGCTCCGGCGGCACTGGAGGCAGAGTGTCGATGGGGACATGCGCTGCGTGCTGTTGACCGGCGAGCCGGGAATCGGAAAATCTCGCGTGCTGCGGGCGCTCTGCGACGGCATTAGTGACGATTCACATGTGGTCGTTTCGCTTCACTGTTCCGCGTACTATCGCAACAGCCCTTTTTGGCCGGTACAACGCTGGCTACAGCGCACTTTCGGCGTCGGCCCCGACGCTTCGGATGCGTCGGATATGGAGCGGCTAGAGGCTGGGATCGCGAGACTCGGAGTCGATGCCGACGAGACGCTACTGGTTCTTACAAGTTTGCTTTGGATTCCGACAGGAGCGCGTCATCCGACAGTTGAGACATCTTCGCCTTCCTTCAAGCGCCGGACGCTGGACGTGCTGGTGGCGATACTCGAAACGTCGACGCGCGTTCAGCCGGTACTCTTCGTTGTCGAAGACGCGCACTGGATCGATCCGTCATCTCTCGAGTTTGTTCGGCTCGTGGTTGAGCGACTGGTGTCCTCCCGGCTGCTGGTACTTGTCACGGCGCGGCCTGAGTTTGAACCCGGATGGACTTACCCTCATCTCGTACAACGCAATCTCGACCGGTTATCGCGCCGCGATTGCGTTGCGATGGTCGAGCGGCTGACGGGGGGCAAGCGGCTTCCGGATCTCGTACTCGATCAGATCGTCTCGAAGACGGACGGTGTGCCGCTCTTCGTCGAGGAACTGACCAAGACCGTTCTCCAGGGCGATCTGTTGCAGGATGCGGGCGTCAGCTACGAGTTGAAAGGCACGCCGCAGACGATCGCGATTCCGGACACGCTGCAGGGCTCGCTTCTGTCGCGGCTCGACCGGCTGGAGCCAACCGTCAAGGAAACGGCGCAGATCGCAGCCACGGTGGGACGTGAGTTCGACAGGAAGCTGCTTGGGTTGATTGCGTCCAGGTCAGAGGATGAACTGCAACAAAAGCTCGATCGCCTGATCGCGGCCGAAATCATTACACCTGCTTCAGGGAAACCCGTTGGAGGCGACGCCTATTTGTTCCGGCATGCATTGATCCAGGAAATTGCATATCAATCCCTGCTGCTGGCGCGCCGCCGCCATTACCACGCGCTAATCGCCGCCGCGCTCGAAGAACATTATCCGGACATCGTCGAGCGGCAACCCGAATTGATCGCTCAGAACTTCGCTGCTGCCGATCTGCCGGATCGCGCGCTCGGCTATTTGCAGCGTGCCGGGGAGCGGGCACTCGCGGGCGCCGCCTACGACGAGGCTATCGCCCATGTGCATCGCGGACTTGAACTGGTCAATCGATGCTCCCACAGCGAGCCGACTCGGGCCAGCCACCTGCTGACTCTGCTGCTGACAAGGGGCAGGGCAGAGCTCCGACTGGCCCGGCGCGAGGCGATCGCGACCTTTCGCGAGGCCGCCCGAATTGCCCGCGAACAGAAGCTCACGTCGTATCTCGTGCAGGCAGCGTTGGAGTTTGACACCGCAGAGACGTTCCTCGAAGGCTCCGGCGATGAATCGCTTTCGTTGCTGGCAGAGGCGCTCACCCTGATCGGTACCGAGCAGTCGGTCGAGCGTTGCCGACTGTTGAGTCGCCTTCTCCGCACAGTTCATATGACGGGTGCACGCGAACAGAATAGTGAATTTGCCGTGGAGGCCGTCGATCTTGCCAGACGCCTGAACGATCTGCCGAGCCTGTTTGACGCATTGGCGTGCGAACTGATGCATGTCGGGGCTCTCCCGTTGGCTGCGAACAGGTTTCCGGAGCGTGAAAGCGTATTGCTGGAACTCAGGCAGATCGCGGAAGTTCTCGGCGATGCGCACACCATTGGTCATGCATGCGCCCGATGTCTTGCCGGCTACCTGGAGATCGGCAAGGTGGACAGTTTCGAGAGCGCGCTGGAGCGGTATCGGCAGATTGCCGCCCGTGGACAGCACTTTGTCGACAAGTGGTGCGTTACGGGGGCGCAGGCGATGCGGGCCATACTCGTCGGTGACTTTGCTGAGGCGGAGCACAAGGCGCGCGACTCGTTGCAGATGGCGCAGAACGCTGACGCGAATCTCGCAACGGGTGTCTACGGCATGCAAATGTTCACGATACGCCGCGAACAGGGTCGGCTCGCCGAGGTAGCGCCGATCTTCAAGCGGTTTGTCGACGAGCATTCTGAGGACGCTACGTGGCGGCCAGGATTCATGTTGATCTGTAGTGATCTCGGCTTCGACGCGCAGGCCCGCGACAATCTCGATCGGCTTGCGGAATCGGAATCCAGCATCCCCGTAGACAGCAGGCGGCTTGTCACGTTGACATATCTGGCGGAGGTTGCTGCCCGCTTGCGGGACGTCGAACATGCCGAACGGATTTATGCCCTTCTCCTGCCGTTCCAGGATCAGGTCGTCACGGTTCCAGTCTTTACGCTTTGCTGCGGATCTGCGGCACGGTTTCTTGGCATGCTGGCCTATGCACTCGGCGACTGGTCAGCCGCCGAACAGCATTTCGACTACGCGCTGCGCATGGATGAGCGCTTACGGGCGTGGCCGTGGCTAGCCCATGGTCGGCACGAATACGCGCTCATGCTGGCGGCGCGCAATGGCAGAGAAGATAGAAAACGAGCGCAAGATCTGCTCTCGATGGCGGCCGCCGCAGCCAGAAAACTCAAGATGTTCGCTCTCGTGGAGCGCATCGGTGGCGCGCAGACAGAAGCTCGGCCCAAAAGTTAGTACAGTGTTTGACGCGCAACGAGAAGTCGCTACTCAAGGAGAATCACATGCCGCGTTTTATGATTGAACGTAATTTTGCGGAACAACTCGAGGTCACGGGCGAAAGTGCTGCAACTGTGAAGAGAATCAACGACGAGGAAGGCGTCGAGTGGCTCTTTTCGTTTCTCAGCGCGGACAAGAAGAAGACCTATTGCCTGTACGAGGCGCCCAACGCAGACGCCATCCGCGCCGCTGCTCGTCGGGCGAATCTGCCCGCCGACGTGATCATCGAGGTAAGCGACCTGCGGCCGGAAATGTTTAACTAGACTGTGGGGCACGGACGCATTGTCTGATGGCTGAGCCGATCCAACGACAGGATTGCCGCCAAGGTATTCGGGCAGCGGCGGCAACCAGCAATCGACGCGTTCGAGTCGGTTCTGTCGCGGTAAGGAAAGCAGGTCAAGAAAAGGTGATATGCAAAGGATGGCTTACGAAACCAACGAGTAAAATTGCTGTGCGGCAGACAGCGAAATTCTGCCCGGACATTTCACCTGTCCTTTCTTGATCATGTGCATCAATTCGATGCCACTTAGAATGACGCGCGCACAGTTGAAATCCTTGAACCCGAGCATCGGTCGGATTCGGCGTTTGATGGCCCGATGGTCCTGCTCCACGATGTTGTTCAAATACTTGATCTGACGAACCTTGATGGGCATCTCGCGCTGGGCGTTCACCGCGTTAAGCGCGGCCAGATTGGCGCCGCTTTTGTCGATGGTCACGGTCTCGGGCGAGCCGTTCTGATCAATTGCCTTTTCGAAGAAGCGCCGCGCAGCAGCCTTCCCCGCTTGGCTCTGAACAGAAAATCGATGGTGTTGCCCGCCTTATCCACTGCCCGGTAAAGATACTTCCACGAGCCCTTGACCTCGATATAGGTTTCGTCGACACGCCAGCTCTTGCCGACCGGACGCTTGTGCTTGCGAAATGTCTTTTCGAACAGTGGCACCACCTTGATGACCCAACGATGCACCGTCGAATGATCGACGCAAATGTCGCGCTCGGCCATCATTTCCTCGAGATTGCGAAGACTCAGCGAGTAGGCAACGTACCATCGCACGCACAGCAGGATCACTTCAAGCGGATGTGCAGGCGCTTCAGAACCTTGGCGATGTCCGGAGCAAGCGTCGTTTGTGGCGTCATTGTCTTCTTCATCGTGTGGCCAGAGCGTGTTCGTTCGCCTCGAATTTTTCCTCGCCCGCGTTAATGCGACAGAGCCCGAATAAATGACCCCAACGGAGCGCTTCTCGGCCTCTGGCTTGTGGAAACGATTCATCAACGGATGATCTTCAGCGTTGACCGAGGGCCTGTCGAGGTCGTCAAGACTGCGAAGGTGTCGCGGCGAGTGCCGGGAGGCGTCGAACAAGTCTCGACGATAGGGCAGATTCGATTCTTCTGCGACCAGTCATCAAGAATCGGCGAGCTAACGGAAGGCTCGAATGACGGGATTGGTCGAGTCAATTTCGGCGAAGTCGGTTCACCTTTGATGGTCTACCGCTTTTTCATGTGCTTCCCGAGCACAAAGCCCGCCAGTACGCCGGTCTCGAGAATGACACCTCCTAACCACCACGTCGCCAGTAGCGGCATTGCATCGGATTGGCACTTCCAAGCAACCACTGCGGCGATTTCGCGCGCATTGATTTGCGTCATACTCGACATCGAGGCTGCGTCAAGCCTGACGAAATCATCGTACTGGGTGCGCATTACGACACGGTGCCCAACAGTCCCGGGGCCGACGACAACGCGAGCGGCGTCGCCGCGCTGCTCGAGACGATGTTTCTGCTTCAGGCGTTTGCGCCCCTGTACACCATGCGCTGCGTCGCGTTCGTGAATGAGGAAGCACCGTTTTTCTTCCGCGGCGACATGGGAAGTCTGCGGTATGCGAGGGCCGCACGTCTGCGCGGGGATCGCATTCGCCTGATGTTGTCGCTCGAGATGCTTGGCTACTACTTGGACGAGCCGGGCACCCAGGCGTATCCGCCGCTACTGCGTTACTTCTATCCGTCAACCGGCAATTTCATCGGCTTCGTTTCCAACCTTCGCTCGGCGCAGCGACTGAGATGGCTAACCAATGCGTTTCAGGCCTCGTCGGATTTTCCGCCGCAAAGTGCGGCGTTGCCGTGGTGGGTGCCGGGCGTCGCGTTGAGCGATCACTCGTCTTTCTGGCGCGAAGGTTATCCGGCGGTGATGGTCACGGACACCGCGTACCTGCGCAACCCACATTACCATACCTCTCACGATGTCCCCGCGACGCTCGACTATGGCCGCATGGCGGCCGTGACGCTCGGCCTCGCAGCGAGCGTCGCGTCGCTCGCGCCGACGCCCGCCGCTCCCGGCATGCGGTGAGGACGATCTTGCTTGTGAGCCCGCGGACCCTTTCGGAACGACGCCGCATCAAACGAGATCATGCCGGATCAAGGATAGGCAGCCGCCGCGGCAAGATAGAGCAAGACCGCTATCACGACCACTGCGGTAAATCCCAGATGAATTGCGAGTACCGTCGCCAGAACTGCAGCGACCACGGAGGTGCATGCGTTGATGCCCCAAGCCCACGGCACGAGCGTTTCGGCGCCGGCAGCAATGCGGCTGAGCCCCAGCGGAAAGGGCATCCCCATCGCAAACGCGAGCGGCGCGACAAGCAGTACGGCGATCACGATTCTGGCCGGATCGGATAACGGGATCAGCAACGGGAACAGCGCGGGCAGCAAGAGCAGGTAGAAGAACGAGATGGCGGAGATCGCAAGGATGGCTTTCGTCGCGATCGACGAGCGATTCATGTTCCTGCAGGGCCGTGGGGCGTAGCCAGCCAGGAGCGCCTCGCGGCCATGCAGGCGCTGCGTGTACCGGCTTCCAAGTCCAGCGAACGAAAGGAACGCGCATAGTACGACGGCGACAGCATAGAGCGGATGACTCAGGAGCAGGATGAACTTCTGGATGAACGCGATTTCGATGAACATGAAGGCGAAGCCGATCGCGACGAAATAGATCGCGACTCTACGTCCTGATATCGTCGCCACCGAAGGAGCGGCGTCACTGCTGGAAGTAGCCTTAAAGAGCGGAGATCCATGAGCCGTGCGTTTGCGGCGCGTCATCATCCAGAGAGGAAAGAGGACCAATGCCATGGCCGTCAACGTGGCCTGAAGCAGCGTTGCGATCAGTACCGGGTAGCCCCATTCCAGCAAGGGCAAGCCGCCTTGCCCCTTCAACGCGAGAAACTCGGGCAGCGACCGCCAATTGAAGAAGTGAAAGAAGTACGGCTTGTCGTCCGTGGCGGGACGGATATCGAACTTGTAGCTTGCCCAGAACGTGTCTCGCCCGGTGCTCAGCAGAGCGCGCGCGGCTTCGAAGAAATAGGGTCTCTCAAGCACGTTGTATCGATTCGCCTCGGCGGCCTGCATCCCCGGGTAGTATCCGACGTCGAACGAACGGGCACGGCAGAAGCGACCCAGCGCGGCGATGTCCGCGTCGTCGAACTCACCGTTCTTGACCAGCAGTGTCGCGGTATTCCAGCCGCGGATCAGCACGAGCCGGCGAGACGGTTGCGTCACCCCGGCGTTCTCCATGGCCAGCACGGCCGTCGCAAACAGCTTCAGGACGTCGCGCGGGGGCAACGTGACCCAGCGCGTGATCGCCAGCATGCCACCCGGGTTGAGATGGCGCAGATAGTCCTGAAACGCCTGCACCGTGTACAGATAGCTCTCGGAAAGTGCGTAAAGGCCGGCCGACGTGGCGCTGAACGAATCCAGCAGCGCGACCTGGATGAGGTCGTAGCGCTCGTCGCGTGCAGCGACGAAGCCACGCGCTTCGCCGGTGAATACGCGAACGTTGGGTGCGCTGTAAGGCTTGCCTGAAAAGTCGGCGAAGCGGCGCTGCACGGCGTCGACTATCTGCGGATTCAGTTCCACCGCGTCGATCGCGCTCGCTTCGTGGTACAGCGCCTGCAATACGTCGGCTCCCGCGCCGCTGCCAAGCACGAGGACCTTGGGTCGCCGCAGCAGGTGATAGGGAAGCGATGAGGTCAGATAGTCGAGGTAACCGAGCGGCTCGCGCCGTCCGTCATAGCGATTGAGCGCGGATAGGCCGTCGCCGTCAGTGAACACGCCGAGTTGCGGCGGCGGCTCCATCGTCGCATTGAGGCTCAGCCCGGGTGCATGGCGAAACGGGACGAAGGGGCTCTCCACCACCGTGACGAGACCCAGCGGGCTCGAGCTTTCGGCGACCACGCGCGCGTCCTTGATGCGCAGGGCCTGACTCAATTCCTTGAACTCCGACGGCCGCAACGCAAGCCAGTCGCGCGGCAGGCCGGTGGCCAGCACGGCTGCGGCGGCGAGCAACCACAGGGCCGACAGCCACCGCCGGGGCCAGCGGCATTCGATGCATGCGAGCGCCGCTGCCGCGAACCCCGCAGCGCCCAGTAACCGCAGTGCATCCAGCGGGCGCAGCGCGAACAGCGCCCCGATGACCGCGACACTGCCCAAGCCCGCTCCGCCGATGTCGAAACTGTAAATGCGGGCGATCTGGTCGTTGAACCGTGTGAAGGTGAGACAGATGCTGGTCGCGGCGCAAAAGAATGGAACGAAGAGCAGCAGATAGATCAGGAGCAGACGCAGAGGCTCGCGCGGATCCCACAGAATCTCCAGCGGGTTGAACGCGACGCGCTGGGCGAAAGCAAACGAGGCGACCGCAAAAACGCCAAACAGAATTGCGCCGCCGACGAACACGGCTGCGAACCGGGGCACGAGCCAGCGCTGCGCCAGCGCCACCATCGCACCGGCTGCCCCGTAACCCAGCAGCGCGACGCTGATCATCATGTACGCGAAGTGATGCCACTGGATGATCGAAAAGAGGCGCATCAACAGGATCTCGTAACCGAGCGCTGCGGCCGAAAGCAGGGAGAGGGCGAACAACGGCGCGGCGGGCATGGTCGCATGAACCGGAACGGGATACGGGAAGGAGTGCACACTCAGTCAATGCTGCCGTGCGGGTTCGCGCTCCTTTGCGTCACCTGGCTCTCACTCAGAATCAATGCCCGACAAGCGGCACGAAGCTGACGGGCAGGATCTGTCGGGTGGAAACGGTCCCGTCGTTCGCCTTGCTGATCAGCAGCAGATACTGCGTCAGAAACTGCGCACCTACCGGGATGACTATCCTGCCGCCCGGCTTCAACTGCCTCACGAGAGGAGGGGGGACATGGCTTGCAGCGGCGGTGACGATGATGGCGTCGTAAGGCGCGTGTGCTTCCCACCCGTAATAGCCGTCCCCTAATCTGGCCTCCACCCGCTTGTACGCGAGCCGCTGCAGACGCTCCTGCGCCGCATTGGCCAAAGGCTCGATGATTTCGACCGTATAGACCGCACGCGCGAGGGTCGAGAGGATGGCCGCTTGGTACCCTGAGCCGGTGCCAACCTCCAGTACGACGTCAGTGGGCTTGACCATCATCAGGTCGGTCATCAGCGCGACGATGTACGGCTGCGAAATGGTCTGGCCATAGCCGATGGGAAGCGGCCGGTTCTCATAGGCGTTGCGCTCTTCGCCTGGCGGGACGAACTGGTGGCGAGGCACCAGGTCCATCGCGGCGAGCACGCGCGTATCGATGGCGGGTCTGCCGGTTGCGAGGAAGGTTTCAGTCGTGAGTTCGCCAACTTCTTTGACCATTCTCGCCCGCTGGGGCGCAAAATCGTCGGCCGCGTGAACGCCCGAAGACATCCACACCAATGCGATTGCTGGAATCAGGGTGCGCGGCCAGCGCAGCATGACTGGTTTCACCATGCGATCTCTGTTGCCTGACCTATCGCAATTCTACGCCCGCGCATGCGAGGTCGTGCAGGACGTGTTCGCCCGCCGCGTATCAGGCGCAGCCCCCGAACCCGTCGCCACGTTCTTTGTTCCGCGCGCAATAAACCCCGCGCCCATTCCCGCTGTGCAGCCAACCACCAGAGAGCGCCGGCATGGCTGTGATGCATATAAAACGTAGAGAGGGATCGCCGCAACCGACTTCTGATATTCGGTGCGGGCGGCCTTACAGGGTTGCTGCTACGGATCGTCCATATGCCTTCTTCGGACGACTCGCTGGCTACGCGGTCTGGAACCATGTTTTGCGCCGCTCGGAAAGCGACGCTGCGCATCAGGCTCGGTCAGGCGAAGAACACGAACGGCAGTGTCAGCATCAGGTAAATCGCAAGCCCGGTGGCTGGCAGGCCGGTGGCGATCGCGACTGCCGCGACCGCGCTTCCGATTAGCGCGAGCGCAACCAGCCAGCGTCGGGTAGCTTGCTGAGCGCTGAGGTCTGCGCCTCGGCTAGTATCGACGCGATGTTCGTTGTTCCGCGCCACGCATTTTCGGATGTGCAGGTCAAGCATGGCTATTTCCCTCAAGCTATATTCGTTCCCCCACGGACGCGAGTCTGGTCGTGGCGTCGTACTGGAACGTCAAGAGCGTCTGCGGATGCAATACATGTCGCTGCTCTCATAATAGCCGTTGGCGCATTCGGGAGTAAAAGGGCACCAGCATGGCGATCTGCAATCAGCAAATGCAAGGCCTGTCGAGAAGCAAAGCGGGTTGGGACCCGGTCGGCCCACCTAGGCGATTCCGCGCTGTGTCAGTTGCTGGGTCGCAACAAGGCGGAACTCGCTTGTGCTGCATTTGGTGTCTATTTGGATTAATCCGAGATTGTTCAGCATTAGCGTTTCATTGGCCAATACAAGGCGCCGCCGGAATCGGTCCGGTCGAGACGTCCACGGGAAACCGCCCGCTACTTTGTTTTGCCACTCCGGGGGGCGGAAGAAGGCGAAAGACTTGCCGCGGTTCTGTAGAAAAAGTCGTTGGCCAACCTTGGGATCATTTGTTCTCGGTGATTGTCGGCATGTGCAGCGCGGCTTGTTTCCGTCGCGTGCCCTGAATTCGACCAGATCCGGCTGGGCCGTATCGCCTTATAATATTTATTGAGCGGTCTGGTCGCATGAATATGCCGGGGTATGGCTATGATCAATGCAGATCTTGGGCAACAGCTTGAGGCCTACGTCGCGAAGTTGGTCGAGTCGGGTCGCTATGGCTCGGAAAGCGAGGTTCTGCGCGAAGGCGTAAAGCTCATTCAGGATCGCGAAATGCAGCTCGTCGCGCTGGATGCGGTGATTGAGCGCGGCATTGGCGATTCGGAGGCGGGACGGGGCAACATCGCCGAGGACGTGTTCGACCGGCTTGAAGCAAAATATCATGCAGCGGCGGGCAGCAAGCGATGATTGTCCAGATCCTTCCTGATGCCGAGGCCGATCTTGAGGCCATCGGCGATTACATGGCCCGCGACAACCCCCGTCGCGCCCTGAGTTTCGTGCGGGAGATGCGCGAGAAGTGCATTCGCCTCGCCGACATATACGTCGCATTCCCAATCGTGCCGCGCTACGAAGACCGTGGCGTGCGTCACCGGGTTCACGGCGGCCACCAGATTTTCTATCGTGTTGTTGGCGAGCCTCCCGAACGCGTCGACATCATTCACATCCTGCACAGCGCGCACAATTACGCCGCGGTCCTTTTTCGCTGAATTCGCGCGAGTTGCCCGACGGCGATCCGTTTATTTCCGCAGGTCTGTCTTGTGTTTGAGCGCGAGTACAGACGCCTGCCCGACAAGTCCATACATCGTGCGAGGCTATCTGATTGACCGACGGGCTCCAATGGAGGCGAGCCGGGCTCTTCACATCCGGGCGGCGACGTTCTGCACAAAGGTGACTTTGCCGATCGGCAATACCTCACTGTCCATCGGGAGCCCGAATTCCGACGTCCGTAAGCGTGAAAACGCGCCTCACTTCGCCGCTTCCAGCGGTGCCCACACCGACGGGTTTCCGGATGCCAATGAATTGTCTGCGCACGCAGGCTATGCCGGGTTGCACCACACCTGGAGATTGAACGCCAATACAAAAGACCTGGACTGATTTAGATCTTACGAATTTTCGCGCGCACGCATCGATGGGTGCGACGGGCTACTGCGTCTATCGCGACAAGAGGACGTTTCATACCTGATGGGTTTCCTATTGACGGGTGGGGCGGTGCTGTTCGAACGCCGTCTGGCATGAAACGCAGCGGGCCGTGTAGGGCGCGGCGACAAGGCGCTCATAACCGATCGGGTCGCCGCAATCGACGCATGCCCCGTAGCGGCCGGCGGCGACGCGAGCCAGCGCCGCGTCGATCTGCTGCAGTTCGTCGAATTCGTGCCGCGCGAGCGCAGTGCGCAACTGATCGCTCGCTTTGCGCGATGCGGTCTCGTCGGGATGCGACTCGGGGCCCAGCTCTTCGGGCGGCCGTGCTCCAGCGAGATCGCCGTATTCGCCGCGCAGCGTCGCCAGCAGCTCACGACGGCGCTCGCAGAGCCTTTGTTGTAACAGCCCGAGTTCGGAACAGGTGAGGGTGATCATGGACAAGGCTCGATGTGTTCTGAAACGCCACGCCAACGGGTGGCATCGCGAAGGCGTTCCGTCATGTGCGTACTACCACACAGGCCAAACCAAGCATGCACCCGCCGGGCGGTTAGCACAATGCGACAGTAACGATCCCGTCTGACGATCCTGACTCTCGTCGCTAAAGCCTCACCAATGAAGCTGTGACGGTGGATGGTGAAATGAGTGGCACCCACAATTAAATGTTTTACTCACGCGAGATTTGAGGCAGAAGCGACGCGTCACAGCGGTACGTTGAACGCCTCAAGCGCCTGTGAAACAATGGTTAGAGATCACATATAGCAGGACATAACGTGCATCATGGCCCATGACCAACAGCGCCGCCGGACCGTTCTGCATTTCGCGCTCTATGGCGCGGAAGCCGACCAGTCCAGGGTCGACATGGTGCATTACGAACGCATTCCCCTGCGCGCCGGCCGTTTCGACTTCGACATCAAGCCGCACGTCCACGATGCGCTGATCCAGGTGCTCTACGTCACCGCCGGGGGCGGCGAAACCTTTATCGACGGCAAGACCTGGGCAGTCGAACCGCCATGTCTGATCGTCGTGCCAGCGCGCTCGGTCCACGGCTTTCACTTCCGGAGCGACATCGACGGTCACGTGATCACCGCCGCGCAGTCTGCGCTGGAATCGCTGGCGATGACGGCCGCGCCCGAGTTGCTGGAATTCATCCGCACGCCGACGGTGCTGTCGGTCGATCCCGACGTCGAGCGCGGCACACCTCTGGACACCCTGTTTCAGTCGATCGGGCACGAGGCGGAGAGCCACGAGCGCTGGCAGTTCACCGCAGGCGCAGCACTGACGATCGCCCTGTTCGTCAAGATCGGGCGCCTCAGCGAGAGCGCCCGGCTTTCGGCCAGTTCCGAGCATCGGACAATGGCCGCGCGGATCGAGCGGTTCCGCGCGCTTCTTGACCGCCATTGCCGTGAGCGGCGGCCGGTCGCCAGCTATGCCGACGAGATGGGCGTGTCGACCGGCCAGCTCTCCCGCATCTGCCGCGCCACCTTCGGGGTCTCGGCAATCGAGGCAATCGATGCACGCTCGATCCATGAGGCCAAGCGGCTGCTCGGTTATTCGACGCTCAGTGTGAAGCAGATCGCGAGTGAACTGGGGTTTCAGGACGAGGCCTATTTCGGTCGTTTCTTTCGCAAGCAGACGGGACTCCGGCCAACGGAATACCGCTCTGCGGCTCACGATCGATCCTTGCCACCCGACAAGGGGAGAGCGGGCTGACTCTACCTCGCCCCCGTCATCCGATTCAGGCCGATAAGCCGCCGAGCTTCACGAACAGATGCTCCGGCCCGGAGTTGGTCAGATTGTTGCCCCGCACATACTGGATCGGCCTTGCCGGATCGAACGCTATGTCGCCGACCTTGCGGGCCAGAGCCTTCGTCGCGATCAGTGTCTCCAGCTTGGCGAGCGGCGCGCCAAGGCATTTGTGCATGCCGTTGCCGAAACCCAGGTGGCCGCTGGAATCGCGGTCGATGTCGAATGTCTCACCCTCGGCAAACTTGCGGCTGTCGCGATTTGCGGCCGACAGCAGCAATCGCACCACCGCGCCCTTGGGCAGATCAACGCCCGCGACGGTGGTCGCCTCGGTGGTGATGCGGCTCACGCGCTGGACCGTTCCACGATAGCGCGCCACCTCTTCGACAAAACGGTCAGCGTCGGCGGGGTTTTCGCGGATACGTCCCAGCAGATCCGGCTGTTCGGCGAACATGCGAAAAGCGTTGGCGACAAGGATAGTCGTCGTGTCGTGCCCGGCGATGAAGACGAAGGCGCACAGCTCCTTCGCTTCCTTTTCCGAAAGCAGCCCGTCCTTCCACATGCGCGCGATATGCCCGCCGATCGACTGGCTGTCGGTGAGAACGAGCCGCTCCAGCGCCTGCTTCAGGTAAGCGAAGAAAGCCTGCGCGCTCTGCTCGTCGGTGCCCGTCCCCGGCGCATTGCGGGCGAGGCGCCCGAAGTAGCTAAAGGTCTCGTCCGACCAGAACTTCATCTTCTCCTCATCCTCGTTCGGCACGTCGATCATCGTGGAGATGGTCGAGATGCTGAGCGGGATAGCGAAATCGTTGACGACATCACCGCCGCCTTTGGCAATCATCGCGTCGAGCAGGTCCTCCGCCCTTTGCGCGATCTGCCCGATAAAAGGATCGAGCGCCAGCGGCAGGAAGGACGGCTGGACGACCTTGCGTAACCGCGAATGGTCGGGTGCATCGAACAGCGTCAGGAACGTCAGCGGTGGCGGGCTGACGACCTCGGAGGAAAACAGCTTCGGGTTGCGGATTGCCTGGTAGACGTCGTCATAGCGCGAGAGGAACCACACGTCCGAAGTCGCCGACTGGCACCGCAGCACCGGCGCATGCTCTCGCATCCAGCGGTAGTGCTCGTAGGGGT
Organism: Paraburkholderia sp. SIMBA_054; assembly: GCF_046534875.1. Lineage (NCBI taxonomy): Bacteria > Pseudomonadati > Pseudomonadota > Betaproteobacteria > Burkholderiales > Burkholderiaceae > Paraburkholderia > Paraburkholderia sp. SIMBA_054. The sequence goes on along the minus strand of NZ_JAWRXV010000016.1, from coordinate 45,994 downwards.
CGCCTTGCGAGCCGTCATCGACCACCTTGAACGGCTCCAGCCCCTCGGGCCAGTCCAGTTCGTGTGAATAGGGCGGAAGGGTGCTGGACGTGAACGGGCAGACCTGCGGCGCGCTCTCCGGCACAGCAGACAGGAGAGAGGGGGGCGCTGCGACCATGGGTGTCGTCTTGACCATCGCCATATGCTCCAGCGCCCGGCTCATCGTGGCCCTGGAATGGAGCGCATGCAGCGCGATCACGTCGCGCGCCGCGTTCAGGTCGCCCAGTTCGAAGGCAGCGACGATGTCCCGGTGCTGCTGGACGATATCGCCGACGATCTCGATCTGGTCGGTCAGTGCGCGAGCGATGTAGTCCTGCACGGTCAGTTGCCGGTAGAGCGCGATCAGCTGGGCGTTTCCGGAAGCTTCGATCGTGAACATGTGGAAAGCGTGGTTTGCCTCGATGTAGCGAGGAACATCGGTAAAGCGCCGCCCGGACACGAACTGCGCCGTCGCCTCGGCGAGCTGGCGGAAGATGATCAATTGCTCGCTCGACAGCCGGCCCATGGTCAACTGAGCTGCCCCCAGTTCGAGAACCATGCGCAGGTCGAAGGCTTCATCGACATCAACAGGAGCAATGCGCTCCTCGCCGGTCTGGACCACCAGGCCGGTGCCGGCGAACTTCTCGTAGTAGAAATTGCGCGGCGTCAGCCCTTCGGACGAGACGAAGCTGCGTACCGCATCAACCATCGGCGGCGGGCCGCAGAGGTAGACGTCCGCATCGCCACCGTTGAGCTGGGAGGCGCTGATGTGGTGGGTCACATAGCCCTTGTTGGGATGGGCGCTGTCGGGGCTGGCCACGGTGCAGGCATAGGTGAAGTTCGGCAGCCGCTGCGCATAGATTTCAAGCCGGTCGATGCCAACCAGATCAGCATCGCTGTTCACACCCAGGATCATGTGGATCGGATACGGGCTGCCGCCGTCTTCGACGATCTTGTCCAGCATCGAGAGGAACGGCGCGAGACCCGTGCCACCCGCCAGAAACAGCACCGGCCGTTCAATCGGGCGCAGGTAGAAGCTTCCCATCGGGCCGCGAAACTCGATTGGGTCGCCTGCCTTGGCGGTTTCGCAGAGCCAGGTCGACATCATCCCTTGACGCACATTGCGCACAAGGAAGGACAGGTGCGGCTCGGACGGCCCGGAGCTAAAGGAGTAGGACCGTGTCTGATCGGTGCCGGGCACCCGGATGTTGACATACTGCCCAGGAAGGAAGCTGAGATCTGCGCGGTTCTCGAGTTCGACCGAGAAGGCGATCGTGGTGTCTGACGCTCGATGGCAGGCGACGATCCGTCCGCGGTGGGAGCATGGGCCGGTACCCGAGACATCGGAGTTCGTGGCGATCTGGATCACGCAGTCGGAACGTGGGCTCATCTGGCAGGTGAGAACCTTGCGGGCGGTCGCCTCCTCCGGGCTAAGCGCGTCTTCGACGCAGTCGCCCAGAACGTACTCGCCGGACTCGCAGATCGCCTTGCAGGTGCCGCACACACCATCACGGCAATCGAGTGGAATATTGATCCTGGCGCGAATGGCGGCATCGGTGACGCGCTCGCCCTCCTCGCATTCGATGAAGCGGGTCACTCCGTCCTCAAAACGGAGGGTTATCTGATGGGCCATGGCGGTGTCTCCTCTAGAGCCGCCCGAACATGCCGCTCCGCTGGCGGTATGTTCGAGGGCGGGCGCGCGAGGTAGCCTTGTTTCTCGCAAGCGCCCGGTGGGTTTGGTGACACCAATTTAGAGCCTGAGGGGCGTTCCCCTCAATGGACAGAGACGACGTTCACCCGGACAAAACGTGCATGGTGATGGATGCCGGATGACCGCAGTAACCTGGGGTTCTGTCGCAGTAACGCGGTCCGCTATGATGTGCGGAACGACACGAACGACTGAAAGCTCGATGAAGACGTTGAATCCGGCGGTGGCCCGAGTGCTCAAGCGCCTGCATTATCCGCTCGACGTGATCCTGACTTGCGTGCGCTGGTACGTGGCCTATCCGCTGAGCCTGCGGCACCTCGAAGACATGATGGCTGAGCGCGGCGCTTCGGTCGATCATTCGACTGTGCACCGCTGGGCTATCAAGCTGTTGCCGGCGCTGGAGAAAACGTTTCGCGGTCGCAAGCGGCCGGTTGGCAAGAGCTGGCGGATGGACGAAACATACATCCGCGTCAAGGCCGAATGGCGGTATCTTTACCGGTCCGTCGACAAGGACGGCAACACCATCGACTTTCTGCTACGCGCTCATCGGGACAAGACTGCTGCCCGGCGTTACTTTGAGAAATCGATCGTCTGGAACCGTGCTCTCGAGACGGTGACCATCGACAAAAGCGGCGCCAATCTCGCCGCGCTCGAAGCGATCAATGCCGATTGTGAAGCTCCCATCAAGATCCGTCAGTCCAAATATCTGAATAACGTGGTCGAGCAGGACCATCGGGCGATCAAACGACGAACGCGGCCGATGCTGGGGTTCAAGACATTTCGCTGTGCCCGGATCATTCTTTCCGGCATTGAGGTTATGCACATGATCGCGAAAGGACAGATGAAGTGCGCTCGCGGAACCCATCCGTCCGCCGCTGATCAATTCTACGACCTCGCAATATAAGAAGTACTTCGTGGGTGGTCTCATAACGAAGGCAGTTATTAGGTATCCTTCTGCAACTGTATCGACGCGGATATACAGCTAAGAGGCTATCGATTGTAAATCGCATGCGATCTAATTGCGTGCGTTGTTTGATAGATAATGTATTTGTCCGCGCGCCCGACGACCTCAGTTTTCCTGCACGCAGCGGGCAATTCAGGGACGTGTCTTGACTCGTCGTCTTGGGCTCTTGTACACATTCTGCTGCTGTCTTCATCTCGGGCAACGTATCGTATCCCTTATGTACGTGCGACTGTTGCTTTCTGGAGCGTCAGTACATACTCGGAGCGCGCGTGCGTCAGATCGTGAAAGGTGCTCGCAACAACTATGGCCTCCTCGCGGGATGGTTGGGAACATCTCTCCTGTCACCTCGCATCGCGCAAACAGCAGGAATCGCTCTCGTGCGCTTACCGGTTTATACGATCCATCTCCATCGCTTCGGTGAATCCCGGTCAAGTCGCAGATGCTCTGCGATTGGGTGGCGACGATGTGTCCGAATTCCTCCGGAAAGTCTGCGGGCACCCGAATCGCAATTTCGCGTCTGATGTTGAGTTCTCCAATAACCTGTTTCAAAGCAAAGTAGCCGGCCACCGCAATGATTAGAGCAGCACCGAGCGCAAGTAACTTCGGATAGCCCCATATTCTGAATGGCTCCCGACTCTTCAACCTCTTAATTAAGTGTTGCACGTCGCTTTCCCACTTTGTGTGCGACAGCTCTACTGCCTGGAGGAAGCTGAGTTCTTTCAAGTCGCTGGGCAGGTTCGCGTCGGATGGTGTTTCCGCGCCATGCACTAATACCGGGATAACCGTAACCTTGCCACGCAGCGCTGACGCAATTTCGAAGCGCACATAGTCGTCGGGGTCGTTCAGCCGTCGCCGTCCCTCGTGATCGGTCGCGGTTACCCAATCGCGTCCAATCACGGCCAAGAGGATGTCGCAGGAGGCAATTGTTTTTTCAATTGAACTGCGGAAGTTAATACCGGGCTGAATGGTTGCAACATCCATGAACACCTTCCGCCTTCCGAATTCCTTGCTTAGATCCTGGAAGAGGCGTCCGGCTTCGCCATTGCTGTAGCCGCGCCGGTAGCTAATGAAAGTTCGAAGCATAACTCTCTCCCGGGAAGTTTCTCCTAGCCTGATGTCAGGCCGATGTAGATAAACGACAACACGTCACTGAAATTGTTCGGCGAACGCTTTTCATTTCGCACACGTCGCTTGATGACGCATTCATCCAAGCATCAACGGCCGAACACGGGGGAGCTGAGGGCAAATCGATCTTAGACATCTGCTGAGAATTCTTTTACGATCCTTTTTATCACGGCGCCAAAACTGGTGGGGCAGAAAATTACGAGCGCATAGTTGGACTTGCTCTGTTGGCCTCGGTCAAAGTTCTAGTTATCTGGTCCCAGAATGCTGCGCAGTCGCGATACGTCCAAGCGGAGATGTTATTCGCGACGGAAGAACAAAAGCAGTTGACGGCGTTTGTTCGGCCTGACGCACCTCCGTTTTCTTATAACGGCCGACACGCGATCGACGCGGACTCACTTCGTTAACTGCTTAAATCATGGAAACGGCGCTAAGTACTACGTCTGATTTTGATTGCATAAAATATCCGACAGACTGGGGAAAATATCGTCAACGTCCGATATCGATACAGCAAAGACTCTTCACGATATTACGAGGGAAACGCCCTCGTGACGACGATAAACAAGTACGGGAAGACGTTAAGGCAATGCTGATCAAGTCCACCACTCATGCCTGTCATGCGTTATAGCGTGGACCATGCAACGGTAAAAGCAAAAACGATGAAGCAACTGACACTTGCGATGGCGGTCGATCAATGCGCGGGATTCGGAGCGCAGCGCAAACCTACGCGACGCGAAGCGTTTCTCGATGAGATGAACAGGCTCGTGCCGTGGGCTGAACTGTGCGCGGTGGTCGAGCCGTATTACCCGAAACGCGGCAGCGGTCGCCCGCCGATCGCGCTGGAACGCATGTTGCGGATTTACTTTGTCCAGCACTGGTTCAACCTCGCCGACCTTGCGTGCGAGGAGGCGCTGTACGACAGCCTCAGCCTGCGCCGTTTTGTGGGCATTGACCTGGGCAACGAAACCGTTCCAGACGCGACGACGCTGCTCAAATTCCGACACCTGCTTGAAGAGCACGAGCTGGGCGAGCGAATCTTCGCCGAGGTGGGTCGCGTGTTGCAGGCGCGCGGAGCGAAGCTCAAGAGTGGCACGATTGTAGACGCCACGCTGATTGGCGCACCCTCTTCGACGAAGAACAGGGAGAAAGCACGGGACCCTGAAATGCATCAGACGCGCAAGGGCCAGCAGTGGTATTTCGGCATGAAACTTCATATCGGCGTGGATAGCCAAAGTGGGCTCGCGCATAGCGCGGTCGTCACGGCTGCCAACGTGCACGACAAGCATCCGCTGCCACAGCTTCTGCATGGGCAGGAACAGCGGGTCTATGGCGACAGCGCGTATGCGAGCCAGAAAGCGCTGATCCAGGGCAAGGCCCCGAAGGCGCATGACTTCACGAACAAACGCACGCGGCGCAAGGACAGCGTCGATGAAGTGGCGCGCCGCAAGAACCGCAACAAGTCGAAGATTCGCGCCCGCGTCGAACATGTGTTCGCCGTGGTCAAGCGGCTGTGGGGTTTCACGAAGGTTCGTTATCGAGGTCTGGCGAAGAACGCCAATCGCGCCTTTGTTTCGCTCGCGCTGGCGAACCTTTACATGTCGCGAGGCCGATTTACAGCACAGGTGCGCCCGTAATGGGCGAAACACGGGCGAAAGGCCCGCGCAAAGCGCCTGCGGCGCGACAAAAGGAACCGGAATGACCATCTTCATTGGTGATTCGGAAAGTTTACGCATATGCCATCACAACCAGTTGCGTTTACACGGCTTGATCAGCATTGCCTTAATCGAAAAGATAGCAGCTAACTGCTGAATAAGCTGACCCCGCGAGGTGCGCAGCCTCAACTGATCATCCGTGCAGGGCAAAGCAACGAATGCGTTGTAACGTCCGATCCGCGGCGAACTGTGAGCGTGGATGGACGCTCGGTGACCTACTGGAGCCGGGCACTTACGATTTACGAAATCTCAACGGACGACTTCGCGACGCGAGACGACCATTGGGAAGCCCAACAGCGATCAAACCAACTCATTCCTCCGGCACCCCGGCCTTGCGCATTCCGTCATAGAGACGCTTGCGCCGGGCCAGGAAGCCCGGGTTGTTACTGGGCGCGAGGTCGCGGAACTTGGCGACGCTGAAAGTGGGATCGACCCGCCGCCCGGCAGCGCATGCCTCCGCTGCTTCAACCTCGCGGTTCGCAAGCGCCAACGCTGCTGCCAGGAAGAAATGATTGAGGTTGTGGTTCGGATGGAGTTCAACCGCTTTCTGTAGCGGTTCAACTGCGTCATCGACCCGGCCCAAGTAGAGGTCAGCTGCTCCAAGGTAAAAGTACCAGTGCCACAACTGAGGATCACGAGGGCTGAGGCGGATCGCTTCGACAAGATGAGCCTCCGTCTCCGCGGGACGCCCAAGAACCAGTTTCATGAAGCCAGCATAGGCATGGGCCAACGCCAGGTTTTGATCCAGCACAATGGCAAGCTCGCACTCGCGCAGCGCGCGCTCCGGCGCGCGCATGCGAAGTAACGCCGTAGCCCGCGCGTAGTGCGCTAATGCGTTGTTGGGCGCCGTCCGCAGCGCCTTCGCGGTAGCCGCGTCAACGGCACGGATCTGCTCGCTCACGAGCTCAATGCCTATCATGCGGGCAAGCCTGGCGGTAATCTCGTCCTGCATGTCGAAGAGATCGGCGCGCAGCTTGTCGAAACGCTCGGCCCAAAGATGCGCCCCAGTTCCGGCGTCGATCAGCTGTGCGTTGACGCGGATGCGACTGCCGATGCTCTGTACGCTACCTTCCATCACATACCGCACGCCAAGCTCGCGCCCGATCTGCCGTGCATCAACGGGCTTGCCCTTGTAGGTGAGGGCTGAATTGTGGGCGATGACGAACGCCCCAGGGATGCGCGACAGGTCGGTGGTCAGGCTCTCGGTGACGCCGTCGACGAAATATTCCTGCTCCGGATTGCCGCCTAGATTGGCGAAGGGCAAGACCACGATGGAAAGGCGTGGCGGACCTGATTTTCCCGATGCAGAGGCCAGCCGCCCGAGCGCCGAGGCTTCCATGCCGGTCTTGACCGAATAGACCCGTACCGGCCGCGCAATGTTCTTGAGGTCGCTGTCGCCGAGGTCGGTGAACTCTTCCTTCAGGCGGTCGCGCACTTGGCGGTATGCGTCGTCGGAAAGGCAGATACCGCCTGGCTCAGCGATGCCTTCGAGGCGCGCGGCGATATTCACGCCGTCACCGAGCAGGTCGCCATCGGGTTGCACCATTACGTCCCCGAGGTGAATTCCGATACGGAACTCGATTCGCTTCTCAGGCACAAAATCGGCATTGCGCATCGCCAGGCCCCGCTGGACCTCGATGGAACAGCGCACAGCATCCACCACGCTTGCGAACTCGACCAGAATCCCATCGCCAGTCGTCTTGACGATGCGGCCGCGATAGACCTCAATCGCCGGACCGATCAGCTCAGCGCGGAGCGCGCGGAGGCGACGCATCGTGCCTTCCTCGTCCGCGCCGCTCAATCGCGAATAACCTGCGATATCACCCGCGAGGATCGCCGCTAGTTTGCGCTCTATGTGCTCCGATGCCATGCGGGTTCCCCCGGCCTTTCAGTCGCGATCAATCAACCGTCACAGCGGAATTCCGCTTTGATCGCATCGACCAGTTCTCAATCCAAGGTCTTTCAGCGAGGAATCAAAGATGATGTTGATCGGTGTCGGGTCCTCCCCGGCCACCCGAACCAGGTCGTCGACCATCTACAGCGCGACGTCTGCGGCGTGCCGACCCGTCATGGGCACGGAGACGGGCGGTCGGGCTGTCAACGACGCCCGGTGCCACATCTCGTTACAGAGTAGGTGAGATTGCGGGACTGCGCTAATAGCGCGGTGCTCACGAGTCACATGGTGCACACCGCTGCGATATCGGATCGCTCGCGGGACCCGGATTCGGGTGGTTCAAAGAAGGGACGCGACAATTATCAGAGAAACGTAGTCGACGCTCAAACAACTGCTTCAATATGGTCGACGGACAGCGAGCGGAGCATTTCAGCAGGCCGCTGTGGGTCGACAAGGAGCATTCGACTATTTCGATAGCGGTCATTGGCGGCCGTCGAATTTGATTGATCTCCAATGACCGCAATGGCCGCCGAACTGCTGTCCCTGAGAAACCGGCCGGGGATGACCGGACCACTCAGTTACCTGCCGTTGAACCCTGACGGCGACCGACGGCAGTGGGTCAACACCTTCTTCGCCGGCAGCCAGGAGTACGGAATATACGGGCAGTGTGCGCTCGCGGCCTGTCCCGCGCGCGCAGCGGCGCCAGCGGGCCGGGCAGGCTCAGGTACAACGGGGGCAGGGTGGTAACGATGCCTGCTCCCACTGGCGGGAGCTGCGTCGCCCGAACCGCCTGAAGGGGAACGGGCCCGACGCTCGTAAAGGACGTTCCACGGGGTTGGCCCTGTTCAAAACCCCCCTGTAAGTTTTTGATTTTATTAGGATGCAAATGGGCGTTTTTGCCCCCCAAGGAGCGGTGCGGTAACTCCTGTATGTCATTGAATTAGCGAGATTTTTCGACATTTTCTGGGTATTGTCACTTCGATAGGGTGCATCGACCGGAAACCCTTGTCCGGCTTGGGCTGCTGGGCGATACCAGCCGACACTGGTTGATTGAACAGGCAGCGAGAACTGGTTCCGCGATCTCGACGTACATGGCCTCGTGCGCGAAACAAGGGTTTTGAACGATAGTAGGCCACTGCATCTCAGTCATGCGCACGAGCACCACGCACGGCCAACAGTCATGCCGTGCGACGTCGCTGCCGTGAGCTATCCATGGTCGGCAGGGATTCGGTTCTCGCCGTCGACGAGGACCCGGTGCCCCCAATCGGGGCGATCTGCCTGGGCGAATGTGTGCAGGCGTCGAGATCGTATGGCAAGAGATCGCCGATGGCGCGCTGGACGATTGGCGTCGGGTGAATAGGGCTTGGGCATTCACCTGGCTGTGCGCGCCGTGTGGATTGTGCAGAATTCCAACATCAGGAGGGATGCGATGAGCCGACTGCGTTGTTGCGCTCCGGCCGCATGCGCCATGCTGGTGATCGTCGTCACCGGATGCGCTGCGCGATCGTCCGAGCTGCTCGCGAGTCGGGTGAGCGTCGGCATGTCCGGGCAGGAAGTTGTGCAGGCCGTCGGACAGCCTGATTCGGAAGCGCAGGCGGATGGGATTCGGTGCTTCGAATACGACTTCGGACGAGCTGCCTCGCAGACGCACTCGGTGTATTTCGACGCCCATCAGCGCGTGGTTGAAGTGGACGGTGAGGCCTGCGACCTCTCGACCATGCAGCGGCTCGCGGCGCACTGAGAATATCCAGCAATGCAAAACTGCAGCGAACCTGTTTGGAGAAACCACTCAGGAAAATTTCGAGTGCGACCTGAAGCTTGACTGCGCCTCCCCATGCGTGTGCCAAGGAAGCGATCGCCTGGTGCGAATCTGCGGAAGACTGCTGGAAGTCACTCATGCCAAACAGTCGTCGGCGGGCAGCGCACGGGTCGGACTGCGCCTCCCGCATTCGGCAGCGTCCGGCCACATACCCGTGGCGAACTCGTCATCGGCCATATTGTCGAAGTAACGTGGCTGGAGTTCACCCTCATGAAGCCCTTTTGCTCCGCAGTTGCCCTCGTCGTGCTCACTGCCGGCTGCGCGTCGACATGGCCACCCGCCAATAATCAGGTCTCCCAGCAAATTCCTGCCCACACAAATACCTACATCCCTTGCGCCAACCACAGTGCGACGCGCAGCGACTCCATGTCAAAGCCACCAGTGCTCAGCGTTGGTGTCAGCTATTCCGATACGCAATTAATTCTGCCCTGGTTCCTCACTGACATCATCAGCGCAGTTAACGATCCCTAGTCTGTTCGGTGAACTGCTGAAATGTGATTGGGAGCGGCTTCTGACGACGTTGTTTGGGGCTGGCAGCGAGATCGGAGAATATCCAAGTGCGGCCACGACGGGTCATTCGACTCTGGCCATTGACTGACCGTTGTGCTCCCTCGTCACAGAGGGTCAAGCGGCGCTTCGCCTGCCCCACACGGCAATATTGCCGCCGCCGAAGGCCCAAAGATCAGGCGATTTCAGGAGTTGTAGCGCCTGTTCGAGCCGGGGCAGAGGCAGTGCGGACGCCGCGAGCATTTGATCGCGCATCTGCACGGCAGTCAGCTCGAAGAATTCCGCGGCCGGCGAACCGCCCTGGATCACGGGAAACTCTCCTTCGCCGCCAACCTGCTCGAGTCCCATGGCCGCCACGGTCTCGGGAAGGATGCGTGCCCAGAAGCAGTCTCGACCAGACGCTTTTACAACGGTGTTGACGAGGGCCACCATGAATTCGCGGAACACGGCGGACGATGACGCATGCACTGGGAAAAAATCGACTTCCTCCAGTAACAGCCATCCGGAAGGGCGAAGTGCGTCGATCATCCGGCGAATCGCGCGTTCGGGTTCGCGCAGATGGTGGAGTATCCATCGCGCATGGATGAAATCGAATGCCGAACTTGGAAGCTCAGACTTGAGGATGTCATGTTGCTGGACTTCGAGGTTCGGAAGACGGATCTGATCGAGCAATGTGGTGTTGATATCGGTTGCCACTACGCTGCCGGTCTGCCCCACTTGCTCGCATAACCATTTCGCGATCGAGCCGCTTCCAGCCGCAACCTCGAGGCAACGCGCCCCATGACCCACTCCGAGCATTTTGATACGACGCTGGGTCATCGGGTCGAGCATTTGCTCCAGCAGCGCCAGACGGCGATTGGCATGCCTCCAGGAGTTATCCAATGCATAGTCAGGCATGAATGCCTCGCACGTTGTTTAGCGGTAGGACGCAACCTCCCGGACACGACCATGCCGGTCTGGCTGCCAGGATCCTTCATCCACTTGCATTTTTGACTTGACGATCAACAGAATAGGTAACTTACGAAATGCATACGAGCTCAAGCCACGCAATATGTGGGGAATCGAACATTTACGTGAGGTGAAACGACCATGCCAACTATTTCACGGATGTAGAAATAGTGAGGCCGTCCAAGTGAGTCCGCCGAGAAAGAATCCTCGGCCGAAATCCATGAGAGATTCCTCGAGAGTGAACGCGTCACAGCGAATCACTGCGGTAATGATCGGCGAAGACTCGGTAGGATAGGATCAATGGGACAGTGATGATCTGAGGGAGCCGGACAGGTAGAGCGCGAACGGCGCCTATCGGCGGACGAGAATGTCCCTTGAGGGTCGCTATGCAAAGCTTTACATAGCGGCCACTATGCGTAGGTCACCATAAATCCACCGATAAGCAAACAGTGTAGGAATACTAATCAAATGTCAATAATCAATCCATGATGATCCTTTGCGGGATCAGGTGCAGCGGACCACGCTGCAGCATTCAAATTCAGCCCCGCGATGGTCAGACGCCGTTCAAATGAGCAGATAGATCGCGACGAGTGCCGCTGCACCGGCCCAGGTCTTGATCATTTCCACAGCTCACCTGCCAGGATCGCAAGACACAGGAACCAGCCGCAACCGATACCGACGAACATCACAGCTGCGAGCAAGGCCGTGCGCATGAGTCCGATCGCAAGCGGCGAGCAGGGCGTTATCACAGGCAACGCGCTCAATCACGTGAGCCGATGAGTTTGGTTGACTGTGCGGTTTGCAACAGATGCACTCGATGCGCGCTGGAAAAATACACGGTTGCCGCGTTCCGACTTTTCCCGCTGCACTCAAAGCGTCGAGACAGAAAATGAAAGTAACCAGCAAGGTTGTGCGAGGCATCACCGGGGAGCTGATCGTGTGCACCTACCGACGCAAAACGATCAACGTCATCATTCGTCAGGGCACGACTCTCAGAGACGCCTCGGCCCTCGGCGACATCGAATCGGAACTGGACATCCACTGCGGACTGGTGGATGACATTAACGCTGTCGCCGAACTTATTTCCGAGCCGCTGCTCAGGGCGAAGTCGGGCGACCTTGTAATCCTGCTTTGTCCGGACGAAAAGACGCGTCAGGCGGTCCTTGCCGTGCTCGGCGTGGATGGCTTGGCGCGGAAATCCGATGTCCATTAGGGGCAAGCGATCCATCACAGACCCCGCGTGAAGTAGTCCGCTGCACCTGTTCTGGAGACTTCGATCCATACCTATCCGTTTCGCGACGTCGTGTGGGTCGAAGATCTCGGCAAGCGTCCTCGCCAGTTCGAAGTGCTCGGGTTCCTCGTTGAGGGTGATCTCATCAACGGCGGCGGAGCTGTCATCTCTCAGCGCGATCGGCTGCTCCAGGCATGCGAAACGGCTGGTGGCCAGACGTTGGTGCATCCGACGCTCGGCACGATCCAGAGCGTGTGCTGCCCGGGTATTGACAGCATCGAGCGGCGCAATCTCGGGCGCGCGTTCGAGATTTGGCTGACGCTGACCATCTCGGGTAATCGGCTCTTCCCGACCACTACGGTATCGACCGCTGCTGCGAGCACGGGCGCAGCGAGCAAAACCGGTATTCAGGCGCTGGCCGACTTAAGTGAAAAGCTCGCCCGCGTCGATCGCGGCGGGCGCGGCAGTGGTGCAGCAAGCAGTCTCGACTGCGGTTGGCCCGTATCAAATTGGCGTCACGGCCGTCAACGATGTGAAGCGCATCATCGGCGCCGTATCGATGCTCGCTGGCAATTTCGTGCGTCTGTTCGGCGGCGGCAATAGCGGCACACGGGCAGCAACACGCAGGTGCAATCGACCACGAAGGCTTCTGAACTGTTGTCAGCATCGTCAGCGGCGCGTGCATCGGTCATGATGGCGGGTGTCGCACTGCAAGCGGCTGCTGCAAACCCATCCGATTCGGCGACGCTCATCGAATTGGTGCTCTCGGCCATGAAGGGGCGTTCGTCCGGCGCGTCGCTCGGACTTTCGGGCGGCGGCTGTGCTCACCAATCGGCGCTTCGATCGTCGAAGACGAGGGCGCTCTTTTTTCGGTCATGGCAGTCCGGTATCGGTTTCGTGCGGGATCGTCAACGCGAATACGCAAGATTTATCAGCGCGCCTCGTCATCGTGGGACGACAATGGCAGCTCTAATTAGCTGAGGGTACGCGGGCCGATATGCGGCTCTTATCACCTAGCGTTAAGCGTGAAAACCCAATTCATAGCTAGTCGACTCAGCAGAAAGCTGAGCGAAAAGGCGAGGAACTCGGTAAACCAGATTTGCCGATAATGGGTGCAGTATTGATAGCCTTAAAACCGGCGTGGATATCAGGAGCGTCGTTCCCGGAATCCGTTTTTCTGGCAGCCTAATTAAACTTGAAATGGTGTTAGCTATGCGATATATCGATATCGATCAGTTTATTGGCCTGCACAATGGCGTACATATGCGAGCGAATGCCAACCAACTTTGGATCGCGTTGCGTTAAAAGCGTATTAAATCGAATTGATTGTATGGAAATCGGCAGGCTGTAGCCAGACGAATCTTGGTCAACCAGACCGTTGCAGTGGATAGGCTAAATTAATTGGCGATCCGAAATACGTCCCCGTCTAATGGATGTCCCGCGCAAGTCGTCTCTGTCACCTTCAACGCCAGGAGTCCGATATGAACCAGGCTGCCGTTGAGAACATCGTCAAGGCAATTGCCGCTGACACCCTCGCTCCGATGGAGATGGTATTAAGGCTGTACCAGGAGGCATGGGCCGAGTACAGCAAGGAAGCGCGAATTTTGGACTATGTGGCTCTGTTCGCTGAGAGGCGTGTGCGGCAGAGCTTGCGAAGTGGGCACAATTTCAACTGAGCTGGTGCCGGAGAGCGTATTCCTTAAGTAATTGCATATTAATTCGACTTGCCGGGGTGCATGCGCCTTGATGTGAATCTGTCGATTCGATAAGTTCAGCCTTTACGAACTTATATGGGAATCTCGTCTGCATGCAATTTGATTATGAAGTTTTTCGGGAAATCAGAATTGATGTTGACGGCGTCAGTCGCCTTGGGATGCCGGTTGGCCAATATCGGGTTTCCGAGATTAATCGAAGCCCGCAGTTTTCCGGTCGGTGCAAATGCGGTGATGAAGAATCGGTCAATATTCATATGGTGGTCCATGGGGTTTGGATGGCTGCCGTCTTTTAGGTCTTGAGTCGTCACTTGATATCGTCACGCCGCGCAGCGCACGGCGAAGCTGATCGTGCGGCGAGACGTACGATCGACCGGCACGCCGACTGCAGAACAACGTGTTGCGCTTATGATGTCGCCTCGCCGGAAGAGAGGAGCGACGTCTGCGCTCTTGCCATCTGCAATTAGCCGATGGCTCAATGCATGCGCGAAAGCACGAGTAACGTCACTGTGACGGTTAGCGCTCCGCCAATACGCGTGGCGATCTGAGCGAACGGCATCAGACTCATGCGATTGGAAGGGGTGAGAATCGCCACGTCGCCCCTCTTTGGATTTCTTTGTTGTCCCGTCACCGTTTGCGGCAAGCGGCGATAGAACCTTGGGTGCGGCCCCGGGCCTCCGAAGCTTTGGCGGGTGTCGCGTGGCCGAGCTTTTCCCTGGAACTGCGCGCTCACAGAAAGCGCGCCGTTCCCGATGCGCAGTTCATCCGAGTTGAAAGACGTCTAGCTTGGCACGGTGCCCGGGGATTCCGGGGGTGAAAGTCCGAGAAACGTCAAACTGAGACAGTCGGACGGAGTGGCTCATTGTGCGGCGAACGCCTGACCCATCTGGCGAGCCTGCTCGACCTCGTCACTCTGCAGGCAGATCGAAGTTACGCGAGAGAAGAATGGCGTAGGTCGCCGCGCACAATCGTTGGTTCCGCCCCCGCGCGAGCGTTGCATGATGTACCGCACCCCTTGCGAACTGGCACGCCGCAGATTCTCGTCTGCAACCGGGATGGTCGGCGCGCGACAATATCGGCCTATTGCCGGAAGAAGCGTCGCATGACGACAAACCGAAACGGGTGTTTCTCGGGCGCACAGTGCCGGCGTTGCATAGCGTGAAACTTCATGGTTCCGGTCCGGGGTTCCGGTATTCCCGTGTGTCGCTTACGCTGCCGACCTTGCTCGCGTGCCGTTGGTGACGTAGATTTTTATTGGGAGATGCATCAGGCGGGAGGGACTGCCATGGAACTGAGCGTAGAACGCGTCGATGTTTGGGCTGCTACCATCGAGGACAAACCGGGCGGGCTGGCGCAGGCATTAAGCGCTTTGCGGGATGCTGGCGCAGACTTGCAGTTCGTCGTCGCACGTCGCACGCCGGAAGCATCGGGCAAGGGGGTCGTGTTTGTCGCACCGTTGCAGGGGGAACAGGAGATCCGTGCCGCGACACAGGTGGGCTTCAACGTTACCCCGAGCCTTCACTCCGTCCGTGTAATGGGCCTGGACCAACTGGGGATCATCGCACAGTTGACCCGGATGTCGGCAGATGGGGGGATCAACCTCCGCGGCGTTTCCGCCGCTGTACTTGGCACACAGTTCATTGCTTATATCGCGGTCGACTCGTTAGATGATGCCGAACAGGCAATCGACATACTACAGAGGGCCTGAAGGGCGGGTGCCGGACCGGGAACTGCCTTGTTCTATGCTTCAACACGACAGGCTGCGCGGCCGTGCGCGCACGTGAGCGCGAAGCGGCCGGGTCTCAGTCCGGCCGAGGCCGTGTGGAAACGACTTTTTCGCGTTAAGGCGAGTTTGCTTGGCCTGCTCGAGCGTGTTTTGTAGACCGGGCGATGTTCCCGACATCACCGATCGCAAGACGACCCCTCAGGGCCTCAGCTTCCAGCCATCCTCATCGCCTTCATCGTCCTCGCAACCCCAAGTATATTCATGACTCGCTTAAGATTGTAGGCCAGTACCTGGAGACTCATTTCGGTACTCACCCGCCCAAGCGTCCGCGTCAGGAAGTGCGTGGAACCCATCCAGTGCTTGAGCGTTCCGAAGACATGCTCGACAGTACTTCTGCGTACGGTCATTGCCTCAGGACTCCGGTCCAACCGACGCTGCATAGCTTCCAGTACATGTTCGTGCTCCCATCGTCGGATGCGGCGATAGTCGCTGGGCGAACAGCGCGCCTTGAGAGGGCAGCGCGGGCAAGCGCTGGGCCAGTACACTCGCAGATTCATTTCATTTTCGACGGTGTTAAATCGATGAATGGCGCGTTCGCCGGCTGGGCATCGATACACGTCGTCTTTTGCGACGTAGACGAAGTCGCGCTTTGTAAAGAGGCCCTTCTTCCTCGACGCCGAGGTCAGTGGTTTGGGGACATACGCTGTGATGCCGGCCAGATCGCACGAGCGGATCTCAGGACCGCTGTAGTAGCCTCGATCAGCCAGCACCTTCAGTCCTGGTTTGCCCATCGCCTCCTTCGCTGACACGGCCATCTTGCTGAGTTGACCACGATCGTTTCCGACGTTGGTCACCTCGTGCTCGACAATCAGATGATGCTTCGTGTCCACGACAGTCTGAACGTTGTAGCCGACCGTTCCGGTTCTCCTGCCATCACTGGTCATGGAACGGGAATCCTGATCCGTGAGTGACAACTGTTTGTCGGGCTGGTTCTTCAACTGCGCTCTGATCTGCTCGAGTTCACGCATCTGCTGGCGCAAACGGGCGATCTTCTCGTAAAGCCGCACAGTCTTCACATCGAAACCAATTGGACTGGTTCGGTCTGCGGTTTCAATCGCGTCGAGGTATCGCTGAACGCTTTCCTCAATCTGCTGCTGACGCTTATCGATCTTGCCCGCCGTGTAATTCCTGTCCCGGCTGTTCACAGCCTTGAACTTGCTGCCGTCGATGGCCACCGTATCGGCAGATAGCAGTTTCAGACCGCGGCATAGTTCGACGAAACGCCGGCATACGTTCCGTATCGCCGCGCCGTTGTCGCGGCGATCGTCTTGAAGTCTGGTGCCAGACGTCCTGTCAGCCACATCATTTCGATATTGCGCTGGCATTCGCGCTCAAGACGCCGACTGGAAGGTACCCGGTTCAGGTAGCCGTAAATGTAGACCTTGAGCATCACGCCCGGGTGGTAGGACGGGCGCCCCGTGACAGCCGGCGTAGCGCCGTTGAAACCAAGTTCCGCAAGGTCCAGTTCGTCGACGAAGACATCTATGATTCTGACCGGATTGTCCTGTCCTATGTAATCGTCGACGCATTCGGGAAGTAGTGCGACCTGTTTGCGGTCATCGCCTTCAACGAATCGCTTCATGAGTCACCCGGTATCAATGAGTTGATTCAGTTTAGGCGATGAGTGCGTTTTCACACAGGCTCGGCCATGAAGAGACAATCGATGGAGCATCCCGCGTGACGGAAGAACCTCGCAGAACGGACACTCAAACCAGTGTGGACATGGCTCCGCCGAACAGCAGTTGGCCCGCAAAAAGATGGATCAATTAATGAGATCGCACCTGCCGAACCGGCGTAGCAAATCGATGTTCACACGAACCAGATCTCGGAATAAAAGTGACAACGCTCAGACACTTGAAGACGTAGGAATGCCGCGCGGGAACGAGAGGGTTTTGTCCTCAACGTTCACCGAGGGGACGATGGACCGCCGATGCGAAAAATGATCGAGGAGCAAGTCGCGGACATCGCTATCAAGATTTGAAAGCAGTGCAGGCGTGCGATGCGTGAGACGTCCTGAATGGAAAGCGCTTTAGTCGGCCTCTTTGCATGTCAGCGGTGTAACCGGTTCAGACAATGTGCTGGTAGGTATCGTCAATGTCCATTGGTTCGCGACGCACTGTCGCGATATCCGCTAACGGTTGGATCAAGTGAGGTGCTAGCGCCGGAACATACGCATTTTGGAGCGCTGGAACCTATACCCTCCTTGCAGGCAGCGGTTTGGCCGAGCGGACAACTTACGTTACATATTTGGTCTTCATTCTGGTTCGTCGCAGCGCACTCCGACTGCGCTGAAACGGACTGCGAAAGGGTCCCCAAACACATTAGGGCCATCAAGACAAGCGCACGCTTAGAGGCGGTTCGCCGCATTTCGCCCTCGTTGGGTTACAAACTGAGAACCTTTAGTTTCCTGATCGACAAGGCTCTGAATTTGCGTGAGCAGAAGGGGCTCCGCTGCATCCTGCTCTTCACAAGAATAGTGCACTGTCCCCTCCCTCGCCAAATGGACGTCGCAGGCTAGGAACCAAGCGTTCTCGGCGGGTTTCCGTAACGCGGTTAGCTTCCGTAGATGGGAGCGACGCGTCGTGAGGCAACTCCTCTTATTAACACTACGCGAAACCGCCGGCAATCGGGTTGCAAGCTTGTTGCGATGGACAGCGACCGTCCATCGGTGGAAAAGCCGCCGGTACAAACGATCGCTCGACCTTTGCGTCGGTTGGCAGCTATGTGACACACAACGGTCGCTGACCAAACCACCAGTCAACGTCGACTCTGGCCGAACCGCTGAACTCGAGAAGCCGGCCGGGGATGACCGGACCACTCAGTTACCTGCCGTTGAACCCTGACAGCGCGACCGGCGGCACTGGTCAACAACTTCTTCGCTGGCTGCCAGGAGACGGGATACGGGCAGTGTGCGCTGGCTGCCTGGCCCGCGCGCGCAGTGGCGCCAGCGGGCCGGGCAGGCTCAGGCACAACGGGGGAAGGGGGTAACGATGGCTGCCCGATCCGCCTGAAGGGGAATGGGCCCGACGCTCCGTAAGGGACGGTCCGCAGCGTTGGCCCTGTTCAAAACCCCCATGTAAGTTTTTGATTTTAATAGGATGCAAATGGGCGTTTTTGCCCCTTAAGGAGCGGCGCGGTAACTCCTGTATGTCATTGAGTTCCCGAGATTTTTCGACATTTTCTGGGTATTGTCACTTCGGTAGGGCGCATCGGCCGGAAACCCTTGTCCGGCTTGGGCTGTTGGGCGATACCAGCCGACGCTGGTTGATTGAACAGTCAGCGAGAACAGGTTCCGCAATGTCGACGTACATGGCATCGCCCCGAGCCAAAGTTGGGTGCAGCTCTGATAGCCCGCAAAAGAGGCTTCGATACTGGGCATACGAATCGTTCACCAGCTCAGCGAGCACGTCGATTGCATGCCCAAACATGACCGTGCCCGTGCCCGTGCCCGAAACAGGGTTTTTGAACGTAAATAGGCCCGATAGTTCGCGTTCAAGCAAATCGCCAGAAAGCTGACGCGGCGCATTTCAACCCCCGCTCTGTAGAAGGTTCATCGAGGTGTTTTCGGCCATCCAACGTCGCTTGCCTGCATTGTCGGTCGGACATCCCAGCGTCCGCAACGCTGACTAAGCCAGTCGTGCGACAAACGCGGCAAGGATTTTCATCCACGAGCCACCCGGGCGCGTTGGGCAGTATCCGCGTGATGCTCAAGGTGGTCTCGATGCGGACGCAAAGCCGAATCCTGCGGGAGACGGAGTGCGCGCCCGCGAAGACCGTCGTATTCAGTGGCTCTCGGTTGTCCCGCCACCTCTACGCACATAGTGACGGGATCGATCAATCAAACAGTGTATGGATGGTGAAACACAGGCTAGACATTCGTCACTAACGAAGACCGACTGATGTACGTCACGCCAGGCAGCTTTGGGTACGGTTCATCGACTGCGGTCTGGCAGCGGGAAAAAGCCGCGAATATAAGCGGTTACCAATCACTCCCTTTTTAGCCGGTCTTGACGTCGCATCCTACGGGCAGTGGACGTCGTGCGATTCGCTCCGCCTCCACGCGTTTGAGACCAAACGCCTGCAACACAATTGCCGCGGTGCGCTCGGCGAACTTCTCCTCGCTGGATCGAAGCGCCTTTCGCGCGCGAACCGTTCGCTTCGCTGAGGCGGCTAAGTGCAGTTCAGCAGCAATTCCCGCGAGGATGGTGCCGATAACGGAGATGAGGCACATGAGCTGGTCTGCGACAACAAAGCGCCTCTCTGAAATTCCCCTCTCGCTATCCCGCAGCAGTCGCTGACCGAGACCCCTGCTTAACGCACGCGATGAAAACCCTTCGCGTATCAGGAGTTGCCCCCACACCGGCTCCCGGTAGGCGCGCATAAGCGTATGACGCACGCAGACAGCGATCACTTCTGCGGGATCGGACAGGTCGCCGGCGAGGCGATCGAGCGCATTCGCGAATTCCTCAGACAGCCACTCGAGAAGCGCAACGAAGATCCCTTCCTTCGATTCGAAGTGGTTGTAAAACGAGCCGAACCCGACGTCAGCGGCTTCCGTGATCTCGTTGATGGTTACGCCGTCCATGCCCTTTTGCGTCACTAGCCCGAACGCAGCGTCGAGCATGCGGTCTCGCGTCTCGCGCTTTCGTCGGGCACCGCGCGTATGACGCTCATTGTCCGTCTCCCGGGGCGCTATCAGTGCCGCGAGGTCATGTCGACGGCTCGCGCGCGGGTTCTGGACATCCGGCATGTTGGCTCCTCATTTATCGTACGGTTCGATTTCTGGAATTTAACGTCATGATTGACAATAATATCAGTTATGGGTTTAATGTCACATGTTCAGCTAGACAAACGGAAGAGTAGGGAATCGGACGGGGCAGGAGATCCCGGTAGGCGCTTACTGGCACTTGTTTACGCATCAGCCGACCGCTAACGGAGTTGTGCCGTGTGCCGTGTGCCGTGTGCCGTGATCGGACTGAAATTCCGCCCATTGCTTAACCGACTATAAGTAGGACTGCAAACGTATTAAGAAACTAATTTTGTGCGTCCGCGCTGAGGATGAGCCGTGCTTCCCGGCACATCAGGATTCCACAGCATAGGGCAACCTTTTTTTACCTCGATCATCACCTGCCTTGTGGACATCGTGAAACATTCCGGTCTTATCGCGCAGAAGCGTGCGCGTTCCTTCTTCCCTTCCTTTGTCCGATCCCCGCGCCGCGCGCACGCCCTGATCACGGCCTGCGGTGCGATCCTGCTCTCAGCATGCCACCAGCGCGAAACCGTCGCGCCGGAACCCAAGCCTGTAGTCGCCCTCGCGGTTCATCCCGACGGACGCACGACAAGCGCCTCGTTGCCGGCTCAGGTGCAGGCGCGGTACTCCACGTCCCTTTCGTTCAGGATAGGAGGCAAGGTCACCGAACGGAAGGTGCGCCTCGGCGATGCTGTCAAGGCAGGACAGATCGTTGCCTCGCTCGACCCTACCGATCTGCGCAATAACCTTGTCAACGCGCGTGCACAACTCGACGCCGCCGAACATCGCCTCGTGTACACGAAGCAGCAGCTCGATCGCGACCAGGCGCAGGCACATGCGAATCTGATCGCGCCGGCGCAACTCGAACAGACACAGGACGCCTACGCCTCCGCCCTTGCGCAGCGCGATTCGGCGCTTGCGCAAATGGCGCTCGCGACGGATCACCTGCGCTACGCGACGCTCACGGCAGACCGCGACGGGGTGATCACATCGGAGGATGCCGACACCGGCCAGAACGTTCAGGCCGCTCAGGCCATCTATCACCTCGACTGGACGGGCGACGTGGATATTGTCTGCGACGTGCCCGAGCGGACGCTGAACTCGCTGACCGTCGGCAGCACGGCGCGTGTGAGCCTGCCAGCGCTGCCAGAGAAGACCTTCGAAGCACGCGTGCGTGAGGTATCGCCCGCCGCCGATTCGCAAAGCCGCACCTGGCGCGTGAAGTTGACGCTGGCCGCCCCGAGCCCCGAAGTACGCCTCGGTATGACAGCCAATGTCACGTTCGATGCCGAAGGTAACGTGGCGGCCGGGCACCCGTTCACGCTGCCTGTGACAGCGCTCTTTCACCGCGGCGAGGACCCCGCTGTCTGGGTGGTCCGCACCGGCAGCGACATACTCGAGCTGCGCCCTGTCGCCGTCCAGCGATACGAGGAACGCACCGTCTCGATCGGATCGGGCCTGCACGATGGCGACCGCGTGATGGTGCAAGGCGTGCACGCCGTGAGTGCAGGACAACACGTACAGGTGGTGCCCCCGCTGCATCCCGAGGATTTCCCGTCATGAATGCCCGCGACCGAGAAACCGCGCCCCACAGCGCACCCGTCACCCCGTCCGATGCCGAAAGATCTGGCGAAGGCGGCTTCAATCTCTCCGCGTGGGCGTTGCGCCATCAGCAGCTCGTGATCTTCCTGATCGGACTCGCAACGCTCTTCGGCGTGATCGGCTATACGCAGCTTGCGCAGTCAGAGGACCCGCCATTCACGTTCCGGACCATGGTGATTAAAACGTACTGGCCGGGCGCGACTGCCCGCGAGGTGCAGGAACAGATCACGGACCGGCTTGGCCGCCAGTTGCAGGCAGCGCCATATATCGACAACGTCAAGAGCTACTCGCGGCCCGGCGAGTCAATGATCTTCTTCGCCATGAAGGACTCGGCACCCGTCAGGGAAGTGCCCGAGACCTGGTACCAGGTGCGCAAGAAGGTGGGCGACATCAGGGCGACGCTGCCGAAGGGGGCGGTCGGACCGTTTTTCAACGACGAGTTCGGTGACGTCTATACCAACATCTACGCGCTCGAAGGAGAGGGTTTTTCGCCTGCGCAGCTCCACGACTATGCTGACAGGTTGCGCACGGTCCTGCTGCGCGTGCCCGGTGTCGCAAAGGTTGATTACATCGGTGACCCGGATCAGCACATCTTCATCGAGATATCGAATGCAGAACTGACACGGTTCGCCGTTACGCCGCAGCAACTCGCCCAGGCCATCGATGCACAGAACGCCGTGGCGCCCGTCGGCACCGTTACGACGGCGGACGACCGGGTATTCGTGCGACCGAGCGGCGCATTCAAGGACGTGCAGGCGCTCGCTGACATGCTGATCACCGTGAACAGGCGCACGTTCCGGCTCGGCGACATCGCGAAGATCACGCGCGGCTATGACGATCCGCTCGCGACCCAGATGCGCGTCGGCGGTCAGGCAGTGCTCGGCATCGGCGTGACGATGCAAAAGGGCGGCGACGTGATTGATCTCGGCAAGGCGCTCGATGTGAAAACGGCCGAACTGCAGGCGACCCTGCCGGCGGGGCTCAAGCTGGCTCCCGTCTCGAGCATGCCGCACGCGGTCAAGCACTCGGTGGACGAGTTCGTCAGGTCAGTCGGCGAAGCGGTCGCGATCGTGCTGGTCGTGAGCCTCGTCTCGCTCGGCCTGCGCACGGGCATGGTCGTCGTGATCACGATTCCAATCGTCCTGTCGGTGACGGCACTGTGCATGCACATCTTCAATATCGGGCTGGACAAGGTTTCGCTCGGGACGCTCGTGCTCGCGCTGGGGCTGCTCGTCGACGACGCGATCATCGCCGTCGAAATGATGGCCGTGAAGCTCGAACAGGGCTGGAGCCGCAGGCGCGCGGCGGCCTTCGCCTATACGAGCACGGCATTCCCGATGTTGACGGGTACCCTCGTGACGGTTTGTGGCTTCCTGCCGATTGCACTCGCCAAATCGAGCACGGGCGAATACACGCGTTCTATCTTCGAAGTGTCGGCCATCTCGTTGATCGTTTCGTGGTTCGCGGCTGTCGTGCTGGTCCCGTTACTCGGCTTTCACATGCTGCCGGAGCGCAAGGCCCACTGGCGCGACGGCGCTCATGACGAACATGACGTCTATAACACCGGTTTCTACCGGCGCCTGTCGGGCTGGGTGTCGTGGTGTATCGCGCGTCGCTGGGTCGTGCTTGGCGTCACCGCTGTGCTCTTTGCGATCGCGATGGCGGCCTTCACGCGCGTACCGCAACAGTTCTTCCCGAACTCGGAACGGCCAGAGTTGCTTGTCGATCTGCGGCTGCCGGAAGGTGCCTCGTTCGAGGCGACCCTGCGCGAAGCCAGGCGCCTCGAGAAGGTCATCGACGGCAAGCCTGAGATCGAGCACTTCGTCGACTTTGTCGGGACGGGCGCGCCGCGCTTTTACCTGCCGCTCGATCAGCAGCTTCAGCAGCCGAACTTCGCGCAGTTCGTGATCACCGCCAAAAGCATCGAAAACCGCGAGGAACTGATGCACTGGCTCGATGCAAGACTCGAAAAGGATTTCCCTGGCGTGCGGACGCGTGTCGCGCGGCTCGAGAATGGTCCACCCGTGGGCTTCCCGATCAAGTTCCGGGTGAGCGGCGACGATATTACGACCGTCCGCTCGATTGCCGACACGGTAGCAGACAAGGTCCGCGCCGATTCCCGCACCCGTAACGTCCAGTTCGACTGGGACGAGCCGGCGGAGCGGTCGGTTTCGTTCGAGATCGATCAGAACAGGGCGCGCCAGCTTGGCATCACCTCGGAGGACGTATCCGGCTTCCTGGCCATGACGCTGTCGGGCTACACGGTCACCCAGTACCGCGAGCGTGACAAGCTGATCAACGTCGATCTGCGTGCGCCGAAGAGCGAGCGTGTCGATCCCGCGAAGCTCACGAGCCTTGCGATTCCGACGCCGAACGGCCCGGTGCCGCTTGGTTCAGTCGGACATCTGCGGAACACGCTCGAGTACGGCGTGATCTGGCAGCGCGACCGGCAGCCGACGATTACAGTGCAAGCCGACGTGCGGGGCGACGCACAGGGCATTGACGTCACCCGCGACATCGAGCAGGCGCTTACCGCTCAGCAAGCCAGTCTGCCCGTCGGCTATCGCATTGAGGTGGGCGGTGCCGTCGAAGAAAGCGTGAAAGGCCAAACCTCGATCAACGCGGAAATGCCGCTGATGATCATCGCCGTGCTGACGCTGCTGATGATCCAGCTCAGGAACTTCGTGCGGACGTTCATCGTCGTGCTGACGGCGCCGCTTGGCCTGATTGGCGTCGTGGCCGCGCTGCTCCTGTTCGGCCAGCCCTTCGGCTTTGTCGCGTTGCTCGGTGTGATTGCCATGTTCGGCATCATCATGCGCAATTCAGTGATCCTGGTCGACCAGATCAATCAGGACATCGCGGCGGGGCACGCGCGCTTCGACGCGATCATCGGCGCGACGGTGCGGCGCTTCAGGCCCATCATGCTGACGGCTGCCGCCGCTGTGCTCGCGCTGATTCCGCTCCTGCGCTCGGGCTTTTTCGGGCCAATGGCGACCGCGTTGATGGGCGGCATCACGATCGCCACAGTACTGACCGTGTTCTTCCTGCCCGCGCTGTACGCGACATGCTTCAGGGTCCGGCGCGACGAGCGCGAAATGCAACAGGTCGTTGTCGAGCATACGGAGAGTTGATCATGAGCCTTGCCTATAAGACATCCGTTCTCGTCGTGGCTACGGCACTCGCATTGACGGCCTGCTCGTTCGGCCCCAGCGGCGAGGCCCCGGCGATGCCTTCGCCCGAGCACTACGGCGCACAGACGCAACCCTCGAAGACTGTTGCGGCGGGTGGTATTGCGCAGCAGTTCGATACCGGCGCCACGTCGGTGCCGCAATGGTGGCGGCTCTACCGGTCCGACGCCCTCGATGCGCTCGTCGACGAAGGCTTGCGCAACAGCCCCACGCTAGCGGCTACGCAGCGCACGCTTGCGGCCGCGCAAGAGGAACTGCGCGCGCAGGTCGGCGCATCCACGCTGCCTTCAGTCGACGGTGCCGTGCAGGTCGAACGTGCACGTTCACCCGTCGTGCCCGGACTCGGTCCTCAGCAGGTGCAATACAACTTTTTCGCGGGACAGCTGCTGGCGCACTACACGTTCGACCTCTTCGGCCAGACGCGTTACGCGAACTCGGCGAGCGCCGCTCGCGTGAACGTGCAGGCATATGAACTGGAAGCGGCCCGGCGTGCGCTCGCGGCCAACATTGTCGGTATGGCGATCAATGTGGCGGCGCTCGATCGCCAGATCGTGCTCACCGAACGGCTCGTTGCCGTGGCCAACGAGACTGCCAACGAGGAACAGCAGCGGTACGCGCTCGGTTCGGTGTCGCGCGCGCAGGCGCTCGCGTCGACGCAGGATGCGGCTTCGGCGGCGGCGACGCTGCCGGCACTGCGTCAGCAGCGCGCCTGTGCCATCCACGCGCTGGCGGTGCTGATAGGCCGCACGCCGGATAATGCACCGAGCGCTCCCGAACTCGACAGCCTGTCGTTGCCCGCGCATGTGCCCGTGGTTGTGCCGTCGGATCTCCTGCGTTCGCGTCCTGATATTCAGGCAGCCGATGCCGCCGTGAAGGCCGCTGCCGCCGACGTAGGGGCTGCGACGGCGCAACTGTTTCCAAGCCTGTCGCTGACGGCCTCGATGGGCCGCGGCGGCTTTAGCTGGCCTGCAGTGCTTTCAGGTGCGGGCGGACTCTGGGCCATCGGTGCAGGGCTGTCGCAGCCGATCTTCCATGGCGGCGCGTTGTTCGCGCAACGCAGGGCCTCGATCGATGCCTACGAGGCGGCAGTTCTGCACTACAAGTCGACGGTCCTCTCGGCATTCCAGAACGTCGCGGATTCGCTCGCCGCACTGGACAACGACGCGCAGACGCTGGCATCGACCGAAAGAGCGGCACAGGCAGCGCAAGCGGCATTCGACGATACCGCGTCGCGCTGCCGCATGGGCTCCCTGCCTTCAACGGCACAGCATGCCAGCGAGCAACGGTATCTCGATGCACAGGTTAGCGCCGTCCGCGCAGCGAGCCAGCGCATGAATGACACTGCGGCGCTGTTCCAGGCGATGGGTGAGCCGCCGGCCGGTCAGCCGCAGGCGACGCTAACAGAATGATCGCGCCTCGATGAGTCCGGGTCGAGCGATCCGGCGAATCGGGTCGCTCTTCCTTATCGTCCGTGCGAAAAATCAGGTGGTATTTGTTCGGTATCCGAACTGAATCCGCCGCCTTTTCATCTGTGTCGAGGCAGCGTAAGTTCACGCTTTCCACAAGGAAGCGCTTGACAACGTGGACCGTGAGTTGACTGCTAACGTCCTTGCCGTGCCGGGCGATTGAAGCGAATCACCAATGGGCGCCCGGGCTCCGTTCGACGGGCCTGCGCGAGTGCAACCTGATGCATATTTCACACGAACAGCCCGGAAGCAGGTGATCGGTCACCACCGCTCATCGACGACGGCCCGGCCAAACGGTGCCGTCACCGTGTCTGACCTCAATCCGCTTCGATAGTCTCCTCGACGAGTGGCAGCGGACGCGCCGCAATCTTCTCCGCCTCCGCGCGCTTGAGCCCGAGTGTCTGCAGCAGCGTTGCTGCCGTACGCTCGGGGAAATGCTCTCCGCTAAAGCCCAGCTCCTTGAGCACGCCTGCCGCCGGTGCACCCGGCGCGACGAAGTTCAGCTCGGCAGCAATCGCGCAGAGGACCGTGCCGCCTACCGAAAGAAAGCCGATGAACGGATCGGCGACCACAAAGCGCTTCTCGGCAATACCGTTGCCAATGTCGCGCAGCAGTCGCTGACCCAGCCCGCGGCTCATCGCACGCGCCGAAAACCCTTCACGTATCAGGAATCGTCCCCACACGGGATCGCGCCGCGCACGCATCACGGTATGGCGAACGGAGACGGCAATCACCTCGGCTGGATCGGAAAGCCCACCGGCGAGGCGATCCAGCATGTCCGCAAAATCCTCGAACACATTGTCGACAAGGATCGCGTAGATCGCCTCCTTCGATTCGAAGTGGTTGTAGAACGAGCCAAAGCCGACATCGGCAGCCTCGGTGATTTCGTTGATCGCCACGCCCTCCATGCCCTTTTCGGCCATCAGCCGGAGGGCAGCGTCGAGCAGGCGGCCGCGCGTCTCGCGCTTGCGGCGCGCACCGCGCGGCTCACGTTCTTCGGGTACGGCAGCCGGGGCGATCGGCGCCGCACGGGCGGGGCGTTTTGCTGTCCGGGGATTCGCAGTTTTCGGCATGATCGGGTCCGCATTTGTTCGTACCCAAGTATAGATGCAACTGTCTACATTGACAAAATCATCAGCAATGAGTTTAATGTCATTAAACGGCGACCGAGGGCCGGTCTAACAACCGACAGATGGAGTGACTGTGGAGACAGCAGCTATAAACGGGGCCGCGCCGTCGAGCCGGCATGGCCAGGTTCGTCCCTGCGCGACAGCTGGGAAGACCTCGAAGGCGTATTCCTTCCCGGGCTGGTGCCCTCCGGGTGGGTCGCAGTAGTCCGGCCTGACAGGACGATCGTCCACGATGGTCCGGCCACCGACGCAAACCGCATCGTGCGTGAGAGTCTGGCCTTGTTGCGTAACTCCGTCAGCGCGCCGACGCTGCAAGCCGAATACACCATCCGAACCGCCTGATTTCTTTTCTGCCATGAAACTCACCACTACACAGCCAGCCCGTCACCCCGATCCCACGACAAAAGCGTCGGCATTGGCCTATCTGATATTCGACCGGCCAGACCTCCAGAAAGCCGAACAGTTTCTCAATGACTTCGGGCTTCGAACTGTATCGCGCGGTGAAGCGCTTCTGCTGCTTCGGGGAACGGCTGCTTCCCACTTCTGCTATGTCGTCCGGAAGGCATCAAAATCCCGTTTCGTCGGCTTCGGGTTACAGGTCGATAACAGGGCAGATCTCGATGCGCTTGCAAAACTGCCTGGCGCTTCGGACGTCGAACGCTCGCCATTGCCCGGCGGCGGCTATGTGGTACGACTAACAGATCCTTCTGGCTTTCGCGTCGACGCGATATGGGGCCAGGCGCCAGCCGCCACGCTGTCCCATCGGCCACCTTTGCCATTCAACTCCGTGGATGCAGCCGTCCGGATCAACGGGACGCAGCGGCCGCCCGAGCATGCGCCAGAAATTATCCGGCTTGGTCACATCGTGCTTGAACTCGCGGACTACCAGGATACCTGCGCATGGTATGCGCAACATTTCGGCTTCATCCCCAGCGACGTCCAGGTGCTTCCCGATGGCTCACCCGTCGTCGCGTTCATGCGGCTTGATCTCGGCGACAAGCCGGCCGATCACCATACGCTCGCGCTCGCGCAAGGGTTCGTACCCACATATAGCCACAGCGCCTATGAAGTCGTCGACGCCGATGCGGTCGGCATGGGGCAGCGGGTCCTGCGCGAAAAGGGCTGGACGCATGCGTGGGGAATTGGGCGCCACATCCTGGGCAGCCAGATCTTCGACTACTGGCAGGACCCGTGGGGCGACAAGCACGAGCACTATTGCGACGGCGACCTTTTTACGGCTGAGGTGCCGACGGGTTTGCATGCCGTCAGCCGCGAGGCAATGGCGCAATGGGGACCGACGATGCCGCGCAGTTTCACGAAACCCAGATTCACGCCAGCGAGCGTCGTGGCGCTCCTCGGCAACCTGCGCCGCAGCCCCGACCTGACATTCAGCAAGCTGCGGGCGCTCGCAAAGATTTTCGCCTGAACCCAACCCTTTCATGGAATCCGGAGATCGATAAATGGCACTTCACATTCTGCATTACCTGCATCATGGCCGCGCCCAGTGGGGCGTGGTGGCAAATGGCGCTATCACGCCGATTCCGGGCGAGTTCAAGTCAACCGCCGAGTTTATCGAGGCCAATCCGGTTGAACGGCTGGTGGTGCTGAGCGGTCCCACAATTCCCGAATCGGAAGTGCAATGGTTGTCGCCGGTGACCAGCAATCAGCAGTTCATCTGTCAGGGCGCGAACTACCGACAGCATATGATCGAGTCCGGCATGGACCCGGATGTGAAGAAGTTCAACATGATCTTCACGAATGCGACCAGTTGCATCGTTCCGGCCGACTCGACCGTTGTGAAGCCGAAGGAGGTGCGGTTTCTTGACTATGAAATCGAACTCGGTCTTGTGCTCAAACGTGACATCACGTCGCGCGAAATGGTCACCGACGAGAACCTGCACGACTACATCGCCGGCGCCGTGATCGTGAACGACTATTCCGCGCGTGACATCCAGATTCCGCAGATGCAGTTCTACAAGGGCAAGAGTTATCGCACGTTTGGCCCCGTGGGTCCCTATCTTTGCCTGCTTGAGAAAGAGGACATTCCGAAGTTGAAGGAGCTCGTGCTGACGCTGACGGTA
The DNA here is from genome assembly GCF_046534875.1 of Paraburkholderia sp. SIMBA_054. Lineage (NCBI taxonomy): Bacteria > Pseudomonadati > Pseudomonadota > Betaproteobacteria > Burkholderiales > Burkholderiaceae > Paraburkholderia > Paraburkholderia sp. SIMBA_054. The sequence continues at coordinate 16,356 of NZ_JAWRXV010000016.1, read as the reverse complement.
AACGGTACTGTCCGTCAGAACGACTCCACCGCGGGACTTGTCTATGGGCCGGCAGAGACCCTGACGGAGCTTTCCGGCGTACAGGACCTGCGCGTCGGGGACCTGCTCGCGACGGGGACGCCCTCCGGTTGTGCACTAAGCGTTCCGTCACCCGAAAGGCAACGCGCTGCGGCGCAGTTGCCTGAAGCGGAAAAATGGCGGCTGTTTCTCCAGATGCAGGCGGAAAGGCCCCAGTACCTGCAGGTCGGGGACGTCGTGGAGGCGCATATCGTCAGCTATGACCGCTCGATCAATCTTGGCGTCCAACGCAACGTTGTCATGGAAGACGCAGCATGAAAGGCGTCACAAGCATGGACGATGTCCTTGCCATCGAAAGGCAGGGGCCACCGGCGGATCTGCCAACGAGCACTTACGAGATGATCTGCCGGGGCGCGGCGATTAATCCGTCCGCACCCGCACTCTCATTTTTTGCAACGGCCGATGACTACCGGAACGCAGAGCGCTGGACATACAGTGAACTCGTGCACGATGTCACGCGGACCGCGAACATGTTTGCGCAATTGGGCGTGCAACACGACTCGGTCATCGCATATGTACTGCCCAACCTCCCCGAGACGCATTTCGTGATCTGGGGCGGCGAGGCGGCCGGAATTGTCTGCGCGATCAATCCGCTGCTTGAAGCGGAAGCCATCGGCGAACTGCTCAACGCCTCAGGGGCCAGCGTGCTCGTCACGCTGGCGCCATTTGCGGGCACCGACCTTTGGCAAAAAGTGCGAGCAGTGTTGCATACGGTTCCCACCCTGAAGGATCTGGTGCTCGTCAATCTGGCTGACCGTATGCCGGGCGAAGAGCACTTTGCGGTCGGGATGCTTCAACGTTTGCGAAGCGCGGTTCCTTCCCAGATCCGTATCCACGACTTCAACGCCGCAATCGCAGGTGAGTCTGGGGCGGCGCTCAGCAGCACGCGTCGGATAGGCATCGGTGATGAATCGTCCTACTTCTGCACGGGCGGCACCACGGGACTCCCAAAGATTGCGATGCGCCGGCATGGCAACGAGGTGGCCAATGCGTGGAACGCGGGTCAATTCTTCGGTGAAACCATTGGCCCAGGCAAAACGATTCTGTGCGGATTACCGCTTTTCCACGTCAACGCCGTGACGGTGACAGGTCTGCTGGCGTTCTCGCGTGGTGCCCACGTCGTGCTCGGCACGCCGCAAGGGTATCGGGGCGAGGGGGTTGTCAAGCGTTTCTGGGAAATTGTCGAGCACTACCGCGTCAACTTCTTCAGCGGTGTGCCAACGCTCTACGGGGCGCTACTGGATGTCCCGGTTGGAGAGCACGATATCGGCTCGCTCGAGTATGGCCTGTGCGGGGCTGCACCGATGCCCGCCGAATTACTTCGCACCTTCCAGCACCGTACAGGAATAAGAATCCTTGAAGGCTACGGCCTTACCGAAGGGACCTGCATTAGCAGCGTTAACCCGTCGCTTGGCGAGCGCAGGGTCGGTTCGATTGGTCTTCGTTTGCCCGGTCAGGCAATGAAAGCAGTGGTGGTCGATCAAACCGGCAGGTATGTACGGGATTGCGTTGCCGATGAGGTCGGCCAGCTGGTTATCTCCGGTCCAAACGTGTTCGCTGGCTATATCCGGCCGGAGCAGAACAGCGGCATCTGGATGGAGTCAGGTGATGGCGGCCGCTGGCTCAATACCGGCGATCTCGGGCGCTGTGACGCCGACGGTTATTTCTGGCTCACCGGCCGTAAGAAGGAGCTGATTATCCGTGGCGGACACAACATCGATCCGGCGGCAATCGAGGAACCACTTCACCGCCATCCCGCAGTCCAGATTGCCGCAGCCGTGGGTCGCCCCGATATCCATGCGGGTGAGTTGCCGGTTGCATATGTCCAGCTAAAACCAGGCACCACCGCAACCGAAGCGGAACTGGTGGAGTTTCTGCGTCACGAGATCAACGAGCGTGCCGCGTGTCCGAAGGGAATACGGATCGTGGATGCGATGCCACTGACAGGCGTCGGCAAGATATTCAAGCCTGCGCTGAGACGGCGCGAAACGGAAGACGCGCTTAAGTCGGCACTCGTCGCGGCCGGTGTCGAGGATGCAACCGTCAGCATCATTGAAGACAGCTCGCGCGGGATTTCACTGCACGTCGAACTTCCCGACCCCGCGCTGGAAGCCTTGGCGACTTCCGCGCTCGGACGTTTTCCGTTCGCATTTTCCGTGTCGGCTGCCGCGAAACCGCAGAACAATCGTGATAGTCCGGAATCGACCGAGGTGCCTGGCAGGCCAAGGTAACAGGAGCAAAGGCATTGGCGGGAACGTCAGTCACGTGCAAGTGGCCGATACCGTACCCCAGACGCCGGTGGCATGAGTCAAGAGCTCGAAGCGATTTTGATGGGAAAGAGAATGAGTACTACCTCGGAAAGGTCCTTGCGTTCGCTTGTTGAAAAATGGCTCGGGCCAACTTCTGCGGCGCCGGTTCGGGTTACGCGATTCGGTCATGCGGGCTCGAATCGGAAACACTATGTGCGTATCGAACTAATGCTGCCGACAGGACCGGTTGGACTGTTTTTCTTCCGGCACCGCGACGGTGCGTGGTGTGTGTTCCCGCCCGAGGCTGAGCGCGTTGCGATGCGCGCTTACTAGCGTGCATGGCGGTGGAGGGGAAATCTGTATCAGTACCTATACGGAACGGACAGAGTACAGGTAACTGGACGGATTTAAGTTCGGCTACCGGCAGGTACGGTGTAGACGGAACCGCAAAAGGTCACGCGTAAGTTTTTTAAAAGACGAGTTTGAACGAAGTACCGGTGCTCGAAATATCGATACCGTCATTGATGTATTTAGTATAACTACGTAACAGAGCACACCGTTGACCTTCATAGCCGGACGAAGACTATGGAGAACGACACAACCCCACGGGCAGAGTGCGGATTGGTTCCACGGGATGCACTGGTGTTCATAAAAAATGTCCAGACAACGGGACAGGAGACGACACGTGAAAAATTGCAGGCGAATAATCAGTACCGCCGGTATGGCGGCTTGTATCTGCTCAGCCGCGCTTACCGACGATGCTAATGCGCAATCGGCCGGAAGCATCACGCTGTCGACGGGATGGCTTCACATTGCGCCGCAGGGCGATGCATCGCCACTAACCGTGCAAAGCATTGGCGGTGTAACGGTGAACCAGCAACTGCCCGGCAGCGGGGCGCATCCGACTTCTTCGGATACTGTGGGAATTACCACCGAGTACTACGTCACGGACAACATCGGTGTCGCCATGCTTTTCGGTCTGCCACTCAAAGTAAATCTGGTTGGCGATGGGACGCTACAGAAGTACGGCAACCTCGGCTCGACAAAGCCGATGCCGCCCGCCATCGAACTTCGATACCATTTGTTTTCAGCCGCGTCGAAATTCCGTCCATTCGTCGGTCTGGGCGTGAACTATACGTGGTTCACCCAGGTCCGGATTTCCAATAGCCAGTTTGTTACTGACAGCCTCGGACCAGGCGGTTCGGCACACGCGGACCTCAGTTCGTCGTGGAATCCCGTATTCGAGATCGGGGCAAACTACGCGATTACAAAACACTGGTCGGTCGGAACCTCTGTCGGTTACGTGCCAGTGACGACGCACCTCACGTTGTACGGGCAGACCGCAACGGGAACGCAGGTCGTTTCAAAGTCGACGCTCCGACTTAATCCCCTTAACGTCTTCGTGAACGTCGCCTATACGTTCTAGCATGCACAAGTTACGGGCGCGCCAACCGAGAGGTTTTGAATGCTCATCAAAGACATGGGATACGACATATCGCGGCACATGCTGCTGCAATGGAGCCCGGCGTTCCCCGGGTCGCTAACCCACAGCCGGGCATGACCGTTCACCCGGGCTGTTCACAAGGCCCGGGAGACGGTCGGTTGTGCCCTCATGCCATCGCTTGTGTAGCAAAGCTTCCCATTGGATCGAATAATGAAACGACAGGTCCTCAAGACCATTCTTTTTGCGTTGCCCAAGCTCCTTGAACTGACGGCACGCCGGTTTCCCGCCTATCGTGAACGCCTGAAGGAGCGCGATCTCGTCGTTTCGATCGGGCTCATGGACGGAAGCATCAATCGGATCATCGAGTTCAAGAATGGTCACATTCGGTTGCGTGCCAGCAATCATCGGCGCTTCGACGTGCGCATGGCTTTCAAGGATGTCGCCACCGCGCTGAAGTTCTTTTCCCCCAAGCCGGACCAGGGTGAGATTATCCACGCCGCGAAGAACTTCAAGGTGGTGACCGAGGGCGAGGACGAACTACTCGTTTGGGTCATGCAAACCCTGAGCATGATGCAGACCATCGGTTTGCCGATGGGCACGCGGATGCGCGACGGTACACGCCGCTACACTACCTGCACAAACGGCGGTCCGCTGTTCGTCTATGTCAAGGATGGTCGCGTCGTCCGGGTGACGCCCATCGATCTGGACAGCACGGATGCTCCAAGCTATGTGATCGAGGCGCGTGGACGCCGCTTCAGTCCGCCACGGCGTGGCCTGGTCGCACCCCACGCGTTGACGCTCAAGTCGCTCGTCTATTCGGACAAGCGCATCCTTCATCCGATGAAGCGAGTCGACTTCGATCCTGACGGCGAGCGCAATCCGCAAAACCGCGGCAAGTCCGGCTATGTGCGTATCAGTTGGGAGGAGGCGCTGGACATTGTCGCGAAAGAAATCAATCGGCAGAAGCGTGTTCATGGACCAGGTTCGATTACGTTCCCGCTGTCGTCCCACCACCAGTGGGGCAATGTGGGCTACTACCTCAGCGCGCTGACACGTTTTGCCAACCTGATCGGCTTCACTCGAGTCGCCGCGAATCCGGACAGCTGGGAAGGCTGGTACTGGGGCGCCATGCATCATTTCGGCAATTCAATGCGGATCGGCGTTCCATCCGGCTATGGCGGTGTCGAGGATTGCCTGAAGGAAGCGGACATGATTGTCTTCTGGTCCTGCGATCCCGAAAGCACCAATGGCGCTTATGCGGGATTCGAGGGGACGCCGCGCCGCCTGTGGGCCAAGGAACTCGGCATTGAGTTCGTTCATATCGACCCGCACTGCAACCCCACCGCGCAATTGCTCGGCGGGCGATGGATTCCGGTCCGACCGCAAACCGACGCTGCGCTCGCCACCGCCATTATGTACGTGTGGGCCGTGGAAAATCTGTACGACAAGGATTACGTCGCTACCCGCACGACCGGGTTTGACGAGTGGAAAGCCTACCTTCTCGGCGAAACCGACGGAGTTGCCAAGACACCCGAGTGGCAGGAAGGCGAGACCGGCGTGCCCGCCAAGGACGTACGCGCGCTTGCGCGCCGCTGGGGGAACAGGAAGGTCCACCTGGCTGTCGGGATGACCGGTGCGGGATTCGGTGGCGCGGGCCGAGGCGCGACGGGAGCGCAATGGGCGCGCTGCATGATCATGATGATGGCGATGCAGGGCTGGGGTAAGCCGGGCGTGAACTTCGGCTGCCTTGAAGTCGGTGTCCCTCACGACCTCCATTTCTATTTCCCCGGCTACGCGGACGGCGGCATTTCCGGCGACCTGGCGTGGACCGCCAATGCGGTAAACAATTACCAGCGCATGCCGCACATCCTGACCATGAATCCCGTCAAGCAGATGGTGCCGCGGCAGCAACTGCCCGATGCCATCATCAACGGTCACGCCACGGGCTACCTCTGGGACGGCATGTCGCAGGAAGCCCAGTTCGCGCCGTTCACCTATCCCATGCCCGGGTATTCGCCGATCCACATGATCTACCGTTACGGCGGATCCGCCTTCAGCACGGTGACGAATTCCGGACGCTGGGCCGACGCCTACCGGCATTCGAGCATCGAGTTTGTGGTCAACCAGTCCATCTGGATGGAGGGTGAGGCTCAGTTTGCCGACGTCATCCTGCCTGCCTGCACTTCGCTGGAGCGCTGGGACATCGGGGAATGGTCGAATTCCGGCGGCTACGCCCATCATGGCTACAGCACGGTCAATCATCGCATCATGACGCTGCAGCACAAGTGCATCGAGCCTTTGGGCGAGTCCCGTTCCGACTACGACATTTTCACCGCGATCCTGACCCGGTTAGGCTTGGGCGCTGTGTTCACCGAGGGGTGCAGTGAGCTTGACTGGGTCAAGCGGGTCTTCGATTCGTCGGATTTGCCCGATCATATTTCGTGGCGCGAGTTCTGCCGCAAGGGCTATTTCGTCGTGCCACCCGAGAAGCCCGAATTGCGCCATCCGGTGGACATGCGCTGGTTTGCGGAGGGCCGGCGGAAGGATCTGCAGGAACCCCACCCACTGCCGTCCCAGTTCGCCGAAAAATTCGGCACGGGCCTGCAGACGCCGAGCGGCAAACTGGAGTTCGTACCCGAGTTGCTAAAGCGGCACACGGCGGACAATCCCGAACGGCCGGCGCTCAATCGCTACATTCCATCCTGGGAGGGAATGCGTTCCGAGCTCGCCGAACGGTATCCACTCCAGTTGATTGCCACGCACAGTCGTTACAGCTTCCATACCCACTGCGACGGCAAGAACTCCTCGGTGAACAGCATCGAGGACCATCGCGCGTTGATCGGTGGGCACCGCTTCTGGCTGCTGAGGCTTAGTCGGGCAGACGCGACAATTCGAGGCATAGCCCATCGCGACCTCGTCAAGGTTTACAACGACCGGGGCGCAGTGATCTGCGCGGCCGACGTCTCGCCGCTGGTCAACGCGGGAGTAGTCAAGTCGTACGAGGCGAGCGCCGAATTCAAACTGATTGAAATCGAAGGCGAGCGCGTCGAAATCGGCGGTTGCATGAATATGCTGACCCCCGACCGGTCTCAAACTGCCGGCACGAGCAGCATGAGCCCCAACTCCTGTCTCGTGCAGGTCGAAAAGTGGAGAAGTGCCGAGGCGTTCAAGCTCGGTCGCGCAGCGTGAGGAACATGGAATGAGCAAGTGGAATCTGGTTATCAAGGTGGGGCGTTGCGAGAACTGTCAGAACTGCGTCATTGCTGCGCGGGACGAGCACGTCGGCAACGACTTCCCCGGTTATGCCGCGCCCGCCGCGCCAGACGCCGAGAGCCCCGTTCGCATCCTGCGCCGCGTCCAGGGGGACGCGCATATGGTTGAGACCGCGTATCTGCCGGTCATGTGTAATCACTGCGACGAAGCACCGTGCATGCGTGTGGGTGGGAGCGCCATTCGCAAGCGCGCCGACGGCATCGTCATTATCGACCCGGACAAGGCGCGAGGCCGGAAGGACATCGTGAAGTCGTGCCCGTACAAGGCGATCGTCTGGAATGAAGAGCTGCAACTGCCGCAGATCTGGATCTTCGATGCCCATCTGCTCGACCAGGGTTGGCCCCAGCCGCGTTGCCAGCAGTCATGCCCCACCGATGTCTTCGAAACAGTCAAGCTCGATGACGCAGCGATGGCCGAGAAGGCCCGGCGCGAGGGGCTCAAGGGTCTGCGGCCCAACCTGGGTACGAAGCCTCGCGTCTGGTACAGCGGCCTCGAGCGCTGGGAAACGTGCTTTATCGGCGGAAGCGTCAGCGCGCAGATTGAAGACGTAGTCGAGTGCGTCACGGATGCGTCAGTCGCCCTGTACGTTGGCAGTCAGAAAGTTGCCGAAACCGTCTCGGACGGCTTCGGAGATTTCCGGTTCGGTGGTCTGGTCAAGGGCAGTGGCCTCTACCGGGTCGAAATCCGTCATGCCCTTGGCAACGCCTGGCGCGAATGCGAACTGGGTGAAAGCGTTTATCTGGGCGAGGTCAGCCTCGCCCAGTCGACCCATGCCGCGGAGGTGGTGTCACCGTGAGCGCCGCAACGAAGCTGCTTTGCCTGGGGACCGACAGACCCTCCAACTGTAGACACGAGGGACCGCGATACCCCGACCGGGGAAATGGCGAGTTTCTGGTCGGGATGGTCTTCAATCAATCTCCATTTTAATTCTTTATTCGACAATATCATCAGATATGAATTTAATGTCGTTATACGGGGTCGACCGGAATCACAATGCAGGGCGATGTCATGGACGCAGCCGTGCAGCTGGCTCACAGTCGGAAATTTGCGGGTCCCTCATGCATGTACCGCAAAAGCATACACGCGGTCACTGAAGTAGTATGCACTCCATATCAAGTGTCACCCACAGCTACAGCGTTAAGCCGTTCGTGGCGCCACTCTTTCCTTGGACATTTGGCATGACACCGTCGAATTCTTGCGGTCCCTCCGTTCCGCGGCACGCGCCTTGCACCCGGCGCTCGGGCTTTGCTCGACTTACGCAGAACCGCAGATTCCGATCCGACCGTTCCGTTATGCCATGAAGCGGGAACGCCTGACACGCATACAGCGCAAAGAGCAGACGCTTGAGAATCTGCTTGAGGCTGCGCGGATGATGTTCGTCAAAAAGGGATTGGCCGCAACGAGCGTTGAGGACATCGCCGAGGCAGCCGGCTACACGCGCGGCGCGTTCTACTCGAATTTCGATGGTAAGCCGGAACTGCTGCTTGAGTTGCTTCGCCGGGACCACGATAGCGCACAGGCCAAACAGCGGGCGATTGTGGAAAAGGTTGGCACCCGCGAGCAGATGAAGGCGCGTGCCATCGAATACTTCAGGCGGCAGTTTTCTCAACATGACGGCTTCCCGCTTTGGGTCGAAGCCAGGTTGTTCGGGTGCCGAGACGCAAAGTTTCAGGAACGCTTTAACGTATTCCGGCATGAAAAGCTCGACGAGGTCAGAGCGTACATTCGCACCGTTTCGGAGTGCGAGGGCGGACCACTGCCCCTGCAGGTGGACGCGCTCGCTCTCGGCTTGGTGAGTCTGTGCGATGGTATGCAGTTCTTCAGAATGTGTGATCCGCAGATGGTGAACGACGAGGTGATGCAGACGGTCCTTGCCGGATTTCTTTCCTGCGTATTGCAGCGGTAGTCGGATCAAATACCGCGCATCGGTCACTGCCGACAGAGCGCGAACGGCAACTGGTTCACAGCTCCGTGGCACGAATTTGTTTCAGGATGGCAAACAGCAGTTCACACAGGCGTCGGCGGCGATCCCGGGGCTGGGCACATATCCCGTGACGCGAAGCGGTAGCGGTCCTCTTGATTGGAGTCAACGACGTGAAAGGCGCTGCGCACAACAACCCGGCTTGTGCGCAACCATTGCGTTGTCGTGCGCGGCGTTTCAACTCGACTGCCGCAGCGAACTCGAATCGCACCAGTCGCCCATTGGCTACTGACCGGAAAAGTCGCCGCAGACTGACGACAGACTTCTCGAGGCTATCCATGCAAAACGAGTATTTTCACATCAGCAACGAATCCGGCATCGCACATCTCGAGCTGAACCGTCCCGACCGGCTCAATACGATGGGTATGGCCTTTTTCAGCGGGTTGCGCGACTCCGTCCTGGCGCTCGATGACGAGGGCGACACCCGTGCCCTCGTCATCAGTTCCACTGGAAAGCATTTTTCGGCCGGCATGGCGCTCGACGTGTTCGCCGGCACAACGGATCTGTTTGACAGCAGCAGTCCACGCGCTCGATTGAGCTTCCAGCGCGCGTTGCGAAATCTGATGGATTGCCTCGACACTCTCGATCAAGTCCGGTTCCCCGTCATCGGCGCAATTCAGGGCGGCTGCATCGGCGGAGGCCTCGATCTCGCCGTTGCCTGCGACATTCGCATTTGCACGACCGATGCGTTCTTCGCACTTCAGGAAACCGAGCTCGGCATGACGGCTGATCTGGGTGTGCTCCAGCGCCTGCCGAAGATCATTCCGGCCGGCGTGGCCCGCCAGATGGCCTACACCAGTGAGCGGTTGAGCGCCGAGCGTGCATTAGCAGTCGGCCTCGTGAATGCCGTGTTGCCCGATGCCGAGGCGCTGCTCGCAGACGCTATGCAGCTGGCCCGAATCATCGCGTCCAAGTCTCCGCTGGCCGTTGCCGGGTGCAAGACTGCGATCAACTTCGCGCGCGATCATGGTACGTCCGAATCTCTGCGACACATGGCCTTGCTGCAGAGCTCCATCTTCGACACCCAGGACCTTGCAGAGGGAGTTTCGGCCTGGTATGGAAAGCGACAGGGACGCTTCGACGCGTTATCGCCGCTGACAACCCGCCAGACGGCGAATCCGCACGACCGGGAATTGCTGTAGGCCAGTCGTGCGCGCGCGGATGCGCAGCCGTCCCGCTCCGACGATCACAACCTGACGAGACTATCGATGCGCTAGTCCATTGAATCGACCGTCCGCGACTTGCTCGCCAACGAGACCACAGTGGTCATCGAACAGCGCTTACCCCGTTTCGCGGTGTGTGGCTCGACATATGCGATCGCATGAACCATCATGCGAGTGATTCGGTCTTCGAATCCGGTGTTTTCACGATCGGCTCAAATCTTTGCCGCTCCCTCGTGTCAAACTGCATACGTGTAGAAGGGGAGGTCCTCCATGACGTCCCGTCGATCAAGAACACGCCCCGCTGTGTGGCGCCAGTGCTGCCACATCCGCACCGTGTTCGCCTGTGCGTCGGTTATTGTGCTTGGCGCTTGCGTACAGCCGTGGCAGGGGTTCCATGCCGGTGAGCCGGAATTCGCCGTCGTTGCGAGGCTGGGACCGCCGCGCGAGGTGTACGACCTTCCGGACGGGGCGAGGCGGTTAATGTGGCCGACGCAGCCGATGGGCGAAGTCACCACGGTCGCGGACATCGACGCGGCCGGCAAGGTGATCAACGTCCGCCAGGTGCTGCAAACGGGCGAGTTTTATCGAGCGGAGCCTGACAAGTGGACACAAAGCGATGTCCTCGTTCAGTTCGGCCGGCCCGCGGAAACGGCATATTTTCCACTGAAGAAGCGCCAGGTATGGAGTTACCGATATCTGGAAGACGGCGTGTGGTACCAGCTGTTCAACTTCGCTTTCGACGACGCCGGTGTGCTGCGCGAGACGTTGAAGAGCCCCGACCCGCTTCATGATCATAAAGGCCGTCACAACAAACAGTTCTGATTACCGCTGCCGGGGCAGACTTTCGGCGATAGGAAGACCGCCAAACTCCGGAAAGCCACCTTTCGCGAAATATGTTAGGGAGCGGCGGAAGCTGCTCGAACCAAGCCTGATGCGTCGGGCTCAGTTCGGCCAAGAGCGGTCAGTCGACAGTACTGTCCAGATCGTCGACAATCCCATTTACCGGACTTACGGATGAGAGATAAGAGTGGAACGAATGGGACGTGACTAGCCGTTGCCACCGCAAATGCAGGGTCGCTGGATGGGGGCGGACGATCCGCTCTCAAAGCTAGTTGTGGATGAGGGCGAGATTACTTGTTTCGGGGCGGTTGTGAACTATAACTACAAGGTCATAACCGAGATGGACGGGGCTTTGACCGTCAGCCTCGGCGTAGACGATGATTCGCGTCTAGACGAATTTCAGCGGGAGAATATCACGGGCCTCGGCATAACGCCCGAAGGCCGTTTCCTTGCCTATAACGTGAGACTTGGGCTGGAATTTGTGCGTCCGATCCCTTGATTGGCAAGGCTTTCAGCCCATCACTTCAGTGCGGAGGCGGCCTGCGGCGCAGGTCGGTCAAGCAACAACCGCAGGAGCGGCGGGCGGCAAAGTGCGGCCATGAAGCGTCATTTGCCTCAGGAATGGGTGTGACGTTCGGGTGTCGGCTTCGTATCAAGTACCGGCCGCTTGCGCAATCGTGGCCCGCTCAGGAATCAGGAGTGAGTCGTCGTCACACCGGCGGGATGACGCCGCGCAGACTGATTCGCAGCTTGAGGACGGAGGTCGTTTCGGATGGTCGGGGTAGTAACTTACTATGAAAACTCCCATCGCCCTATTCGCGGGCCCGACTTTAGCCCCAGCTTTGGCGCGGTCTCCGTAGTAGATCATTCTCCTTTACAGGCTTTCGATCCAAACCACGACGTGCTTCAGGTCGCTCAGATTGGTGTCTCCCACGGTATGTCTGCCCGCAAGAATTGTCTTTGCCTTACCGTCAACCAACTTCTTCTTGGAATACGTATCGGTGCCGCCGTCGTAGCCGCCAAGTGCGCGCTTCCCTTGCCGCGCCGCCAATAATTTGCGAAGTACAAAGAGGTTGCTGGAGTCCTGCTCCTTGAATTGCGCCTCCGGTCTGTAATCTTTGCGCGTCAATGCCGTATTCATGTCCTCGGGCGCGTTGAATGTGTTAGCGGTCCACGCGATGGTCCCCAAATTGAGCGCTTGTTTCTCCGACGATAAGTTGTCTAAAAGGGCCACCCACATGTACAACTTGAGGTTAGTCGGAATGTTCGTTGTTCCGAGCGTACTCTTGAACCACATCTTCTTGTACAGATCGATTGGCTTATTGGCCAGATTCAATTCGCCCCGGGCCTTGATGATTGCATACCACTGCAATCGATGCGTGAATTCGCCATGCGCAGACTCTGCCCCTACGTCCTTGAACATGTATCCGTGCTTCAACAGGACCATGAAATCCGTAGGGTGTATATTACCGATAATCTTCGGTACGCCGGCTGGAAGACTGACGTCTTTTGCGTTTCCTCGCTTGCTTTCGGTCGTTCTTCCTTTATCTGTCAATGTCACCTGGCTGCGTTTCCCCTCGCCGAAAACCGAGTTGTCGTGCAGCAGTCCACTCTTGGCCTGGCTGAATCCAGCTTGTGTTTCGACGTCGAGCAATGCACGCGTCAAAATTTTTCGGGTGACCTCTTTCGTGTCGAAGTCCGTTTTTGTAAGCGAGCTCGTGGAAGCCCGAAGCTGTTTCACATTCTCCAATGCCAATTCGCGCAGCTTGTTTTCCAATGGAATCAGCTTGTGTAATACCTCATCGGTCCGCGTCAGAAATGCGCCAATAGCGGCGTAATCGTCGGCGTAACTCGATTCCGTGCTGCTTTTGCAAAGGTCCGGGAAATAATATTCCATTATCTCCTGCTTGAACTGCTCCTTCGTCATCCCTATTCTTAATGGGTAAGGCATGATCCTGCTCCCAGAATGAGCGATCTCAACCAACGCGCAGAGCCACACTGCCAGCCTGCGGATCTCACGCGTACTCACTCATTCTAGGATACTCTCATATCGACAATTTTTAGTACGCGCTCACTTTCGTTCGCAGCCAAGGTTCGATTCATCGATACGAGAGCTTGAAAGGAATGACTCTCATTGAATTCTCTCCTGCCAAGTCGCTGAGTTACGACGCTGTCGTCAGCACCACGCATGCGTCCGCACAAGAGGGGGACATCGAGGTCGGCTATCAGTTCTGATCGGTCGGGCCGTTTAGCCGGTCGACCTGTCGAAGACTGTGCCCAGGCATCTTGAGTTCAGCGGCCGGTTGACTTCCCAAACCGGCCTCCCGAGTCGCTGCAATTGGAAGGACCGGTCAGGGTCGGTTTTTGCCTTTCGCATAGTTGGAGTTGTAATAGTGATATGCATTGGACCGTGTTCGGCCATAAAGGAAAACACGTTGCCCATCTAAGGCGCGATCGTGACAAGGAGTGTCACGTCCACGACGTAATCCGGCGGCGGCGTGCCTGGCCCGAAGTCGCCCGCGAGATAGTGAAACCTGCCGCCATAATGAATCGTGTGTGGACCTGCCGGCAGCGGCCGAAGCATGAGGTAGTAGCCGTTAGCGGCACCCGTACCCGTTCCGTAAATCTGTTCAGGTAGACCAAAAACCCAGCGGAACGCTGCTGTGAATGTGAAACGGTCGGTAGAAACACGATACGACTCGATATCGTTCACAGGGACGTTGTCGATAGTGACAAACATGTCTTGGATCCGGTCGGCGAAGCGGTCCGCGATTGCACGTTCGCCCGCCGCCTTGGTCGGGGTGTATGCGCCAGGAGGCAGCAATGTCGACGAAAAAGTATCCAGTGTTGCGAGCAGGATGGACGTCCCTGCAGGAATAACGTCTGCGGACTGGTCGCAAACCTGTGGCGCATTGGGAACGCCGAGTGCATGAAAGTAGGGGCTGGGCGTGGCCCAGTACCAGACGCTGCCGCTTTGGCCGGCCGAAATTGGACGGGAACAGCTGATGAGCGGATTCGGGTAGAAAGGACCGTTGTCGATACCGTTCACCCATTGCCAGAAAGAAACCACCCACTGTTTATAGGTTTTCCCTTGGAAGTGCGCATGCCGGGGAGCGACTAGACGCGCGGTGGATTTGTCAGCGGCGGGGGTGGCTGGGCTTGCGACGGCTTTGTTAGCAACCGTTGTCGGGCTGGCTGCGTTGTCTGTACCACCGCCTCCGCATCCGGTGAGTGCAACCGCAATGGTTGCGACGATCGCCGCCGTTCGCAACCTCGTCGGTGCCTCTGCAACGTGTGCAAAAAGGCCTTGATCTGTGTCATTCATCACGCTCTCCTACCGGGATTTATTGCTTCGCTGCCCGCTGATCGCGTTGTGTGATTGTTTATAAACCCCCTACGAAAGCAGCGCCCGACAAAAAGATGGCGGCTTTCGACAGACTTTTTCGGTTGACACGATTGGCGCAAAAATGTCAGGCGGCACCGACCGGGCTTTGATTGCTCGGGCGGCCGAATTCGCGTGGCTAACGAGGTGTTGTCGAAGAAGGGAAGGACTATCTCGATCGGCTAGAGCTTTGGCACGCGACTGCGCTTTCCTGGCACGACCGACTACGCAGTGAAGAAGGCCGCTGTCATCGTTTATCGCAAGGGGGCGGCACGGATTCATGCTCGGCTCAACATCGCCGTGAACATTGTTACGCAGGTGTGTTGGAAACCGAGATGGCGGCCGGCGCGGCGAACAAAGTCGCTACGTTCCGATCCGACAGTTTGCGATCCGCTTGCGCCGCACCTCGTGATGCTTGAACAGGTTCGTCGCAAAGCTCCCGACTTTGACATACTGCATTTCCATCTCAGCTACTTGCCGTTCCCGGTCTTCTCGCAGCTTGGTACACCCTTCCTGACCACATTGCACGGCCGTCTCGATTTGCCGGAACTGCGGCCAGTGTTCGATGTATTTTCCGAGGCACCGGTAGTGTCAATCTCCGAGTCGCAGCGGGCGCCGCTTCCCAGCGCAAACTGGCTTGATACGATCCCCCACGGGGTGCCAGCGTCGCTGCTGACGCCGCTGCCGCACGTGCAGCCAACGTATCTGGCCTTCTTGGGCCGGATCAGTCCGGAAAAGCGCGCTGATCTGGCTATCGAAATTGCTGCCCGGGCCGGTATGCTTCTCAAGATTGCCGCGAAAGTGGACAAGGCTGACGAAGCCTATTTCCGCAGCGTGATCGAGCCGCTGCTGGCGCAGCCTCACGTCGACTTCCTCGGCGAGATAAATGAGGCCGAGAAACCCGCGTTCCTGTCGGGCGCCCGTGCGCTGTTGTTTCCCATTGACTGGCCCGAACCCTTCGGTCTGGCGATGATAGAGGCGATGGCGTGTGGCACGCCCGTTATCGCGTTCAATCGCGGTTCGACAGCGGAAGTGGTTGAGCACGGCGTGACCGGATACATTGTGGGCGATGTAGCCGAAGCAGTGCGCGCAGTGGCGCAACTCGATGGTCTTTCGCGTAGCAGAGTGCGGGATCAGTTCGAAATTCGCTTCACATCCAGGACGATGGCGCTGCGATACCTCGATGTCTACACGGGCTTGACCGTGGCCCGTCACCCGCCGTTGCTTCGGGCCGTCGCGGGAGTCGGACACGACGGTGTCTTGGAGCTATGAACCTTTTGGAGATGGCCTAACCGGTTGCTGCCTTACTCGCGCAGATGAGCCGGGTTCAGAGGCATTCGAGCCCCGGCAGATACGGCTTTTTATAAACTGTATATACGGTATTATCATAATCACCGAGATCGCTGCCAGCGAAAGCTAAGCCGAAAATGGTTGGAAAAGTAGCGGCTGATCTGGCCCTAAAACATCGATAATTGTTATTATGTACATCGACGAAATCACGTAGGGTAGTTTTCTCGATAGGCAGTGGAACTATGCTCGGGTGTACTGTTCATGATCGTCTATCGAAGCGTGACAGCACGCGATTCCAACGCATTTACCCTCCGGTTCGAAAGCTTCCGAGATTCCATACACGTCCGAGATCTTGAAGTCACACGTGATGGTGCCGCTTCCTGTGAGCTGCTCCGCTCTATGGGTGTCCTCCTGCAAAAAAGGTCGAACCAAATCGGCGAGCGCCTGCGCTTGTTCGATTTCTTGCGGCGCAGCCGAATACGCCTGCGCACGAGGGCCTTCACTACCGCTACTATCGAGATCGGGAGTTATCTGCATAGAAAGCCAGGTCGGGGCGAAATTCTGCATGGCCATCGAGCATGCGTCATGCGTCCGCATCGTAAAGCGTTCGTCAAGATGAATCGGCTCAAGACGCTCCCTGATCAGCATGCATGTAA